>SMXQ01000155.1 GCA_004356985.1 Alphaproteobacteria bacterium | reverse complement strand
TCGATGCCATTGATCCGCGCGTCGATGACGATCTCCTGGCCCACCCAGATGCGCGCCGCCACCACCAGGGTATCGCCGTCGCGAACCCGGATCACCCGGGCCTCCACCGGGCCGGCGAGGACGTCGCGTTGGGAAGGCCGGCCGTGGGCGGCGTCCGCCGCGCGCGCCGGCAATGCCGGAGCGAGGGCCAAACAGGCCGCCGCCGAGAAGACCCAGGCCAGGCGCCGGGCGCGCCCGGCGGACGGCGCGGTGGGGAACCAGGCAACCGGGCGAAGGCGGCGGCGGTTGCCGCCCAGGAACAGGGTGGTGGGCACAGGCATGGACAGGCGATCCTCGCAAGCGGGGCCAGGCGGGCCCGCCCCAGATCGCGCCGGCCCGCGCCGGCGTCAAGTGCCCGATCAAGGAATTATACCATAGGTATCAAAAATTTTCACTTGCCCGTTGCCGTTTCATTGGCTCCGGTTGGACCCGGCCCGTCGGCAACGGGCATGCCGCCGTCAAAAATCGATGCAGCGGCCGTTCTTTTCCCAATCGCCGTAGCGCGTGGGGTCGGGTTTCTTGGGCCCGGGTTTTGGCTCGGCGGGGTTGGCCGCGTCGGGCGCGCCATCTTTTTCCGCCGCCGGACCCGCCTTGGGCCGGGCATCGGGCGCGGCTTGGGCCGGCGCCGGGGGCGGCCCCGCGGGAGAGGCTGAATCCTTAGCTTTGGGTTTGTTCGCCATGCACCGTCCCGGGCTTGAATAATCGCCGCGGACACTCTAAGTAAACCGGGGCCCGATTGCACCCCCCAATCCTTCGGGCCAATGCATCGGCGCGGCAGGCGGCGGCAGGCAAGTTCAAGGGAAATTCGATGGGTTATTTCCGCACCACGGTGCTTCTGGCGGGGATCACCGCGCTTTTCCTGGGCATCGGATTCCTCATCGGCGGCGCCGTGGGGGCGGGAATCGCCCTGGCCATCGCCTGCGCCATGAACCTGTTCGCGTGGTGGAATTCCGATAAGATGGTGTTGCGCATGTACGGCGCCAGGGAGGTCGATGGCCGTTCAGCGCCGGGCTTCTACGGCATCGTCGAACAGCTCGCCTTCAAAGCCGGGCTGCCCATGCCGGCGCTGTATATCATCGACAGCGACCAGCCCAACGCGTTCGCCACCGGGCGCAACCCGGAAAACGCCGCCCTGGCCGCCACCACCGGCCTGTTGGACCGGTTGTCCCACGAAGAGGTGGCCGGCGTCATGGGCCATGAACTGGCCCATGTGGGCAACCGCGATACCCTGATCCAGACCATCACCGCGACCCTGGCCGGGGCCATCGGCATGCTCGCCAGTTTCGCCTTTTTCTTCGGCGGCAACAGCCGCAACAACCCGTTCGGCATGATCGGCGTGTTGCTGATCGCCATCTTAGGCCCGTTGATGGCCATGGTGGTGCAGATGGCGATTTCGCGGGGCCGCGAATACGAGGCCGACCGCATCGGCGCGGAGATCTGCGGCCACCCCCTGTGGCTGGCCTCGGCGCTGGAACGCATGCAGGCGGGAGCCGAAACCATCGACTACGAAGCCGCCGAGCAACACCCGGCGACCGCCCATATGTTCATCATCAATCCGCTCCACGCCCATGCCGTGGACGGCTTGTTTTCCACCCATCCGGCGACCGAGGCCCGGGTGCGCCGGCTGCGCGAGATGGCCGGCGTGCGCGGCCCCTGGGGCTGAGTCCTGTTGCCGGGCCCGCTCGGTGATCCTCGGCGCCGCCCCTCCGCGCGCGCGCGGCGGCGCCAGGGCGGCAATCCGGCCATGAAGCCGCCAACCGAGCCCGCCTCGCCGGCCGCCCGCGCCATTGCCCTGGATGCCCTGGGCCGTGTCCTGGACAAGCGCCAGACCTTGGAGCGGGCGCTCGGGGCCGGGCCCGAATTCGCCCGGCTGTCGCCGCGCGACCGGGCCTTTGCCCGTCTCTTGGTGGCGACGGTGTTGCGCCGTTGGGGCGAACTCGATGCGCTGATCGGGGCCGCGCTGGAGCGCCCGCTGCCGCGAACCGCGCGGCCGATCCACCTGATCCTGGCCCTCGGCATGGCCCAGATGCTGATCCTCAAGACGCCCCCCCACGCCGCGGTGGACACCTCGGTGCGCCTGGCGGCGAAATTCGCCCGGGGCCGTTTCCGGGGGCTGGTGAACGCCGTGCTCCGGCGCATGGCGGGCGACGGCGCCGCTCTCTTGGCGGGGCTCGACGGGCCGGGGCTGGACATGCCGGGCTGGCTCGCCGAGATCTGCACCCAGGCTTACGGCGCCGCGGCCACCCGGGCCATGGCGGAGGCCCACCGCACCGAGCCGCCGCTCGACCTCACCCTGCGCGACCCGGTGGAAGCCGGCGCCTGGGCGGAGCGGCTGGGCGCCGAAGTGCTTGCCACCGGCGGGTTGCGGCGGCCGGCCGGCGGCAGGATCGAGGACTTGCCCGGCTACCAAGCGGGCGCCTGGTGGGTGCAAGACGCCGCCGCGTCCCTGCCAGCCCGGCTGCTGCCCGCACCCCGGGGCAAGCGGATTCTCGATCTTTGCGCCGCGCCCGGCGGCAAGACCCTGCAACTGGCCGCCGCCGGCGCCCATGTCACGGCGCTGGACCAATCCGCCGCGCGCCTGGAGGTGGTGCGCCGCAACCTCGCGCGGACCGGCCTCCAGGCCGAGCTGATCACCACTGACGCGCGCGAATTCGACCCCGGCAGGGAATTCGAGGGGGTGCTTCTCGACGCGCCCTGCACGGCCAGCGGCACCATCCGCCGCCATCCCGATATCGCCTATACCAAGGACGCCCAGGACGCCGACCGGCTGGCGCCGGTCCAAGATGCCCTTCTCGCCCAGGCGGCCAAGCTGACGGCGGCGGGCGGCGTTTTGGTCTACGCGGTGTGTTCCCTCGACCCCCGAGAGGGCGAACACCGGGTCCAGCGGTTCCTCGACGCCCATGCGGATTTCCACCGGCTTGCGGTCGATGCCCGGGCGCTCGGCGGAGACGGGGATTGGCTGACCCCCCTGGGCGACCTTAGGACCCTGCCCTCGCACATGGCCGGGGCCGGCGGCATGGACGGATTTTACGCCGCGCGCTTGCAGCGCATTGGCGAAGCTGCTAGGTAAGCCGCGTGCCCAAGCCGGTCCGTATAGCGCCCTCGATTCTTGCCGCCGATTTCGCGCGGCTCGGCGAAGAAATCGCCGCCGTGACCGAGGCCGGCGCCGACTTCATCCACGTGGACGTCATGGACGGGCATTTCGTTCCCAATATCACCATCGGCCCCGACGTGGTCGCCGCGCTGCGCCCGGCTTCAAACCTGCCTTTCGACGTGCACCTGATGATCGCGCCGGTGGATCGCCATATCCCCGCCTTCGCCGAGGCCGGCGCCGACATCATCACCGTTCACCCCGAATCCGGGCCGCACCTGCACAGGAGCCTGCAGTTGATCCATTCGCTCGGCAAGAAGGCGGGAGTGGCGCTCAACCCGGGCACACCGGTGGAGGCCATCGACAACGTCATGGAAGACGTCGACCTGGTCCTGGTGATGACCGTCAATCCCGGCTTCGGCGGGCAGGCGTTCATCGAATCCCAATTGGCAAAGATCGAAGCGGTGCGCAAGCGCATCGACGCCACCGGAAGGGACATCGATCTGGAAGTGGATGGAGGCATCAATGCCGAAACTGCCGGGCGAGCGGCGGCCGCGGGAGCAGACCTCCTCGTTGCCGGAACCGCCACCTTCACGGGCGGCGCCGGCGCCTACGCCGCCAACATCGCACGGCTCCGCGGCGGCGCCTGATCCGCCGCGCCAGCCGCGCCAGCGCCTGCCGCTGGGCTGGTACTGGGCGATCGCCCGGCGCCCCTACGCGCGCAACCTGGGGGCGCTCAGCTATGGGCTGAAAAGCCTCTATTACGCCACGCCGCTGCACGAAACCACGCTGGGGGGCCGGACGCCGGGGCGGCTCGGCTTCGTCCCCATCGACCCCTGGCCCGGTGACGCCGGGCGCGGGCGGGCCATCATGGAGGGGCACTTCGTCTTCGCCGGCCGCCCCATCTTCATGGAGCCCGGGATCAGCGCCGAGCGCCCGGGCCTGGCCTTCGAGGGCGGCGCGGCGCTGTGGTCGGCGCCCGAGGTGGGGCGGGACTGGCTAGCGGAGCTCCACGGTTTTAACTGGCTGCGCGATCTGCGGGTGGCCGGCGGCCTGCCCGCGCGCGCCGTGGCCCGGGCGTTGATCCTCGACTGGATCGCGCATTCCGGCCGTTGGCGGCGGCTCGCCTGGCGCCCCGATATCCTGGCCGCCCGCGTCACCGCCTTGATCTCCAGCGCCGATTTCATCGGCCAGAGCGCGGCGCCGGGTTTCACCCCGGCGTTCCTGAAAAGCCTCACCCGCCAGGGCCGCCACCTGCTCAGGGCCGGGGCCGGCGGGCTTGCCGGGGCCAGGCTATTGACCATGCTGAAAGGCCAGGTGTTCGCCTCCCTGGCGCTGTTCGGCGGGCGCCGGCTGACACGGGTCTTGAAACGGCTGGAACGCGAACTCGCCCGCCAGGTGCTGGGCGATGGCGGCCACGTGGAGCGCAGCCCGGCCCAGCAGCTCGGCGTGCTCCGGGATCTGGTGGATATCCGCGAAATCCTGGTCCAGGCGGGGCATCCGGTTCCAATGGGCGTGCAAAACGCCATCGACCGCATGGCGCCCATGCTGCGCTTTTTCCGCCATGGGGACGGGGGGCTGGCCTTGTTCAACGATTCCGCCGAGGCCGAGGCCTGGCTCATCGACATGGCGCTGGCCCGCGCCGATGCGCCGGGCAAGCCGCTCGGCTCGGCGCCCCATTCCGGCTTCGAGCGGGTGACCGCCAACCGCACCCTGTTGATCGCCGACATGGGGGCGCCGCCCCCCGCCGGCGCCCGCGATCATGCCTTCGCCGGCACGCTTTCCCTGGAATTCAGCGTCGGCAAGGAACGATTGATCGTCAATTGCGGCGGCGGGCCCGGCCTCGGCGCGGCCTGGCGCCAGGGCTTGCGCGCGACCGCCGCCCATTCCACCCTGACCCTGGCCGACACCAATTCCACGGAAATATTCGAGTCCCCGGGTGCCGGCAGCGAGATCGGCAAGCACCCGACCGAGGTGAGCCGGCAGACCTCGATGGCCGACGGCGCGATCTGGCTGACCGGGCGGCACAACGGTTACGAACGCGGATTCGGGCTGATTCACGAGCGCCGGCTGTGGCTTGCCGCCAACGGCGAGGAACTGCGCGGCGAGGATGTGCTTCTGCCCCAGGGCGTGGCCGACCTCGCCCAGATGAACCGGGCCCAGATGGACCGGAAGGCCGAGGACCGCAAGCCGGCCCTTTGGCGCTGGCGGCGGGGGCGGCCCAAGGTCTTCCATCTCCGTTTTCACCTGCACCCCGGCGTCTCGGCGTCCCTGGTGCAGGACGGCACGGCGATTCTCCTGCGCTTGCCGTCGGGCGACGGTTGGCGGTTCCGCACCGACGGCGGCAATATCGCCTTGGAGAAATCGGTCTATCTGGGAAGCGGCGAGGTTAAGCGGTCGAACCAGATCGTCGTCAGCGGCGGCGTCACCGCCGAAGGCCCCCGGCCCGGCGCGGTGATCCGTTGGTCCCTGCGGCGGGTGGCCGGGCGGGCATGAGTTTGGTCCCACGCCGCCCGGCCCAAGGCCGCCCGGTCCGGCGCCCGAGGAGGCCGCCATGGAGTCGCTGCTGACGGCCAGGGGGACGGGTTTGATGGTGGTCCTGGCGGCGGCCACGGCGGCCAGCACCTGGATGTTAACCCGTTGGGTCACCGCCTGGCTGATCCGCCGGGCCGTGCTCGACACCCCCAACCGGCGCTCCAGCCATGGCCAACCGATCCCCCGGGGCGGCGGCATCGCCGTACTGGCCGTGGCGGGGCCGATGATCGCCGCCCTGGTCTGGCTCTACCGCCCCGGCGATACCGTTTCCTGGATGGTCCTCGGCGGCGCCCTGGCGGTGGCCGTTGTCTCGGGCTTGGACGATCTCCGCGGCGTGGCCGTGGCGGCGCGGCTCTCGGTCCATGTCGCTTGCGTCGCCGTGGTGCTCGCCTTCATCCCCGGCAAATTCACCCTGTTCCAGGGCCTTGTCCCATTGGCGCTGGATCGCTTGTTCGCCGGCCTCGCCTGGATATGGTTCATGAACCTTTTCAATTTCATGGACGGGATCGACGGCCTCGCCGGGGTCGAGACCGCCTCCATCGGCTTCGGCGTTTTCGTGCTGGCGGCCTTGATCGGCGTCCAGGGGGGCCCCGCCGCCACCGTGGCCGGGTTGGCCGGGCTGATCCTTGGGGCCGCCGCCTGCGGCTTCCTGGTTCTCAATTGGCATCCCGCCCGGGTATTCCTGGGCGACGTCGGCGCGGTGCCGCTTGGCTTCCTTCTCGGCTGGCTGCTGATGACCCTGGCCATGTGGGGATACTGGGTCGCCGCCTTGACCCTGCCCGCCTACTACCTGGCCGACGCCTCCATCACCATCGCCGCCCGGGCGCTGCGCGGCGAAAAAATCTGGCAGGCCCATGCCGGTCATTTTTATCAGCGCGCGGTGCGGCGCGGCTGGAGCCATGCCCGCGTGGCGCGGTTTATCGGCGGCGGCAATGTCATGCTGGTGGCGCTGGCCGCCCTTTCGACCCAGGTGGTGAACACCACCGGCGACCTGATCTGCCTGGGCGGGGCGGCGTTGATCGTCGCCCTGATGCTTGGCTGGCTGGCCCGGGCCACGCCCCCCGATGCCGATCCCGGCGACTGAGCCCGGCCCCGTCCTGGCGCCATGGACTTGCCCTGGCGATTGGCCCACAATGGCCAAGGGGATCGCAGGGCCGAGCCCCTTTCAACCGCGGGCAATCGGGGATCGCACCGGCCAATGAACGGCGCCACCAGACGGCTCCTCCGCTTGGGCATCATCGTCGTCCACGACGGCGTGATGGCGGCGATTTCATTCGTCGCCGCGCTTGCTCTGCGCCTGGGAGGCAATCCGCTCGACTATTCGCGAGAGCTTGTGTTCACGGCGACCCCGGTGTTTACGGCGGTGGCGGTCTGCGTCTTCGCCGCCATGAAGCTGCACCAAGGCGTGTGGCGTTACGCCTCGCTTCCCGAAGCGTTGCAGATCGCGCGGGCGGCGGCGGTAGCGATCTTGGTGTTCCTTTTCGTTTTATTCTGGATGACCCGGATAGAGGCGTTGCCGCGCTCGGCGCTGGTCATCAACTGGTTCGTGCTGGTCGCCTTGCTGGCGGGCTCCCGGGTGGCCTATCGGATGGTCAAGGACAAGAAGATATTCGGCCTGACCCCGCGCGTCGACTCGGCGCGCATCCCGGTCCTGTTGATCGGCGCCCATGACGGAACCGACATGTTCATCCGCGCCATGAGCAGCACGCCCAACGCCCATTATCAAGTCGTCGGCATCGTCGATGCCCGGGATTCCCGGGTCGGGCGGCGGATTCGCGGGATCGAGGTGCTGGGCGGCACGGCCGCGCTGGACGAGATCATGGAGCGGCTGACCAAGGCGGGCCGCCGTCCCCACCGCTTCGTGGTCACCGAACCCCAGCTGACGGGCGCGCCCATGCGCGACCTCCTGGGACTGGCGGACGGCTATGGGATCAGCCTGTCACGCCTGCCGCGCATCACCGATTTCACCCCCGGCGACGAACAGGCCGTGGAACCCCGACCGGTCGCCATCGAAGACCTTTTAGGCCGGCCCCAGCAGGTGCTCGACCGCACCGCAATGGCGGGACTGATCCGCAACCGCCGGGTGCTGGTGACCGGGGCCGGCGGCACCATCGGCGGCGAACTGGCACGTCAGGTCGCGGCCCTCGGGCCGGCCCACCTGACGCTGTTGGATCACGCCGAATTCGCGCTCTATGAGGCCGACCAGGAGATCGCCGAATGCGCCGCCGAGACGCCCAGGGATCAGGTCTTGGCCGATGTCCGCGATGGCCCACGCATGGCCGGCGTGATCGCCGATTACCGGCCCGACCTGGTGTTCCACGCCGCGGCGCTGAAGCACGTGCCCATGGTCGAGGCCCACCCGGAAGAAGGCGTGCTCACCAACGCCATCGGCACCCGCAACGTTGCCGATGCCTGCCTCCAAGGGGGAGTCAAGGCGATGGTGCTGATTTCCACCGACAAGGCGGTCAATCCGGCATCGGTGATGGGGGCCAGCAAGCGGGTCGCGGAAAGCTATTGCCAGGCCCTCAATCTGGCGGGCGGCGAGCCGGGCGGCGGCACCGCCACCCGGTTCATGACGGTGCGTTTCGGCAATGTGTTGGGCTCCACCGGGTCGGTGGTACCGCTGTTTCAGCGCCAGCTTGCCCGCGGCGGGCCGCTGACCGTGACCCACCCCGACATGAAGCGCTATTTCATGACCGTCCGCGAGGCCGTGGAATTGGTGCTGGAAGCCACCGTGCTGGGTACCGAAGAAGACGCCAGTGCCGCGATCTTCGTCCTCGACATGGGCGAACCGATCAAGATCATCGACCTCGCCCGCCAGATGATCAGGCTGGCCGGCCACGACCCGGACGGCGATATCGCCATCGAGATCACCGGGCTCAGGCCCGGGGAGAAACTCACCGAAGAACTGTTCTACGAGGCCGAGACCACCGAGACGACGCGCTATCCGGGCGTCCTGGTCGCCCGGCCCCAGCCGCTGGATCGCGCCCTCCTGAATTCGGGCCTGGCGGAATTGGAGCGGGCCGCGCGGGCGGGCGATGGCGTCGCGCTCCGCGCCGCCCTGGCCCGGCTGGCGCCGGATTACGACCCGGCCCTGACCGACGCCATCGCCGGGCACGGCGCCAGATGACCGTCCAGCGCCCCATGCCATTGCCGACCCCGCCCCACCGCATCATTGAAAGGTGCCTAACCCATCGATGACTGATTCCGCTTCGCTTGCCATTTCCCGCGCCCTTCTCAGCGTCTCCGACAAGACCGGCCTCATCGAGCTAGGGCGGTTCCTAGCCAACCACGGCGTCGAACTGGTCTCCACCGGCGGCACCGCCCAGGCGCTTGGCGATGCCGGGATCAAGGTCCGCGATGTCGCCGAACTCACGGGTTATCCCGAAATGATGGACGGCCGCGTCAAGACCCTTCATCCCATCATCCACGGCGGCATCCTCGCCCGGCGGGATCACGGCGGCGACCGCGCCGCCATGGAGGCCCACGGGATCGGGCCCATCGATCTCGTGATCATCAATCTCTATCCCTTCGAGGAGACCGTGGCCAAGGACGCCGGCGGCGCCGAGATCGTGGAGAACATCGATATCGGCGGCCCGGCCCTGATTCGGGCGGCGGCCAAGAACCACGCCTTCGTCACCGTCGCCACCGAACCGGCGGACTACGAGGCCTTGCGCGCCGAGATGGACGCCCATGGCGGCGGCACCACCGAGGGGTTCCGCCAGGCGCTGGCGGCGCGCGCTTTCGCGCGGACGGCGGCCTACGACGCCGCCATATCGGGATGGTTCGCCGGCCGCCTGGGCGAGACCCTGCCCGCGCGCTTCACCCTCGCCGGCAGCCTCAAACAGACCATGCGTTACGGCGAGAACCCCCACCAGGACGCCGCCTTCTACCTCGATGCATCCCATCCCCGGCCCGGCGCCGCCACCGCCGCCCAGATCCAGGGCAAGGAGCTCAGCTTCAACAACCTCAACGACACCGACGCCGCCTTCGAATTGGTGAGCGAATTCGTTCGACCCTGCGTCGCCATCATCAAACACGCCAACCCCTGCGGGGTGGCCCTGGGCGACGACCTCAAGGGCGCCTATCTGCGCGCCCTGGCCTGCGATCCGCTGTCCGCCTTCGGCGGCATCATCGCCGCCAACCGCGAGATCGACGGCGAGACCGCCGAGCAAATCGTCAAACTGTTCGCCGAAGTGGTCATCGCGCCGGAGATCAGCGAAGACGCGCGCCGCATCCTCGCCGTCAAGAAGAACCTGCGGGTGCTCGCCACCGGCGCCATGGCCGACCCCGCCGCCGCCGCCATGACCGTGCGCACCCTGGCCGGCGGTTTCCTTCTCCAGAACCGGGACGCCGGGCGCATCGGCCCCGAGGACCTCAAAATCGTCACCAAGCGCGCGCCGACCGAGGCCCAGGTCGCGGACCTGCTCTTCGCCTTCACCGTCTGCAAGCACGTCAAGTCCAACGCCATCGTCTACGCCAAGGACGGCGCCACCGTGGGCTTGGGCGCGGGCCAGATGAGCCGCGTCGATGCCTCGCGCATCGCCGCCTGGAAAGCCGAGGACGCGAGCCGCGCGGCGGGCGAGGAGGGCACCCGGACCAAGGGTTCGGTGGTAGCCTCGGACGCCTTTTTCCCGTTTTCCGACGGCCTGCTGGCCGCCGCCGAGGCCGGCGCCGAGGCGGTCATCCAGCCAGGCGGCTCGATCCGCGACGACGAGGTCATCGCGGCGGCCGACCAGGCGGGGCTGGCCATGGTGCTGACCGGCATGCGCCACTTCCGCCATTAAAGCAGATTCATCAGGGCACTCTCATCAGGGCATACCGGGGTCAAACGGTTCGATTTAGCGCGGAAATTCTCTAGCCCCTGCCCGGTTCCTTGAGCGGCCACAGGATCACGAAGCCGACGACAAAGAAGGCCAGCACCGTGGCCATGCCCGCCCGCTGGGAGTCCATGGCGACCGTCACCCAACCGAGAATGGCCGGACCCAGGAAGGCGGTGGCCTTGCCCGAAAACGCGAAAAGACCGAACATCTCCGCCCGCATGTCGGGCGGCGCCAGGCGCGCCATGAGCGACCGGCCCGCCGCCTGGGCGGGGCCGAAAAAGATTCCCAGGGCCGTGCCGAAGATCCAAAACCAAGGCTTCGAGGGGGCCACCAGGATAAGGCCGCCCAACAATGTGAGCCCGACAAGGGCGATGAGGATGGTGCGCCGGGCACCGATCCAATCATCGACCCAGGCGAATCCGGCGGCGCCGAGCCCGGCGGTGAGATTGAGGGCGATGCCGAAGGCGATCACCTCGTCAATCTCCATCCCCCAGGTGCCGGCGGCATAGATCCCGCCGAATGCGAACAAGGTGTTGAGCCCGTCGGTATAGATCATCCTGCCGACCAGGAAACGGAGGATTCCGGGCCGCCCGCGAAGCGCCCCGAAGGTTCCCGCCAACTGGCGCAAACCGAGGCCCACCGCGGCCAATGCGCCGGGACCGGGGCCGGTCTTGTCGGGAACCATCAGGAACAGGGGCAGGGCGAACACGGCGGTCCAGACGGCGGCGATGGGGGCGGCGATACGCACGTGTTCGCCCAAAGCCCTGTCGAGGCCGAAGGGAAGCATTTCGGCCTGAACGAACCCCAGCAGCACGATCAACAGGCATACCAGGCCGCCGCCGTAGCCCAGCCCCCAGCCCCAACCCGAGAGGCGCCCGAGGCGGTCTTCCGGGCAGATCTCCGGCAGCATGGCGTTGTAGAAGACGATGGCCAGTTCGAAGGCAAAATTGGCGATTGCGACCAGCACCAGGGCGAGGATGATCCAATCCGGCGCCGGGCGGACCCACCATAGGCAGCCGGTGGCGACGATACACACGATGGTAAAGGCGCCGAGCCAGGGCTTGCGCGCGCCGCTGCGGTCGGCGATGGCGCCGAGCACCGGCGAGACGACGGCTATGGCGATCGCCGATGCGGTGATCGCCATCGCCCAAAGACCGGTGCCCTGCACCGGCGTGACGGCGACGCCGCGGACGAAATAAGCGGCGAAAACGAAGGTGAGAATGACCGCGGGAAAGGACGAGTTGGCCCAGTCGTAAACACACCAGGCGACCCGCGCGCGGCGTCCGGCGCCGGGCAGCGGCCCGGCATGGGGGCCGGTCATCAAGCCGTTTCGGGGCCGGCGGGCACCGCCTCGACGCCCTAGCCGTCCACCAGCAGCCTGAGCTGGCGGACCGCCACCGCGATCATGGCGATATCGGGCGTGCTTGAGGCCCGCATGTCGGCCAACATCTGCTCGATCCGGTCCACCGCCGCCTTGTGGGCATCGGCCCAGAAGTCGACCACCACCTCGGCCGCCTGGATGCCGCCGGCGGCATCCATGACATGGGTCACCAGATCGAACTGGAGCCCGTAGAGTTCGTCCCCCATGGACTGAACCGCCTGACGCTGCCAAGGGGTCTGGACTTCGATCGCCCGCGCCGCATCGCGCAGCCAATCGAACCCGAAGCGGGCGCCGATGCCGAAATAGACCCGCGCCGCGGCGGTCACCGCGGTGGCGTCGCCACCGGCCACGCGGACGATATCCAGCGCCGCGCCCATCAGCGGCAGGCGCGCGATCCTGCCGGCCAGGCGCGCCGGCATGCCCTTATCCTCGAAATCCCTACGCCGCGCCTCCATGACGGCCAGGTCGCTGGCCGAGCCCACATCGGCGAGGGACCGGCCCAGGGCCTCGATGCAGGGCTGGAACCGGGCGACGTTACGGGTGATGTCCAGGGGATGGTGGCCGTTCCGGAGAAACCAAAGGGAGGTCCGTTCGATCAACGCCTTGATATCGATCAACGCCGCCGTCTGGACCTTTGCATCGAGCCTGTTGTCCAGCGCCTCGATGTCCCGCCACAAGGCCTCGCAGCCGAAGACGTCGCGAACGATGGTGAACGCCCGGGCCACCGCCGGCGCCGGCCGGCCGCCGCGGTCCTTGAGATCGTTGACGAAGGTGAACCCCGCCCGGTTGACCACCTGGTTGGTGATCGAGGTGGCGATCAACTCGCGCCTCAGACGGTGTTTGGCGATGGCCTTGGCGTAAATCTTGCGGACCGGCGTCGGGAAATAGGCGATCAGATCGGCGACCAGCAAGGGATCATCGGGAAGGTCGCTTTCCAGCAGTTCGT
>SMXQ01000154.1 GCA_004356985.1 Alphaproteobacteria bacterium | reverse complement strand
TGGAAGCCCTGTTGATAATGCCGGGGATCGATGGCCTCGGCGATCTTGCATTCGACCTCGACGCCGACGTGATAGGCGGCCATGAAATCGCGTCCCGACACGCGATCCCGCTCGCCCATGGCCAGCGCCGCGGGCAGGCATGGCGCCGTCGGGTGGGTGAGCAGCCCGTAAACCCGGTCCCGGGCGACCGCCAGCTGGGTGTCGTCGTAATCGTCGGCATGGATGGCGATGCCATTGGCAAAGGCGGCGAAGCGCGGTGCCACGCGCAGGGCCGAGCCGATCACCAAAGACGGCCCGGGCCCAAGCCCGAGGCTGCTCAGATGCGCCCGGACCAGGGCGCCCGAGCTCGCGTGATTCCCCGAAAGCGCCAGGCCGAAGCCGTCGAGGATCGACTTCTTGCCGAGCGCGATCACCTCGTCGGGGATATCGCCATAGCCGGTCCCGGCGATGAATTCGGCGACATAGGCGGTGAGGGGGACGGTCATGGCAAGGTTCCTCCTGGTGCGCTCCTAGCCGTTTGACCCGGCATGTGGGCGCGGCGCAATATGGCCGCCAAGATAGCGTTCCACCATCAACCATACCAAGGCGCAAATGACCCTGAGCGAAATTCCCAAGACCATGGCCGCCATGGAGATCACCGAGCCGGGCGGCCCCGAAATGTTGAAACCAGTCACCCTCGACGTGCCGGAACCAGGGCCCGGCGAGGTCCTGATCCGGGTGGCGGCGGCGGGAATCAACCGGCCCGACGTGGTCCAGCGCCAGGGTCTCTATCCGCCGCCCAAGGGCGCCTCCCCCCTGCCCGGCCTGGAAGTAGCGGGCGCCGTGGTGGCGGTGGGCGAAGGCGTAAACGCGCCCGCAGTGGGCGAGCTGGTCACGGCATTGCTTACCGGCGGCGGCTACGCCGAGTTCGCCACCGCCCCCGCCGTCCAATGCCTTCCCGTGCCCAAGGGCCTCAGCCTGGAAGAGGCCGCCGCCCTGCCGGAAACCTTCTTCACGGTATGGTCCAACGTCTTCGACCGGGCCGGGCTCGCCGAGGGCGAAACATTTTTGGTTCACGGCGGGACCAGCGGCATCGGCACTGCCGCCATCCAGATGGCCGCAAGCTTTGGGGCCAAGGTTTTCGCCACCGCCGGCACGGCGGAAAAATGCGCCCGATGCGTCGAACTGGGCGCCGTGCGCGCCATCAATTACCGCGAGGAGGATTTCGTCGAAATCATCAAGGCCGAGGCCGCGCCCGGCGCCGATGTCATTCTCGATATGGTCGGCGGCGATTACGTCCAGCGCAATATCCACGCCGCAGCGCCCGATGGGCGCATGGTCTCCATCGCCTTCATGGCCGGCGCCAAGGTCGAGCTAAACTTGATGCCGGTCATGCTGAAACGCCTGACGCTGACCGGCTCGACGCTGCGGGCGCGGGATCCCGCCTTCAAGGGCGCCATCGCCGATAAGCTCCGCGTCCATGTCTGGCCGCTGATCGAGGCGGGCCGCATCCGCCCGGTGATCGACACGGTGTTCCCGCTCGCCGAGGCCGCCAAGGCCCATGCGCTGATGGAAAGCTCGGCCCATATGGGCAAGATCGTGCTGCGCGTCTGATGGCGCTGGTGTATGCTGGTGCCATGGCCTTGGAGTTAGATATCACGCCTTTTGACGGCCCGCTCGGCGCCCAGGTGACGGGGATCGACCTGGCCGGACCGGTGGACGCGGAGAGCGCGTCGGCTCTGCGCCGCGCCTGGGCCGAGCACCTGTTGCTGGTCTATCCCGGCCAGAGCCTGGACGACGACCAGCTGATCGCCTTTACCCGTCTGTTCGGCGAACTCGACCCGCCGGGGCCCAACCCCTACGGCGGGCCGATCCTGCCCGAGCATCCGGAAATCAACGTCATTTCCAACGTGGTGGAGGGCGGCCAGCCGATCGGCAATCTCGGCGCCGGCGAGGCCGTCTGGCACGCCGACATGACCTATACCGAGATGCCCCCCCGGGGCAGCTTGCTGCAGGCGCTGGAGCTGCCAACCGACGGTGGCAACACCTATTTCGCCAACATGGTCCTGGCCTATGAGACCCTGGATGCGGACCTGAAGGCGCGGATCGCGCCGCTGAGGTGCATTCACGACGCGACTTACAACTCGGCGGGAATGAAGCGCAAGGGCTATTCGGAAGTGACCGACCCCAGTGCCGCGCCCGGCGCCCGGCACCCGCTGGTCACCCGCCACCCGGTCACCGGCCGCATTTGCCTGTTCCTGGGCCGCCGGCGCAATGCCTGCATCATCGGCCTGGCGCTCGATGAAAGCGAGGCGCTGTTGGACCGGCTTTGGGCCCATGCCACCCAGGACGCCTTCGCCACCGCCCATGTCTGGTCCCCGGGCGACCTGTTGATGTGGGACAATCTCGCGACCCTGCACCGGCGCGATGCGTTCGACGAAGCTGCCCGCCGTATTCTCCACCGCACCCAGATCAAGGGCGATACGGTCCCGGCCGCCGCCTGAGCGCGGCCCAGCCCGATGACCGACCTCGCTGGCCTCACCCTGCACCTGGTGCACCTGCCGCTGACCGTGCCCTATCACGTGTCCTACCGGGTGTATGAGGATTTCGACCCGATCCTGGTGGAGGCCCGGGACGGCCAGGGCCGCAGCGCCTGGGGCGAAGGCCACATTTCGCCGGGTTATTCCATAGAATCGGTGGCCGGCGGTTTCGAATTCTGCAAGGAACTCGCCGCCCATATGGTGGGCCGGGGCACGGCGGAGGCCAAGGCCATGGCACGGCTGCGCAGGCATGAGAGCCCGGTCGCCGCCTCGGCACTGATCGCAGCGGTGGAAATGCTCGAGGACAACCCCCTTCTCCACCTTGCCGAGGACGTGACCCTGCCGCTGCTCACGCCCTTCCACGCCACCGAACCCGGCGCCATCGAGGCCGAGGTGGAAGAACGGCTCGGCCAAGGCTTCGCTACCCTCAAGGTCAAGGTCGGCAAAGACTGGCGGGCCGACCTCGCCCGCCTCAATCGGGTCCGTGATGCGGCGGGGGGCCGCGCCGTCATCCGTCTCGATGCCAACCGGGGTTTTTCCAGGGAAGACGGCGTCAGCTTCGCCCGGGGCCTCGACCCGGAGGGCATCGAGTTGTTCGAGCAGCCCTGCGCGGCGGACGACTGGGATGCCAACGGGGCGGTCGCCGCCATCAGCCGGGTGCCGGTGATGCTCGACGAATCGATTTACGGGCTGGCCGATATCGAGCGCGCGGGGGCCATGCCCGGAATCGGCCTCATTAAGCTCAAGCTCAAGAAAATGGGCGGGATCATCGATCTGCGCGCCGGGCTCGCCCGCATCCGGGCGCTGAGCATGGAACCGGTGCTGGGCGACGGGGTGGCGGCCGACATCGGCTGCTGGATGGAGGCCTGCGTGGCACGCCTCGGCACCGACGGCGGCATCACCAACGCCGGCGAATTCAACGGCTTCCTCAAGACGCGGACCAGCCTGCTCACCAACCCCATGGCCTTCGCCCATGGCGCGCTGCATCTGGCCGCCGGTTACCGCCCCGAAATCGACCGCGACGCCCTCGCCGCCCACACCCGCGCGCACGCCGAATACACGGCGCCCGTGATCGCCTAAGGACACGCGTCTTGGAACGCACGCCCGCCGATTATTTCCGCACCGCTTATCGCAAGCCTTTACAATCCGGGGCCGCGGCCGATGCCGTCCGCGCCCGAGGGAACCACTGAGGAGATGAGATGACGACGACACTGCTCGATCTTGCCGCCATCCTTCTCGCCCTGGCCGCCGCCTTCGGCTACCTCAATCACCGCTGGCTCAAGCTGCCCCACACCATCGGCCTGGTGGTGATCGCGCTGTTCGCCTCCATGGCCGTCCTCGCCCTCGACCTGGCGGTGCCATCGCTGGGATTCCGGGCGACGGTCCGGGGCGCGGTGGAAGGCATCGCCTTCCCCGAAATCTTGATGAAGGGGATGCTGAGCTTCCTGCTGTTCGCCGGCGCCCTGCACGTCAACTTGGGCGAGTTCGCCCGGCGCAAATGGGCCATCGGCGCCATGGCCACCATCGGCGTGGCGATCTCCACAATGCTGGTCGGCACCGCCATCTACCTGCTGGCGGGCCTGGCCGGATTGCCAATTCCCTTGGCCTACTGCCTGGTGTTCGGGGCTTTGATCTCGCCCACCGACCCCATCGCCGTGCTCGGCATCCTCAAGACCATCAAAGTGCCGCCGTCCCTCGAAGCCAAGATCGCCGGCGAGAGCCTGTTCAACGACGGCGTCGGCATCGTCGTCTTCACCATCTTGGTCGCCGTCGCTGCCGGCACCGAGGCCGGCGACGCCCTCTCGGCGGCGGCCATCGGCCAGTTGTTCGTGACCGAGGCTCTCGGCGGCGCGGCCCTGGGACTGGCCACCGGTTTCATCGCCTATCGCGCCATCGGCTCCATCGACGAGTACAATCTCGAGGTTCTCATCACCCTGGCCCTGGTGACGCTCACCTATTCCATCGCCATCGCCATCCACGTGTCCGGCCCGATCAGTATGGTCGTCGCCGGCATCCTCATCGGCAACCACGGCAAGCAATTCGCCATGAGCGCGACCACCCGAGACCAATTGTTCACATTCTGGTCGCTGATCGACGAGGTGTTGAATTCGGTGCTTTTCCTGATCATCGGCTTCGAGATCCTGACGCTGACCTTCACCGGCCAAACCTTCCTCCTCATGGCATTGGCCATCCCCGTGGTCCTAGCGGCGCGCCTGACCGCCGTCTCGGTGCCCATCGCCGCCCTCAGCCTCAGGAAAGAATTCACCAAGGGGGCCATTCCGGTGCTCACCTGGGGCGGATTGCGCGGCGGCATCTCCGTCGCCCTGGCCCTGTCGATCCCCGATTTCCCGCAGAAAGACGTGGTCCTGGCCATGACCTATGGCGTCGTCATCTTTTCCATCGTCGTCCAGGGATTGACCTTCGGGCGGGTGGTGCGCCGGATGGTCGGTTAGAGCATTATCCGGCCAAATTGAATCAATTTGATGGGTGCTCATCATGCGAAGCGTGCAGTCGCACGACGGCCTCCAGGGTAGGCGCGGCGTGAAGCGCGATGCGGTGCATCGGGCGTCATGCGCAGCGTGCATCCGCACGACGGCCGCAACGCACCCTGGGGGCCGTCGTGTGGATACACGCTGCGCATGATGAGCCCCACCGTAGGCCGGGTGCTTTTGCGGCGTGGCGGCGTTGCGAATCTTTGCCGATGCACCGCATCGCCATGCGAAGCGCGCCTAGCCTCGACGCAAAATCATCCCGGTCAAATGGTTCAACCTGGCCGGATAGTGCTCTAAGGCACCAACACCTTGAAGCGCGCGGTGCCGTCCCGGGCGATTTGCGCGACCAGCCCTTTTTCCCAGCTGAGATACTGGGCCATGGCGTCCTCGACGTGCTCGGCCCTCTCGTAGGGCCGCCAGAAGGCATCGTCGTCCACCGGGTCGGCGGCATCTTCGAGCCCCTGGGCCAGGGCCAGGCCGTCGCGCCGCCAGGCGGCATTTCCGCCGGCTAAAATTTTCACCGGAACCTTGGCGGCGGCCTGGGCCTCGGCGGCGGCGAAGCGCGCCAGACGGCCGTCGTCGGAGGTCAGCACCACCATCTCTCTCTGGTCCAGGCCCGGCAGGGTCTCGGCCAGGCGGGCGCGGATGGCGAACCGGGCGCCGGGGATATGGCCCTTGGCGTAGTCCAGGCTGCGGGTGAAATCGAGGATCAGCGCCTTGGCCCGCCTATTGGCGACGGCCAGCATCTTGGCCGACACGGTGTCCACGCCGCCGTCGCCGGTGTCGGGGAGGTCCGGCAGATAGGCGCCCTGGGCCCGCGGCCCGGAATCCGCGCCCCCCTCCAGCACGTAGGCCTGCCAACCCATCTGTCGCAACCAGGACGCCGTGGTCAACGCCCGGGGACCGGTGTCGTCGACGCAGACCACGCGCGCGCCAAGGGTCGCCATGAAGGAATCCGTCTT
>SMXQ01000153.1 GCA_004356985.1 Alphaproteobacteria bacterium | reverse complement strand
GATATCCGTGGCGATGCCCAGTTGGTGTTGGAAGCCGCCGCCGCCTATTCCAAGCGCCGCGGTTTGGTGCGGGTCAATCTCACCGGCCATGCCGACCGCTCGGGCAAGACCGGCTACAACATGAGGCTGTCCCTGCGCCGCGCCCAGGCCGCGAGGGTGGCGTTCGTCAAGCTCGGCATCAGTTCCGGGAATATTTCCCTGGTGGGCCGGGGCGAGTCCGCGCCCTTGGTGGCCACCGCCGACGGCGTCCGCGAGCCGCGCAACCGGCGGGTGGAAATCATCTTCTGACCGGTTCGGCCTAAACCTCTCGCAACCAAGAACCCGCGCCTTTGGGGGCGCGGGTTCTTCGCTGTCTCATGGCGGATCTGGCGCCCGGGCGGGATGCCGCCGGCGCTTACTGGTTTTGCGCCCGCTGCAAAAGCCCGCGTGCGGAGGCGCTGGCGCTGGCGGTGAGAACCGCATCCAGTTTACGCCCCGCGGCGGCGCAGAAATCGTTGCGTTGCATGGAACGCACCGAAGCCTCGTTGGCGAGCCGGGTAACGTAATCGTCGAGCCGGCGCATTGCGCTGGCGCCATAATTGCGCTTGAAGATAACCCGCAGGGTCCGCCCGTTGCGCCGCAATGCCGGGCGGTAGCGGAGGATGAAGGTGTTGTATTTGGAACGATACTCCTGGCTCCCGCACGACAGCGCCGCCACCATCAGTTCGGTCTGCAGATGGCGGAAGGCGATGGCCTCTTTTTCCTTGGCGGTCAGGGTGCCGATGGTGGCGACGAGGATATTCGCGGCTGCCGGGGGATGCGGCGCCGGTGATTGGGCGGCGGCGGCGGCCAGGAACGGCAATACGATCACCGCCGCGATTGCTCCTCGTAATGGCATTGAATGTCGTCCCTCATCTTCATGCTGGGGGGCTTATCGCGCCCACGGTGTCAGCATAAATACCCGCAACAAAGTTAACGCCGGGTTGACGGTTTGTCATGGGAAAGATTATCCGCACCGCCGATTCTCCGGGAAACCCATGCGGTGCCTGCCGCGCGGGGGCAAAAAGCGTTCCCGGCGGCGCGTCGGTTGATGTTGCGGGGGGCGGCGTTTGTGACTATTCTCCCGCGCCGGTGGCCGGTCTCCCACGCTGGTGGCCTGTCTCCCACGCTGGTGGCCGGTCTCCCGCGCCGGTGGCCGGTCTCCCGCCGCCGGTGGCTTGGGCCACCCTCATTCACACGGGTTTTGGGCATTGAACGAAAAGATCGGCAAAGTAGTGCTCGCCTATTCGGGTGGGCTCGATACCTCGGTCATCCTGCACTGGCTGCGGGACACTTACGCCTGCGAGGTGGTGACCTTCACCGCCGACCTCGGCCAGGGCGAGGAACTGGGCCTGGCGCGCAAGAAAGCCGAAGACATGGGCGTCAAGGAAATCTTCGTCGAAGACCTTCGCGAAACCTTCGTCGCCGATTACGTGTTCCCCATGTTCCGCGCCAACGCGCTTTACGAAGGCACCTATATGCTGGGCACGGCGATCGCCCGGCCGCTGATCGCCAAGCGCCAGATCGAAATCGCCGAAGCCACCGGCGCCGATGCGGTGTCTCATGGCGCCACCGGCAAGGGCAACGACCAGGTTCGCTTCGAACTCGGTTACTACGCGCTGAATCCCGACATCAAGGTCATCGCGCCGTGGCGGGAATGGGACCTCACCTCGCGCAGCACCCTGGTGCAATATGCCAAGTCCCACCAGATTCCCATCGACACCGACAAAGGCGGCGAGCCCCCCTATTCGACCGACGCCAACCTGCTGCACATTTCCTATGAGGGCAAGGCGTTGGAAGACCCCTGGGTGGAGCCCGACGAGGAGATCTACACCCGCTCGGTCGCGCCCGAGGCGGCCCCCGATCGGCCCACCTATGTGGAGATTATGTTCGAAAACGGCGATCCGGTGGCCATCGACGGCGCGGCGCTCACCCCCGCGGCGCTGTTGACCCGGCTCAACGAACTGGGCGGCGCCAACGCCATTGGGCGGGCCGACATCGTCGAGAACCGGTTCGTCGGCATGAAGTCCCGCGGCGTCTATGAAACGCCTGGCGGCACCGTGCTTCTGGCCGCGCGCCGGGGGATCGAAAGCCTGACCCTCGATCGCGGGGCGGCCCATCTCAAGGACGAACTGATGCCGCGTTATGCCGAACTCATCTACAACGGCTTCTGGTTCTCGCCGGAACGGGAAATGATCCAGGCGGCCATCGACGAAAGCCAGAAAGACGTCTCGGGCACGGTCCGGGTCAAGCTGTTCAAGGGCTCGGCTTCGGTGGTCGGGCGCAAGTCGCCCAACAGCCTCTACGACCAGGATCTCGCCACCTTCGAGCACGACACCGTCTATGACCAGCGCGACGCCGAGGGGTTCATCCGGCTCAACGCGCTCAGGCTCAGGCTGCTGAAAAAACGCCGGGGTTGAGCCGCGGCGCGGCGCTGCTTAGCCCGCGAGCCAGGGCAGCGGCGGCACGCCGATGACGACGCGGTGGCCGAACAGGAAAACCAGATAGAGGATGAGTCCGGCGGCGATCCGGCCCCAGCCGATCTCGCCGGGGCTCAACCGGACGCGGCCTTGGACGATGCCGGCAAAGGGGATCAGCGAGGACCGCTCGGCGAAGCGCGTCCAGGCATCGCCCGGCTCGGCCCGCTTGCGGGCCTCCATGTGAACCATGCCGGCCAGGCTCAAGACCAGGATGCCGCCGAAGAAGATCAGCGCCGCGAGATCGCCGTTGGCGGCGAGATGAAGCGCCGCCCAAAGGGCGATGGCCCATAGCACCGGATGGCGCGTCACCTTTTGGATGCCGACGGGCTGGATGCCGGGCGGCTGGGGGCCGGGCGGCTGGCCGAGGGCGGCCCGGATGCGGTTGGCGGCCATCAGTTTTTCGAATCCCAGCGCCGCTGGGTTGGCGGTGGTGACGCCGGCGGCGAGCAGCGTTGACGCCAGCGGCATGACCGCCACCGCGAGCCAGCGCGCCCAGGCCGGGTCGCCCCACAGGTCTTCGAACGGGGCGCGGGTGAAGGCTTTGTTCATCCAGACGAAGGTGGCGATGGCGTAAAGCGAATAGCCGGCAAGGAACCCCATGCGGCCAAGCGCGCCGGTCAGGGCGGCGCGGACGGGCGCCGCCGAAAGCACCAAATGGCCGATGACGAAGGCCAGGGTGGCGGCGATCAGGGGGGTGAAGCTGGCGCTCATGACGGGGTGTTCGGCGTCCTGTGCCTGGGGCCTGGCCTAAATCTCGGGCGCCGGCAGGCCCGCCTGGGCGGCGGTGGCGATCAGGGTATTGCGCAGCAGGCAGGCGATGGTCATGGGGCCGACGCCGCCCGGCACCGGCGTGATATGGCCCGCCACGGTGACCGCCTGGTCGAAATCCACGTCGCCCACCAGCCGGCTCTTGCCCGCCACGCCTTCCATGCGGTTGATGCCGACGTCGATGACCGCGGCGCCGGGCTTGATCCAGCTGCCCTTGACCAGGGCCGGGCGGCCCACCGCGGCGACCAGGATATCGCCGCGGACGGTCTCGGCGGCGAGGTTGCGGGTGCGCGAATGGGCGATGGTCACGGTGCAGTTTTCGCCAAGCAGGAGTTGCGCCAGGGGCTTGCCGACCAGGTTGGAGCGTCCCAGGATCACCGCGTGGAGCCCGGCGAGGGCGCCCAGCGCGTCCTTCAACAGCATCACGCAGCCCTGGGGCGTGCACGGGACCAGCCCGCCGCCGACGCCGGCGGAGAGCCTGCCCACGTTGATCAGGTGAAAGCCGTCGACATCCTTGGCCGGGTCCAGGGCTTCGGTCACCCGATCGGCGTCGATGTGATCGGGAAGCGGCAGCTGGACGAGGATTGCGTTGACGGAATCATCGGTGTTCAGGCTCCGGACCAGGTCGATGAGCGCCCCTTGATCGCTATCCGCGGCCAGGCGATGGGTGAAGGACGCCATGCCCGCGGCCTCGGTCGCGCGGCCCTTGTTGCGGACGTAGATCTCGCTCGCCGGGTCCTCGCCGACCAGAACCGCCGCCAAGCCCGGGGTCAGGCCGTGGTCGGCCTTGAGACGTTTCACGGCGGCGCCGATCCGCGCCCGCAGGCGCTCGGCGGTGGCCTTACCGTCGATGATCGAAGCCCTGGCGCCGTCGCTCACGCTTGGCAACCGTGGCGATGGACCCGTTGGAGAATTTGCGCCGGGTCGCCCGCCACCCGCACCGTTTTGGACCGCGCCTTGGCCCCGGCGGTGATGGCGATCGCCGATTTGGGGAGTTTCCAGGTCTTGGCGAGAAGCGCGATCAGGGCGCCGTTGGCCTTGCCGTCCTCGGCCACGGCGGTGACGCTGACCGCGAGGCGCCGGGTCCCGTCGGCATCGGCTCTGACGCCGACGATCCGGTTGCGCCCGGCCTTGGGGGTCAGGCGCACCGGCACCAGCACGCATTTTCCGTCGCCGGTGACGCGCGCGGATACGGAAACGGATCGCGGGGGCGCCAGGGCAGGTGTCGTCACGACCAGAAATATTCCCGCATCAGGCTGCGGGTCAACCAAATGCCGAGAATCAGGATCACCGGGGAGATGTCCATGCCGCCGAGGTTCGGCACCACGCGCCGGATCGGCCGCAGCACGGGCTCGGTGATGCGGTAAAGAAAGTCGCTCACCAGATAGACGAAACGGTTACGCGTATTGATCACGTCGAAGGAGACCAGCCAGCTGATGACGACCCAGATGACCAGGAGCCAGACGTAAAGCTCGAGAATGATGTCCAATAAACCGAGGAAAGACTGCATGGGCGTTGGTCTCTTTGTTCCGGAAATTCACCGTCGGCGGAAACCTAGCGGCGATGGGAGGCGCACGCAAGGGCCGCCGCCGCCGGGTGCTTGACAGAAAGCCGCGGCCGCCCACATTATCCGCCTTCCCGCGACCCGGGCCGGTGGGGCCGTAGCTCAGTTGGGAGAGCGCGACGTTCGCAATGTCGAGGTCAGGGGTTCGATTCCCCTCGGCTCCACCATTCCGCCTGAAACCGGCGGTATCCTTAAAACTCACGCCATGACAACAGCTTAGAGTCCCAAGTGGTCCACAATAGTGGTACACACGAGGGATGGCTGACATGGCGAAACCAACTGGCTTGATCAACCGGGGCGGCACCTATTACTACCGCAGGAGGGTGCCCAAAAGCCTCGTC
>SMXQ01000152.1 GCA_004356985.1 Alphaproteobacteria bacterium | reverse complement strand
CAAAATCTTCCCGTAACGCAACCGTTCTACCCATGGCGAACCCCTGAATTATGTTCGCCTCATTGAGTCAGACTTCTAGCCGCTTGGGAATCCCCTATCGAGTCTCGCTTAATGCTCGCTGGTATTACAGCCAAGATCCAAGAGCTGCCTGGGAGCAACCGCTTGGACGAATTCGGCCACTATGGCGCGTTTTTGCCGGGCATCTTGCTGGTCGTAGGTGTTGTCGCCGGCATAGGCCCCCCACACGGATTTGCCATGGCCCTGGATGGAGAGCTTGGCGATCCAGGACCGCAGTTGAACCAGGGTCGCGCGGTAGCTCCATTTGGGAAGGCCCCGCGCCCGTGCTTTGACGGCGCTTTTCATGACCCTGTCACCGGCCGCCCCTTGCAGGCGGGAGGGCATGATGACATGGGACAACATCCGCCATGACAGGTAATGGCGCCAGGTGGCCAAGCTGGCCAGATTCTCGGTGGGGATGCCTTCGGGCCGCCCACGATACCAGTCTTGAAAGGGCACGCCGAACCGCGCCCGCAACAAAAGCGGATTGAGGAATTGTTCGCAAAACTGGCGGTGCCCGACCCAGTGTTCGTTCTCGCGATAGCGGCGAAACGAAAGGGTATCGATGAAGATGGGCCGCGGGCCGAGGAACTGGACGTTGTAGGCCGAGGCATCGGACAAGGCGATGTCGTGGTCCAGAAGCGCGATCTGGATGTCGAGATGGGTAAGGGCCGCGGCCTTGAGGGCACCGAACGGCCATTCGTAAGGGTAGGACCAAAAGGGAATTTTCGGATGTTCGAGAACGATTCCGCCATCCGGCGCGTCTTCGCCCAATTGGGCGCCGTCGACCTCTTCACAGCCGATCACCATGCCGCGCGCGATCAGCGGCGCCAAGGCGTTGGCATCCCTTACAAAAACATAATCGTCGAGTGCGACGGGCCGTACCGTGCGAAAAACCCGGCCATGGTCCACATAGACCTGTCCGGAAGGGTCCCTAAAGGATGCTGGGTCAATCGCCATCGGCGGGTTTGTGTCTCAACCTATCGCCATTGTCCTCGGCATTGATACCGGGGGCGTTGGAACCGGGATCAGTTTTTCCTAGGCGCCGAAAGAGCGAAATTAACCGAGCCAGATGGGCGCGGAAAAACAACCCCGCCGCCGCGACCATGCCGACCACCGCCTGCAAGATAATGCTCGCGGTGCCCGGGTCGAGATACGCGTAGGCCGGTCTGTGGAGCAGCAAGATCACCCCCGCCGCCATAATCAATGGACGGATCATGGTTTTCCACCTCTGATCAAGATCATTCCATAAGGCCGGGGGTGAATAAAACCCAAATTTATTAAACTATTCTTTACCGTGCCGGAAAAGTTGCCGCAGCGTTTCCGATTCAACTCGTCGGCGACCATTCACCACCCCGACGAGGGGACCCCGAATCGGCCTGCTGCCACCAAGCGGTCCACCGCCTAGTGGGAAGTTTCGGCACCGGGCGAGGGCCTTTCCAGCGGCGGTGGACAAATTCGTGGTGGGTTCCTGGCGGCGGTCCCGGGGGGCCTAGCAGCCCGTCACCGTCCCGGCTGTGAGGCGCGTGCCCTCCCAAGGGCCTCTTGGTCGCGCCCCTTGCCGGGCCTTTTTCGACGCGTCCCTGGCCGGGCCTTTTTCGACGCGCCCCTTGCCGGGGCCTTTTTCGACGCGCCCCTTGCCGGGGCGACAGCGGCACGGGCGTTTGTTAGGATCGGGCGCGCGGTCCCCTAGCGAGACGAAGATCATGCCCCGAGCGAACCCCAGTGGCCGATTATCACTCCGCCGATTGTTTGCCGCAGTTTGCCTAGTGGGTGCCGCCCTGGCGGTGGCGCCGCCGGTCGCCGCCCAGGCGGTGGGCTGCCTGCCGGTGGCCCAGGGCCCGGGGCCGGGGCCGATGATGCGGGCGCGATTTTCGCCGCCCGGGCCGGGCGCGCCTTGGTCTCGGCCGCCCCGGCCCATGGTGCGCGTCCAGGCCATCCTCGGCGCGCCGCCGCCCGCCGGCTCGGTGGAGCTCAGCTATCTCGGCCATTCCTCCTACCTCATCCGCACCCCTGAGGGGGTGAGCGCGATCACCGATTACAACGGCTATGTGCGCACCGCCCTGCCGCCCGACATCGTCACCATGAACCACGCCCATGAAACCCACTACACCGATTTCGTCGAGCCCGGAATCACCCATGCCTTGCGCGGCTGGGTCACCGCCGAAGGCGGCTATCCGCGCCACGACGTGACGCTCCGCGACCTGCGCGTGCGCAACGTCGCCACCAATATCCGGGGGCTCGGCGGCGGCATGGAAGTCGCCGGCAATTCGATCTTCATCTTCGAGACCAATGGGCTTTGCATCGTCCATCTCGGCCATCTCCACCACCAATTGACGGCGGCGCATTTGGCCCGCATCGGCGCGGTGGATATCCTCTTAGTGCCCATCGACGACGGCATGACCATGGCCCAGGCGGAATTCGCCCAGGTGATCAAGGCGCTGGCCCCGCGGGTGGTGATGCCCATGCATTATTTCGGCCCCACCCTGGTCGACCGCTTCCTCGACCTGATGCGGGGCCAAGGCTACCGCGCGCGCTTCCACCCTTCGCCCACCATCCGCTTCACCAAGCGCAACCTGCCCCGGCGCACGGTCGTCGTCCTCTCCGGCGGCGGCGATTAGCGGCGGTTCTAGCAGGCTGGCGAAAAACCGTTTGATGCAGTTGCCCATCCTTCGAGACAGGCCCCCCAGGGGCCTTCCTCAGGATAAGGAATGAGTTATTTCTATAACTTACCCTCATGCCAGGGAACGCGCGTGGCGCGTGTCAACTCCTCCTCATGCTGGGAACGCGCGCGGCGCGTGTCGACTTCTCCTCATGCCGGGGAACGCGCGTGGCGCGTGTCAACTCCTCCTCATGCTGAGGAACGCGCGTAGCGCGTGTCGACTTCTCCTCATGCTGAGGAACGCGCGTAGCGCGTGTCTCGAAGCATCGGGCCGCAAGGCAGAGTTTTTCCGTCCACCCACCCGTTAATTCCTGATGTCCTGGAGGAACCATTCGGTGGGGAGCTCGCGGCCCAGTCCGGCCTCCTTGGCCTTGTTGTAGCAAAGCGCGCCGACCGACGAGAACTGGAGGCCCTGGTTGCCCGAGTTCTGGAAGAAGGTGACCTGGTCGTTGGACCTGCGCCCGGGTTCCGTGCCCAGCAGGATCTCCTCGAAGGGGATGCGCTCGACGTCCGCGCGCAGGGCGCCGAACGGCGATTCTTCGAAGGCGCCGCTGGGGATGCGGGCGCGTTCTTCCTCGGTGCCGCAGATGTAGGAATTCTGGCCGTCGAGATAAGTCTTGAGCCCGTCTTCCAACTGCCCCTTGCGGCTCATGCGGTCGATCCGGGCGACCGAATCGCGCGACAATTCATGCCAGTTGAGGTTGGCGATATGCATGCCGGGCTCGATCCAATCGCCGTCGAACACCGGGGTGATGGAATCGGTGCAGCAGGCCAGGATATCGCAGCCCCTGACCGCCGCCCGGGCGTCGTTGACCGGCTCGACCGCAAGGCCGAAGCGTTCGGTCATTTCCTCGGCAAAAGCTTCGCGGTTGGCCTTGGTGGGGGAATAGACGCGCACGCGCTTGATCGACCGCACGCATTGGATGGCGTCCAGATAGGTCCGCGCCATGCCGCCCGAGCCGATGATGCAGAGGGTTTCAGCATCCTCACGCGCCATGTACATGACGCCGAGCCCCGCCGCGCCGCCGACCCGCATGTGCTGGAGGATGCCGTCGTTGATCAGCGCCAGGGGTTCGCCGTTGCGCGTGGAGAACAGCATGATCAGCCCGCAGAAGGTGCCGGGCTCGATACAGTATTTCTCGGCGGTGCGGTGGCCCTGGTCGGCCTCAGGCCAGGTCATGATGTCGGACTTCATGCGGATGGCGAAATAGCCGTCGTTGGCGCCTTCCATGGTGCCCCAGCGCCAGTACCCGTCCTTGCGGTCGCACGGCACGTAGACGTCGATGCGCGGCCGCGCCACGGCGGTGCCCGCCGCCGCCTGCTTGAACGCGTCCTCCTGCACGGCGATGACGTCGGCCATCTCCAGCACGCGCGCGGACACATCGTTGTGAATGAACAGCATGGCTCCCCCGTGGTGTTTACGCCCCCATTGCGCGGGGGCCTTGGGGGAACATTCTACCCCGCCTGGTCGCGCAGGTTCAATTCCCGCAAGCAGTGGTCGATCCACTGGGCGGTGAGCTTTTCCTGGGTGCGGTTCTGGCCCAGGCGCTGGCCCAGGCCCTTGAAATCGACCACGTCCAGCGGCTGGTCCTGGCTGAAGCAGGAAAACACCACCGTGTGTTCACCGGTCTTGGGGTCGACGTGGTGCTGCAGGCACTGGGCGCAGATCTCCTTCATCATGCACTGCATGGGCGAATTGATCGAGCCGATGGCCACATGGCCGGGCTTGAGCAGGTCCGCCAAGACGGTGTGGCGCGCCTCGGCGACGGCCCCCATCATGACGTCGGAGCCGATGGTGATGATGCGGTCGATCTCGTCCAGGGCGATGGGCGGGGGACCGAGCTTGCCGGTGCCGTAGGCCGAGATGGCCTCGACGATATTGCCGGTAAAGGCCAGGTCGCCGGCGCGGTCTGGTTCGAACCCCGGCGCCTCGTCGCAGCACCAGACGATGGTATCGGCGGCGGCCTCGATCTGTTCCACCTTGTAGCGGTCCGCGATCGCCTTATAAGCCGCGAAATAAATCACCTTGGACCCGGCGCGCTTAAGCGCCTGGCCGATCGAGAACAGCACCGCGTTGCCGAGCCCGCCGCCGGCCAGCAGCACCTTCTCGCCGCCCGGCGTCTCGGTGGCGGTGCCGGTCGGGCCCATGAGCACCACCGGCTCGCCCGGTTTAAGGAGCGCGCAGAGGTCCGACGAACCGCCCATCTCCAGGGCGATCACCGAAACCAGGCCGGCCTTTTTGTCGACCCAGGCGCCGGTCATGGCGAGCCCTTCCATGGCGAGCACGGTGTCCGCCGTTCTGGCTGCCAGCGCCTCGAAGTTTTGCAGGCGGTAGAACTGCCCCGGATTGAAGGCGCGCACGGCGGCCGGCGCGTGGATGATCACCTCGACGATGGTCGGCGTCAGGCGGTGCACCTCGCGCACGGTGGCGCGCAATTCCCGGTTCATGTGATCGATCAGCTCATGGGGGGCGATGGCGGTGGCGGGGCGGCGCGCCATCACCCGGCCGATCACCGGATAGCCCTGCTTGGCCGAGGCCATGGCCTTGACCACGTTGCCGGCATAGGACGGATGGAGATCGCCGAAGAAGGAAATGGCGCGGCCGTCGTCTTCCATGGCCGTCAACACGCGTGCATGGGCGGGCTTGGTGCTGCGTTCGGGCGCGACCGGATTGCCGTCCTCGTCCAGGGCCTCGAAATACTTGCCGTGGATGGTGAAGTGGTCGGGAAATTCGCGGGCCAGCACGGTGTTGGGCTGGGTGCCGGCGGCGACGATGACGGTGCGCGCGGGCAGGGTCACGGTTTGCCCGGTGTCCTCGATGCGGCCGCCGTCGGCCACCTCCATGCGGGCCAGGCGCAAGCCCACGGCATGGCCGTATTGGTCGAGCTCCACGTCCACCGGGGACAGGCCCTCGGCGAAGCGGATGCCCTCTTCCATGGCCTTGCCCACCTCTTCGTGGTTGAGGGTATAAGACGGGCTGTCCACCATCCAGCGGCGGTAGACCACGGTGACGCCGCCCCAGTCGTCGAGAAGTTCGCCGATGCGGGGGCCGCGCTGTTCCGCCTTGGCGGCGGCGCGCTCGGCGGCGATGGCCCGCCCATGGTCAAGGAATTCGTCGGCGATTTCGGCTTCCTCGGGGCTCCAGGCGGCGCGCACCGAAGCCGCGCCGTTTTCGGCCACCAGGGTCTCGTACCGCCTGAGGAACTTCTCCACCTGGACCGGGTAATAGGCGCGCGCCTCGGTGGCGGCGTCGATGGCGGTCAACCCGCCGCCCACCACGGCCACCGGCAGGCGCACCTGCAGATTGGCGATGGAGCTTTGCTTGGCGGCGCCGGTCAGTTGCAGCGCCATGAGGAAGTCGCTGGCCGCGCGGACGCCCCTGGCCAGGCCGTTGCGCATGGCCAGCAGGGTCGGCTTGCCGGCGCCGGCGCACAGCGCGATATGGTCGAAGCCGTCCTTGAACGCGCTTTCCACGGTAATGGTGCCGCCGAAGCGCACGCCGCCGACCATGGCGAACCGCGCCCGGCGCTCCAGCAACAGGCGGATCAGTTTCAGGAAATTCTTGTCCCAGCGCACGGTGATGCCGTATTCGGCGACGCCGCCGAACCCCGCCATCATCCGGTCGTCCAGCGATTCGTAGAGCGCCGAGACGTTGCGGATGGGCTCGAACGCGGTGCGCGCGCCGGCGGCATCGACGCCCGAGAGCACCGGCGGCAGGGGCTCGATCTTGAGCCCGTCCACCGCCACCACCCCATGGCCCTCGTTGAGCAGGTGGTGGGCAAGGGTGAAGCCCGCCGGGCCCAGGCCCACCACCAGCACCTTGTAGCCGCTTTCAGGTCTCGGCAGGGGCCGCTCGAGGTTCAACGGGTTCCAGCGGGTCAGCAGGCCATAGATCTCGAAGCCCCAGGGCAGGTCGAGGACGTCCTTGAGAACCCGCGTCTCGATCTGCGGGATATCGACCGGCTCCTGGCGCTGGAAGATGCAGGATTTCATGCAGTCATTGCAGATGCGGTGCCCGGTGGCCGCCACCATGGGATTGTCGACGGCGACCACCGCCAGGGCGGCGATGGTGAGGCCGTCGGCCTTCAAGGCATCCATTTCGGAAACCTTTTCCTCCAGCGGGCAGCCCGCCAGCGGCACCCCGAAGGGGGATTTTTGAAAGCCGCCCTGCTTGCGGTCGCCAAGCCCGTGGGAACACGAATCCTTGCCCTGGTGGTGGCAGAAAATGCAGTAATGCGCCTGGTCGAGCGCGTGTTTGAGGTCCATGCCCGGATCGGTCAGGGCGAAGCCGTCGCGCGCGCGCGCGGGGTGGCCGGAGCCCAGTTTCAATTGCTTGACGCCGTGGTGAACCTCGCCCTCCACGTCCACCAGGTTCATGGCATCGACCTTTGCCGGGAGCTTGAACAGCACGCCGCCGGCGAAGCGCTTGCGGCCCATGGCGGAAAGCGTGGCCCAGGCGGCGAATTGTTCGGCCAAGGCGATGGCCTCGGCGTTGGCGTCCTCGTCGCCGAGCCAGCCCATCACCGCCGCGGCGAAGGCGTCTTCGGAAAACGGCCCGATCATCTTGGTCAGCCTGACCTCCAGGGTCGGGCCGTCGATGTCCTCCGCTTGCTCCGCCTTCACCTTCTTGACGGCGCGGCGCTGCACGAACAGGCGCTTGCAGCGGAACAGCGGGGCCAGGGCATGGTGGGCCGCCGCCAAGGCGGCGATTTCATCGCCGATGCCGAACAGGGTGCCGACGAAGTCCTCCAGATGGGGGCCGAGCGCGATGAGAAGCCGGGAATGGTCCTTGGCGTCCAGGGCTTCGGGCGCGGCGCGCCCCGCCAATAGGCGATCATGCAGTTCGCCGTCCGCCGCCAACAGGTGGTCGGCAAAGGCGGCGTCCACCCGGGCGAGGCCGTCGCCGTGGTAGAGGTCCTCGAAAGCGAGGCCGAAAGCCAGTTCAAGATCGCTCATGGAACCTGAAATCCGTTTGCGCCGTACTTTGCGCCGTACAATGGCGCGGGGGGCTGGGGCCGGGGCGGCCCGCCGCCGTGGCGCGAATCGCCAACCGGCCCGGTGCCCACCGCCGGCGCGTGTGTTTTAACCGAACCAACCCTCGCGGTCGATCCATTCCTGGGTGCGGCGGGCCACCGCCCGGGGATCGGCGCCCTCGGCCCGCCAGCCTTGGCGCGCCTCGGCCAGGGCGTCCAGCCGTCCCGCCCATTCGGCGCCGAAGAGGCGGCCCAAATGATTCCGCAGCGCGCGCGCCAGGCCCGGCGAACGGCCCCCGGTGGAGGCGGTCAACAGGAGATCGCCGCGCCGCAGCGTGGCCGGCAGATGAAAATCGCACCAGGCGGGACGGTCCTCCACGTTGACGGCGATCCCGGCGCCGCGCGCCGCATGGGCGATGGCTTGGGCCGCGCCGTCTTCCAGCCCCGCCACCAGGACCAGGTTGGCGCCCTCGAGGTCTTGGGCCTCGGGCAGCCGGGCGACCAAATTCGCCCCCGCCTTGGCGCGGATCTCGGCATCGGGCTCGGGCGCGAAGACCCGGATGTGGGAGATCCCGGCGGCCTCCAGCCCAGCGATGCGGCGCACCGCGCCACGGCCACGGCCCACCACCACGGCCCGAACCCGGACCGGGTCGAATGCGATGGGGTACACGGGACGCGCTTTCTTTAAGAATCGCCGCCGGGCGCGTTCTTGATCAACGCCGCGACGCCGCCGCCGGAATCGTCCAGCGCGCCCATTTTGAAATCGGCCGCGGCCGGGGGCCGGGCGATGACCTCGTCGACCATGTCGATCCAGTAGGCCAGCGCCTCGCGCATGACGGTGGTCTCGGCATCGGTTTTACCCCCGTCGGCGGAATCGAGCCGCGCCCGCGCCGCCACGATCCGCTCCAGCGCCGCCATCACCTCGGTATCGCCGCCATGGACGGTGCGGAGGGTGGAAATGATCACCTCGTCGGTATCGTCCTCGGCGCCCGGCAGCCCGGCCAGGATGCGCAGGCGCTGGGCGGTGAAACGGAACCCGTCGGCCCCATAGCGGGCCGCGGCGGCGGCGGCGGCGCCGGCCATGAGCGCCCGGTCGACATTGACCAGGGCGTCATCGGCGAGGTCCTTTTGCAGGTCGTCGTCGATGATCCCGGCGGCGCATTCGGCGGTGCGGCCGGCCGGTGGCGTGAACACCCAATCCTCGCCATAGTCGAAAAACAGTCCTTCGTCTTCGGCCCTGACCTTGGCGGCGACCGGCTTGATCAGGGCCGTCATGCCCTCCTTGCCGAGCCGCAGCGCCCAGTCGCGCACGGACTCATCCCCCTGGCGGCCGCCGGCATAACCGGCCAACAGAAGGTCCAGGGCTTCCTGGGCGAGGCGGGCGGGAACGATCGGACCGGCCAGCCCGATATGCCCGTTCTCGCGCTCGTGGCCGCCGATATAGATCTGGTAATGGGGCGCGTTGCGCCCGGCGATCTTCTTGCCCATGCCGCGGAAGCCGAAATCGGCGACATGATGCAACCCGCAGCCGTTCTGGCAGCCGGAAATCTTCACCGACAGGTTGGGCTTGGCCTGATAGGCGCGCACCGCGTCCTGGATGGTGGCGCCGAAGCTCTGGGAATTGGTGATGCCGATGCCGCAGGTGGAGGTGCCCGGGCAAGCCACCACATTGGCGACCGAACCGGGGCCGTCTTCCACCATGAAGCCCAAGGCGCGGACCCCGGCAACCACGTCGTCCACCTTGGACGGGTGGAGCCCGACGATCACCAGGTTCTGGTCCCGGGTGGTGCGGAATTCCCGCGCGCCGGCCCGTTCGGCGAGATCGGTCAAGGCGTCGAACTGGTCGGCGGTGAACAAGCCCAACTCCTGGTGAACCACCACCGCCTGGCTGCCGTCGTGGGCGTCGACGACGCCGCCCGGGCTCGCCGGTTCCGGCGCCGCCGCGTCCCCTTGGCGCCAGTCGAGAGGCTGCCAGGGGCGCTGGGGCATGGTCCGGGTCTCGGCGAAGGCGTCTTCGAACAGTTCACGGAATTTCTCCGACCCGAAGCGCTTATGGATGAACTTGATCCGCGCCTTGTTGCGGTTGCGCCGATTGGAATAGCGCTGGTGCAGGCGCACCAGGGCCTCCACCACCGCCGGCAGGTCGTGCTCCTCGACGAAATCGGCGACTAGGCAGGCGGAAATGGGGATGCCGCCGGTGCCGCCGCCGGCATAGACCTTGAACCCCGGCTTGCCGTCCTGGTGGGTGGCGACGAGGCCGAGATCGTGGATATGGCTGGAACCGCAGTCGGTCTCGCAGCCGGAAACGGTCGCCTTGAACTTGCGCGGCATGTGCTGGGACAGGGGATGGCGGATCCAGCTGACCGCCAGGCGCTGGGCCACCGCGCCGGCGTCCACGTGCTCCCTGGGGCAGACGCCGGAGAGCGCGCAGGCGGTCATGTTGCGCAGCGTATTGCCGCAGGCCTCGCGCGTGGTGATCCCCGCTTCGGCCAGGAACTGGAGATAATCGGGCACGTCGTCGGGCTTCACGTAATAGTCCTGGAGGTCCTGGCGGGTCGAGATATGGAGGTTCTTGCCGCCCCAGCGGCGGTTGGCCTCGGCCATCCGGCGGAGCCAGTCGAAGGACAGCACGCCGCCCGGAATCTTGATGCGGATCATGTGGACATTGGGCTGCAACTGGCCATAGACGCCGAAGCGCAGACGATAGCCCTGCCATTTTCCAACATCCCATTCGCCGGACTTGAGCTTGGCGTAGCCGGTGCGGAATTCGTCGATGTCGCTCAGGCGTGCCAGGGGCTCGGCACCGACCCCGGAATAGGCGCCGATTCCTTCCTTGCGGGCCGCCCCCTGGCCGGCGGTGGGATGCGCCGGGGAGCCGACCGATTCCTTATGGGGCCCTAGGATGGTTTCCGACATGGCAATTCCCGGCACGGGTGCCGGTCCTCCGGTTGCGGTGCCCGATCGGCACCTATAATACATTCTTTAAATGTAGTAATGTCTCTAAAACATATTTTTAGTGTGAAAATATCAAAAGTCAAAGAATTTTTTGTAAAATAGACCGCCGCCAAGCCTTGGAAAGGCGCCGAGCCATGGCCCCTGCACCGGCGTTTCGGGGCGCCGCCCGGCCACATGGTTCAATTTGCCCGGGTGGCGCACTAGAATAGGTTTTCACCCCGTGGCCCCATGGCGCGACAGCCCATCACGGCGCGCCCATGCGCGACAGCCCATCACGGCGCGCCCATGCGCGACAGAAAGACCCGCCAGTGACCTTCGAGCAAGCCCCGCAGACCGCCAAATCCGTCATCGTCTGGCTGGTCGTGATGATCATTATGATCTTCGCCATGGTGGTGATCGGCGGCGTCACCCGGCTGACCCAATCGGGACTGTCCATGGTGGACTGGCGCCCCCTCATGGGCGTCGTGCCGCCCCTGAGCGCGGCCGAATGGCAGGCCGCCTTCGCCGCCTATAAGGCCTATCCCGAATACCAGGTGCTGAACTACGGAATGACGCTTGGCGATTTCAAGGCGATCTTCGCCATGGAATATGCCCACCGCATGTGGGGGCGGCTCATCGGCGTGGTCTTCATCGTGCCCTATCTCTGGTTCATGGTCCGGGGATCGGTGCGCGGCGGCCTGGCGCTCAGGCTCGGCGGCCTGCTGGTGCTGGGCGCGGCCCAGGGGGTGATGGGCTGGGTCATGGTCAAGAGCGGCCTGGTGGACGACCCGTCGGTCAGCCCCTATCGCCTTGCCGTCCACCTGGCCCTCGCCGTGGCCCTGGCCGCCATCTTGTTGTGGATGGTGCTGAACCGCACGTCGGCGCCGGCGCCGATCACCGGGGCCGCGGCTAAGCGCGTGGCCGGCGCCCTGCACACCGCCCTTTTGCTGGCCGCCGCAACCCTGGTGAGCGGCGCCTTCGTCGCCGGTCTCGACGCCGGCATGAGTTTCAACACCTTCCCGCTGATGGATGGGCGCCTGGTCCCCGAGGGATTGCTGGCCCTGGAGCCGGTCTGGCGCAATCCCTTCGAGAACGTCGTCATGGTCCAGTTCGACCACCGGGTGCTCGGCATCCTCACCATGGCGGCGGTGCTCTGGCTGTGGCTGCGCGGGCGGCGCGCCGCGTTGGGCCGGCGCGCCCGCCTGGCGGTCAACCTGGCGGCGGTGGCGGCCCTGGTCCAGCCGGGCCTCGGCATCGCCACCTTGTTGCTGGTGGTGCCGGTCGGCCTCGCCGCAGCCCACCAGGCGGGCGCCCTGGTGCTGCTTGGGCTCCTGGTGTGGATTCTCCATGAGCTCAAGCGCCCCCGGGGCCGCCTTGATTAGGCCGCCGGCGGGCGATAGGGTGGCCGCGCCGATGCGGGGGTCAGTCCCGCGTCCATCAGGGGGCCGCGTTCCATGGCGCTGAGCATCACCATCGCCGTCACCAACTACGACCGAACCCGGGCGCTCATCGACGGCCGCGCCGCCATCGAGGGCTGCCGGGCCACGGTGCTCGAGCTGGAGCCCGAGGAGATGTTCCACCGGGCGCTCCACTACCAGGAATTCGACGTCGCCGAGCTGTCCTTTTCGAACTTCGTGTCGTTGACCGCCGAAGGCAATTGCCCCTATCTCGGCATCCCGGTCTTTCCCGGCCGCAAGTTCCGCCATTCGGGGATTTTCATCAACACCCGTTCGGGCATCGAGAAGCCCCAAGACCTCAAGGGCAAGATCGTCGGCACGCCGGAATACCAGGTGACGGCGGTGACCTGGGTGCGCGGCATCCTGGAGGACGAATACGGGCTCAAGCCGACCGATATGCGGTGGCGCTGGGGCGGGCTGCAACAGGCGGGGCGCGCCCAAAAAACCGAATTCGTGCCGCCCGAGGGGTTGAGCCTCGAGCCCATCCCCGAGGGCGCCACCCTCCAGGAGATGCTGGCGGCGGGCGAGATCGACGCCCTCGTCTCGCCCCGTTCGCCGGCCTGCTTCGATGCCGGCCACGCCGATATCAGGCGGTTGTTCCCCGATTACGTGGAACAGGAAAAGGCCTATTTCAAACGCACCGGCATCTTCCCCATCATGCATCTGGTGGGGATCCGCAAGGCCCTGGTGGAGGCCAACCCCTGGCTGCCCGACAGCGTGTTCAAGGCCTTCGAGGAAGCCAAGGCGCTGGCCATGATCGAAGTCGCCTACAACAACATCCCCCGGGTCACCAATCCCTGGATGGAGGCCCATACCGCGGACGCCCGCGCGGTCATGGGGGACGATTTCTGGCCCTACGGCTTCGCGGCCAACCGGGGCTGCATCGAGGCCTTCCTGCGCTACCATTATCACCAGGGGCTGGCCGCCAGGGAACTCTCTCCGCAGGATTTATTCGTGCCCTCGACCCTGGCGCGGTCGAAGATCTGATCCACCTGGAACGTGTACAAACAATGGCCCAACGTGTTAAACAGGTCGGGACAAAAGCAAAAAACCACATAATTTTTAAGACCTTAGACGGGCGGGACGCCCCACCCCTATTCACCAGCGAACCACTCAGGGAGGTTCACCGATGCGTAAACTCTTGATCGGCATTCTCGGCGCCGCGGTTCTCGCCATCGCCCCGGCCCATGCCCAGACCTATAACCTGACCCTCGCGGGCGCCAGCCCGGGCGGGCTGTGGTCGCGAATCGGCCTCGGCCTCGACAAGGCCATGGCCAAGGCCTATCCCGGCTCCACCGTCACCTACCAGACCGGTTCGGGCGGCATCGCCAATGCCAAGCTGGTCCAGGACAACAAGGTCCCCATGGGGATAGCGACGGACCCGGAACTCGCCGCCGCCGTGCGGGGCACCGGGCCATTCCGCGGTAAGCCGCAAAAGGACCTCCGCGTCCTGGTGCGGGTCTATGCGCCGGCGGCGCGGTTCCAGCTGACGCATCTTCTGATGAATGCCGATGTCGCCAAAAAGCTGGGCATCAATTCCATGGCCGACTTCGTGAAGAACGCCTCCAAGCTGCGGGTCGCCGTCAACCGGCCCGGCAACATGGACGGCGACGTGTCGCTGGCCTTCTTCAAGACCAACGGCCTCAACCCCAAGAAGTTCAGGAAGCTGGTCCGCGCGGCGTCCCGTGAGATGACCAAATTGATTCTGGACCGCCGCATCGACGCCCTGTCCGTCGGCCTTTCCTTCAACCACCGCCGCATCCGCGAGATGGCCAAGGGCATTCCCCTCTTGATGCTGAACCAGGGCAAGGGCGCCGCCAACCGGGTCGCCAAGCAGTTCGGGCTCGAGCGGTGCAAGGTGCTCGCCAAGGAGTACAAGTTCCTCCACATCGATTCTCACAGCGTCTGCTTCGGCGCCGTCATCATGGCCAACAAATCCATGTCCAATAAGACGGCCTATGACGTCACCAAGGCCATGCTGACCCAGATCGAGGCCTTCAAGTCGGCCCACCGCGCGCTGAAGAAGGCGACCACGCCGCAATCGATCGCCCAGCCATCGACGGCGCCCCACCATCCCGGCGCCATCAAGGCCTATAAGGAAGCGGGCCTGATGTAGCTGGACCTGGCTAAAAATATTTCCTGGCGGGGAAGCCGCGACCGCTTCCCCGCCCTTCTTTTACGACAGACGAATTGCCGATAGTTCACGAGCCATGGCGCGAAACATCCTTCTCGATCCGGGCACCTGGTTTTCGGTCGGCTGCCGGCGCCGGCCCACCGGCTGGCTGAACTGGTTGATCACGCCGTTTGCCGCCGGGCTTGCGGTGTTCGTCGTCCTGGCGGCGACGGTGGTGATCCTGGACCCCTGGCAGCTCGGCGCCATCTTCATCATGGGGATGATGACCCTGGCCTTCCTGACCGTGGGGGCGCGCGCCGGATCCGATACCAAGAAACCGTCAATGATCGATTGGGGGCTTTCCCTGACGAGCCTGGCGACGGGGATCTATTTCGCCTTCGCCGCGCCCGATATCGTCGAACGCATTTCGCTGCTCTTCCCGCTCTCTTTCTGGCAGACGGTTTTCGGCACCCTGGTCTTCGTCCTGACCATCGAGATCACCCGGCGCACCACCGGCCTGGGGCTCACCGTCATCGTGCTGCTTTTCGTCGCCTATAATTTCTTCGGCCACATGATCGGCGGCGTGCTGGGCCACGGCTATATCGACTACAACCATTTCCTCGACATCATGGTGTTCACCACCGACGGCGTGATGGGCCTGCCGGTGCAGGTGGCGGCGACCTACGCCTTCCTGTTCGTGATGTTCGGCACCCTGTTGTTCTACGCCAAGGGATCCGATTTCTTCTTCGATTTCGCCGCCGCCATCACCGGGCGTAGGCCGGGTGGGCCGGCCAAGGTGGCGGTGGTCTCTTCGGCCCTGTACGGCATGATTTCCGGTAGCCCGACCTCCGACGTGGTGACCACCGGGTCGATCACCATCCCCATCATGAAGCGGCTCGGCTACAAGGGCACGGTCGCCGGCGGCATCGAGGTGGCGGCGTCGACCGGCGGCTCCCTGGTGCCGCCGGTGATGGGCTCGGCCGCCTTCATCATGGCGGAGTACACCAATATCGATTACGTGGACATCGCCGTGGCGGCGATATTGCCGGCGGCGCTGTATTACGTGTGCGTCTATTCCCAGGTCCATTTCCGGGCCATCAAGATGGGCTACGGCGGCTTGGACCCCGATCGAATCCCCCGTCTTCTGCCGGTCCTCAAGCAGGGCGGGCTGTTCCTGGTGCCCTTGGTGGCGCTCACCGTGGCGCTGCTGGAGGGCTATACGCCGACCATGGTGGCGGTGTTCGGCTCGGCTTCGGTGCTGGCAGTGGCCGCCGTCAAGAAGAAAACGCGGATCGGAATCGTCCTCTTCTACAAGGCCCTGGCGGAGACCGCCATGCGCATGGTGCCGGTGGCCGGCGCCTGCGCCGCCGCCGGGCTGGTGATCGCCGGCATCACCATGACCGGGCTGGCCGCCAAGTTCGCCCATGTGATCTACGCCATCACCGATGCCCAGGTGTTCTTCACCCTGGTGATCGCCGCCGCCCTGACCATCATCCTCGGCCTCGGCATGCCGACGCCCTCGGCCTATATCCTGGCCGCCGTCCTCATGGGCCCGATCATGCTCGACCTCAAGATCCACGACCTGCCGGCGCACATGTTCCTGCTCTATTTCGCGGTGATGAGCGCCATCACCCCGCCGGTGGCGGTGGCGGCCTATGCGGCGGCGTCGATCGCCGAGGCCAACCCCTTGGGCATCGCCGTCAACGCGGTGCGGCTCGCCCTGGCCGCCTTCCTGGTGCCTTTCGTCTTCATCTACGGGCCCGAACTATTGTGGCTGGGGCCGATCTGGAAAACCGCCATCACCTTCGCCTCGGCGGTCGCCGGGCTGATCCTGATCGCTGCCGCCATCGAGGCCCATGACAAGTATTGCGCCGCCACCTGGGCGCGCTTCTCCCTGGCCGCCGCCGGGCTGTTGTTGATCGCGCCGTTCTACGCCTCCCTGGCCGCCGGCGCGGCGCTGGCGGCGGCGACCATCGCCCTGAACCGGCGGCTTCACCGCGCCGAGGAACCGGCCGGCGGCTGAGCGCCGCGGCGCGGCGTGTTTCGCGCCGCGCCAAGAGGTGTAAGATGGAGCGGGCCGCAAGGGGTGGGTCATGGCCCGGACCAGGGGAAGCCAGGGGAAGCAAGATGGCAAGCGCAGCCAAGACCCATGATCTGGCGGGCCGCAAATGGCCCAAGGAAGGGGTCAGCCGCATCCCCTACTGGAT
>SMXQ01000151.1 GCA_004356985.1 Alphaproteobacteria bacterium | reverse complement strand
TACTAGAAGGTGAAATCGAAAAGATTGCCACGTGGTTCGCATACTACAAAGACGATCCTGATCATCTAGCCCGTATGACCGGCTGCTACCTGAAGTGGGCTTGCACCTTCCATAGGGCCGACCCTCTGAGCCAGAAAACACTAATCGAAACGCCGCGAAACGGCTCCCGTAGGTGCCCCATAGGTGCCCTGGCGGAACACGCCATGCACCGGGTATCCCTAACCCCTTGAAAAGAATGGAGCGGGCGAAGGGATTCGAACCCTCGACTTCAACCTTGGCAAGGTTGCGCTCTACCCCTGAGCTACGCCCGCGCACCGTGCGGCGGCCATAAGCCGCCGCCCGCGCCCCAAGGGCTCCGGCCCCCGACGCGAAGGCCCGCGATAATAATTGAAGCCGCCGTCTTTGCAAGGACTGTTGACGGGGCAAGGCCTGTCGACGGGCGGCCAAACGAGCCCCGGGACCCGCCCGCGGCGGTCCGCCCATGGGGACGGTCGATTCCCTCCCTTTCCCGTGCCCGCGGCCCGCGCTATGCTTAAGCGACCGGGCCCGCAAGCGTTGCCCATTGACAGGGCCCGCCGGAGCGCCATTTAGTGCCCATGCCCCGACGACGACGGGTGTTTCCTTGAGGCCCGCGGCCGCGGGGCCGGGCAGTGGCGAAAACAGGGGGAAGAAAGACAGCGTAATGGACAACTTTCTCGGGGGGGACAGCGCCGCCGAACCCGGCGCCGGTCCCGACGATCCGATCAAGGACGTCGACACCGCGGGCTTCATGACCGAGGTGATCGAAGCGAGCCAATCGGTTCCCATCATCGTCGATTTCTGGGCCCCGTGGTGCGGACCCTGCAAGCAGTTGGGCCCGACCATCGAAAAACTGGTGAAAGAGACCGGCGGCAAGGTGCGCCTGGTCAAGGTCAATATCGACGAGAACCAGCAGCTCGCCCAGCAATTGCGGGTCCAATCCATCCCCACGGTCTATGCCTTCTTCGGCGGGCGGCCGCTGGACGCCTTCCAGGGCGCGCTGCCCGAAAGCGAGGTCAAGGCGTTCATCGACCGGGTGATCGAGCAGACCGCCGGCAAGGGCGCGGCCGCCGAGGCCGATGGCGCCTCTCCGGCCGCCCAACTGATCGCTGAAGGCAAGGCGGCGCTGGCCAAAGGCGACGACGGCACGGCCCTGGCGCTGTTCACCAAGGTGCTGGAGAGCGATGACAAGAACGTCGAGGCGGTGGCCGGGCTTGCCCGGTGCTACATCTCCGCCGGCGAGAACGAGGCCGCCCGCAACCTGGTCGACGGCGTTCCGGAAGAGCAGGCCGACAACCCCGAGATCGTCGCGGTGAAAAGCGCGCTCGAGCTTGCCGCCGAGAGCGGCGACGCCGGCGCCGTGGGCGAGCTTGCAGCCAAGGTCGAGGCCGATCCCGGTGACCTTCAGGCGCGGTTCGACCTGGCCATGGCGTTGTTCGGCGCGGGCGACAGGGAAGGCGCCTTGGACGGGCTCCTGGAAGTGGTGCGCCGTAACGCCGATTGGAACGACGGCGCCGCGCGCAAGCAGATTCTCAAGATGTTGGAGGCCTGGGGCGCCGACGACCCGCTGACCATCGACGGCCGCGAACGGTTGTCCACGGTCTTGTTTTCGTGAGGCCCCGGTGACACGCGGCCCCTTCGACCCGACCTTCAAGGACCTGCCGGACATCCTGCCGATCTTTCCGCTGGCCGGCGTTCTTTTGCTGCCCGGCGGGACTTTGCCGCTGAATATCTTCGAGCCCCGCTACCTTTCCATGACCACCGATGCGCTGAAGACCGCCGACCGCATGATCGGCATGGTCCAGCCCACCGGCGCCGAGAATTCGGCATCCCCGGCGGCATCGCGACGCCGGGGGCCCGAGGTCTACCCCACGGGTTGCGCCGGGCGCTTGATCAGCTTCACCGAGACCGACGACGGGCGCTATCTCATCAGCCTTGCCGGCGCCGCCCGCTTTCGGATTCGCGAGGAACTGCCCCTGCTCCATAGCTATCGCCGCGTGCGGCCGGATTTTTCCGATTACGAGGACGATCTTGAACCGGCACTTCCCTCATCCATCGACAGGGCGGGGCTGACCGGCGCTCTCAAATACTACTTCAAGGCCCACGGCATCGAACCCAATTGGTCGACCATCGAAAAAATGGAAGACCGTGACCTGGTGACTTTCCTCGCCATGGGCTGCCCGTTCGCCGCCTCGGAAAAACAGGCCCTGCTGGAGGCCGACGGTCCCGAGGAATGCGGCCAAGTCCTGCTGACCCTGCTGCAAATGGCGGCCGCGCCGGACATCGACGGCGAAGGCACCCGGCACTGACGGAGGCACGGCTATGAGCGAAGATAAAACCACCCGGGTCGACCCCAAGCTGTTGGAAATTCTGGTCTGTCCGCTGACCAAGGGGCCGCTCCGTTACGATGCGGCGGCCCAGGAGCTGATCTCCGAGCGGGCCGGGCTCGCCTACCCGATCCGCGACGGCATCCCCATCATGCTGCCCGACGAGGCGCGCACCATCGGCGACGGCGGCGATGCCTGAGACCGCGGCCCGGCGATGACGCCGCCATCGCACGAGACCACCCCGGCGGTCACCGAAGCGCGGCTCGAGCGCGCCGAGAAGCGTCTGCATCTGATTTTCGATGACGGCACGCGGTCGTCGTTCACCGCCGAGTTCCTGCGCGTGCTGTCTCCCTCGGCAGAGGTTCAGGGCCATGGGCCGGGCCAGACGGTGACGGTTCCCGGCAAGCGCGGCGTCGGCATCACCGCCCTCGAGGCGGTGGGCAATTACGCGCTGCGCATCGTTTTCGACGACGGCCACGATACCGGCATTTATTCCTGGGCCTATTTCCGTGAATTGGGCGATCTGGAAGAGCCCAAGTGGCGGGATTACCTCGACGCCCTGGCGCGGAAAGGGCTGAGCCGCGATCCCAGCTAGAGCATTTCCGGGTTAAATTGAACCATTTGACTGGAAAGTGCGCTAAAGCGCTTCGCCGCGCGCCAATCGCGGCAGGTCGCCGGTCAGCCCCATGGCCTCGCGCATCAGCAGGCGCCGGGCCGGGCCGAACCGGTTGACCGCCGCCAGGCCGAGACCGCGAATCAGGCGAAGCGGCCCGAAGGTGGTGGAAAACAGCCGATTGAGGAGATCCGTGGCCCCCGCCAGCGCGACGATGTCGAAGCGCCGCCAGCGCTGATAATCCTCGAGCACCGTCTTCATGCCGAAATCCAGCCCCAGGCGGGCGGCATCGACGACAACCTCGGCCAGGGCGGCGGCGTCGCGGATGCCGAGATTGAGCCCCTGGCCGGCAATGGGATGGATGGCGTGGGCGGCATCGCCGATCAGCGCCAGGCGGTCGGCGATATAGAATTCGGCCAGGGACAACCCCAAGGGATAGGACCAGCGCGGGCCGCTGGCGGAAACCGCGCCCAGATGGTCGCCGAAGCGTTCGCCCAGCGCCCCATTGAAATCGGCGGCGCCGAGATCCAGGAAAGCCGGCACCAGATCGCCGCGCTCGGTCCAGACGATGGACGATCGGTGGCGCCCGGCATCATCATCGGTCATGGGCAGGATGGCGAAGGGCCCGGGTGTGAGAAACCGTTCCCAGGCCACGCCCTCATGGGGCCTTTGGTGGGTCACCGTGGTGACGATCGCCGCTTGGCCGTAACGCCATTGGGTCTGATTGATGCCGGCGCCGTCGCGCACCGCCGAGGCCCGGCCATCGGCACCCACCACCAGCGGCGCCGTGACGGCGCGCCCGTCATCGAGGATCACCCTTGCCGCCGTGGCGTCGCGTTCGATGGCGGCGATTCCCCGCGGCGCGATCAGCGCCAAACACCCGCAGCGGTCCACCGCGCCGAGAAGCGCCGCCCGGATCGCCCGGTTTTCGACGATATGGCCCAGCGGCCCTTGATCGAGCTCGCCATGGTCGAAGTGAAGAAAGAACGGCTGATCGTCGTCGGTGACGCGGATATCGAAGATCGGCGCGGCCGCCGCCGCCATCGCCCGCCACAGGTCCAAGGTTTCGAAAACCCGGCGCGAACCGGCGGAGATCGCCGACACCCGGCCGTCGAAGGCTTGATCGGCCCACGCCGTGGGGTCGTCGCGCTCGATGACGCAGACTTCGAGGCCGGCGGAGGCCAGCGCCAAGGCCAGGGTCAACCCCGCCATGCCGCCGCCGACCACCGTGACCTCGGCCCGTATGTCGCCCATCTTTTTGCCGTGATCGCCCATGGCGGTGAGTTTCCATCAGCTTGGGAGGTGGGTAAAGTGGGATTTAATGGTTAAAATTTATGCAGTCTCTTAATACTGTATAAATATTAGGCATATTGGGCGGTCCGCGGGCGGGCGATCTCCACGACCATGTCCCATGATTCCTGGCAATTGATTGATTTTAAACGCGTTTTAAAAATTTCCCTAAACCGGCACGGCAATTGAATTGTTCTTCGCGTCCCCCCGGGGCAACGCAAACAACAAAGGGGTACCGATGATGAAAATGATCATGGCGATCATCAAGCCGTTCATGCTCGATCCGGTTCGCGACGCCCTTGCGGAAGCCGGCGTCCAGGGCATGACCGTGAGCGAGGTGAAAGGTTTCGGCCGACAGAAGGGCCATACCGAGATTTACCGGGGCGCGGAATACGCCATCGACTTCCTTCCCAAGATGAAGATCGAGGTCGCCGTCGGCGACGACATCGCCGACCGGGTGGTGGAAGCCATCAAGGCGGCGGCCAACACCGGGAAGATCGGCGACGGCAAGATTTTCGTCTCGGAAATCGTCTCTGCGGTGCGCATCCGGACCGGCGAGACCGACGGCGAAGCCCTCTAAAAAGAGAAAAAGGAGAGATCCATGTATAGTCCCAAACGCCTTTTCGGCGGGATTGCCGCGGCCCTCATCGGGGTGCTGGTTTTTGCCGGCGACGCCTTCGCCCAGGGGGCGCCGAAACTCGACAGCGGCGATACCGCCTGGATGCTGACAGCGACCGCGCTGGTCCTTTTGATGACCATTCCCGGCATCGCCCTGTTCTACGGCGGCATGGTCCGCAAGAAGAACGTACTGGCCACGGTGATGCAGAGTTTCGCCATCACCTGCGTGATCACCATCGTCTGGATGGTGGTCGGCTATTCCCTCGCCTTCGGCGAAGGCAACGCCTATGTAGGCGATTTTTCCAAGGCCCTGCTTAAACACATGGAAGTGGGTACCCTCAACGGCACCATCCCCGAATCGGTGTTCGTCATCTTCCAGATGACCTTCGCCATCATCACCCCGGCGCTGATCGCCGGATCGTTGGCCGACCGCATGAAGTTCTCGGCCCTGTTGTGGTTCGTCGGGCTGTGGTCGATCGTGGTCTACGCGCCGATCACCCACTGGGTGTGGGGCGGTGGCTTTCTCAGCGAGTTGGGCATGCTCGACTTCGCCGGCGGCACCGTGGTCCACATCAACGCCGGCATCGCCGGCCTGGTGGCGGCGATCATGCTGGGCAAGCGCGCCGGTTTCGGCACGGAAAACATGGCGCCCCATAACCTGACTCTTTCGGTGATCGGCGCGGCGCTTCTGTGGGTCGGCTGGTTCGGCTTCAACGCCGGCTCGGCGGTGGCGGCCAACGGCACCGCCGGCATGGCCATGGCGGTCACCCAGATCGCCACGGCCGCCGCGGCGCTGGCCTGGATGTTCACCGAATGGTCGCTGCGCGGCAAGGCTTCGGTGCTGGGCATCATTTCCGGCGCGGTGGCCGGGCTCGTGGCCATCACCCCGGCATCGGGTTACGTCGGTCCCATGGGCGCGCTCGCCATCGGCATCGCCGCCGGAATCGTCTGCTATTGGGCGGCGACCAGCCTCAAGCAGAAGCTGGGCTACGACGATTCGCTGGACTGCTTCGGCATCCACGGCGTCGGCGGCATCGTCGGCGCGCTGTTGACCGGGGTATTCGCGGTCAAGGCCATCGGCGGCACCGCCGGCGTGCTGGAAGGCAATATCGTCCAGCTGTGGATTCAGTTCCAGGGCATCATCGCCACCATTGTCTGGTGCGCCGTCGCCACGGCGGTGATCCTCAAGATCATCGACCTGACCATTGGCCTGCGGGTCGACGAAGACGACGAACGCGAGGGCCTCGACCTGGCGCTGCACGGCGAAAGCGTCCAGTAGACCGTTTCCGGCCCCGCCGTCGCGGGGCCGGAACCCCCGGGGGCATATCCTGCCCCCCTTCTTCGAAGACTGGCCCGGAAGACCCCATCTTCCGGGCCCTTTTTCGGGCGTTTGCGCAGATTTGCATAAATTCTAGGCATTAGCCCCCGCAAAGCCCGGCGCGGGGCCTTCGGGCGCCCCACGATAAATCGTTAACTTATTGAGAAATAACACTTTGACCAAATTCGGCACGGCCCTTGAAATAGGGAGTCCGGCGGCACGTTAAAAAGTCGATCGGGCATCCGACCCGGCGCCGTTCGAAGAACGAAGAATCGGGGGTAAAAAGGCGGAAATCGGTGGATTTTCCAGGTGCCTGGGCACCCTTGCGACACTTGATCGGGGTCGCTCGGCCGACCGGCCCACCAGGAAATTGCACAAAATTTGACCACCCAGCAACGTGCCCGCGCGAAAAGCCATGGCGGCACGGCTTAAAATGGCGGCGGCCCGCAGAGCCATCGTTGCCGGCGCCACCGAGACGAGAAGAAGAAACAAGGGGAAAAGAAATGTCGGCAATTCGAATCATAGTCACCCTCTTCATGGGCGCCGCGGCACTGGCCTTGATCGGCGTGCCCGAGGCCCTGGCCCAGGAGACGGTCAAGCTGGATGCCGCCGCCACCGCGTGGGTCCTGACGGCGACGGCGTTGGTGCTGTTCATGACCCTGCCGGGCCTGGCGCTGTTCTACGGTGGCCTGGTGCGGGCCCAGAACGTGCTTTCCGTGCTGATGCAATGTTTCACCATCACCTGCATCGTTTCGGTCCTGTGGCTGGTGGTGGGTTATTCCCTCGCCTTCAGCGACGGCGGCGGCCTCAACGACATGATCGGCGGGTTCTCCAAGGCCTTCCTTTGGGGTGTCGGCACCGACACCCCGGCCAGCGCGGCGCCACACCTCCCCGAAAACGTCTTCTTCATGTTCCAGATGACGTTCGCCATCATCACCCCGGCGCTGGTGGTCGGCGCCTATGTGGAGCGCATCAAGTTTTCCGCCATGGCGCTGTTCACCATCCTGTGGCTGATCGTCGTCTACGCCCCTGTCGCCCACTGGGTCTGGGGCGGCGGCTGGCTCGGCGCCATGGGCGTGCAGGATTTCGCCGGCGGGCTGGTGGTGCACGCCACCTGCGGCACCGCCGCCTTCGTCATCGCCCGCGAACTGGGCGGCCGGCGCGGCTTCCCAACCGACCTGCAGCCGCCCCATAGCCCGGGCATGGTGATGATGGGCGCCGCCATGCTGTGGGTCGGTTGGTACGGTTTCAACGGCGGTTCGGCGCTGGCGGCGGACGGCGGCGCCGGCATGGCCATCACCGTCACCCATATCTCGGCCGCCACCGCGGCCCTGACCTGGATGATCATCGAATGGGCCGGCCACGGCAAGCCGACCCTGGTGGGCATCGCCACCGGCGCCATCGCCGGGCTCGCCACCATCACCCCGGCATCGGGTTTCGTCGGCCCCCTGGGCGCGCTGGCCATCGGCATCATCGCCGGGGGGCTGTGCTACCTCGGCGTGGGGCTGGTGAAAAGGCGCTGCGGCGTCGACGATTCGCTGGACGTGATGGCGGTTCACGGCATCGGCGGCTGCACCGGCACCCTGCTGACGGCGGTGTTCGGCGCGGCGGCCCTGGGCGGCCTCGGCGCCTCCAAGCTGACCATCATCGGCCAGTTGGGAATCCAGGCGGTGGGCGTGGTGGCGGTGGTCGCATGGACGGCGCTGGCCACCTTCATCATCGTCAAGGTGGTCAAGGCCCTGGTGGGGCTCAGGGTCGATGCGGAAGAAGAGCTCGAGGGGCTCGACGTGCGCACCCACGGGGAGCGCGGCTATCTTCTTTAGCGGCCTCGGGCTTTAACGGCACGGGCGTTCGGCCCGGCGGGGCGGCCCCATGGGCGGGGCCGCGGCCGCGCGTCCCCGATCCGTGCCCGGGCACGGCCCCGACGGCGGCGACGCGGTGCTGGCATAGCCCCCGGCGATGGGGCAAGAGCATTTCCGGCCCAATTGAACCATTTGCCGGGAAAATGCCCTGGGCCCATTCAGCCGCGGGTTGGCTTTGGCGCGCCGTCGTTTTCCTTGTCCCCGTCGGCCTGCGCCGAGGTTCGGCCGGGGTCTCCGTCGCCGCCAACGGGAGCCCCGCGCGGGCCGGGGGAAAGGCACTTTCCCAGGGTGCCGCCAGATAGTATTGTGGTCCGGGTGGATAGACCCACAAAATCTGGTGTAGACTGGGGCCGTGATGCTGAATCCCCGTCTCGACGACCTGATCCGGTACCCGTGGGAACGGCTGGTGGCCGCGCGCCACGGGATCGCCGCGGCGGCCTTGGCGCCGGATAACCCCCGAGAACGACAGAGAGCAATCGGCGCGCCGGGGGTGGCGGGAAGCGGGGGTGCCGGCCGAGTAGGGTGACGGGGACATGGCGCGAACATCTTCGGATACCGGGAAAACCCCGTTCCTTCCCCAAGGCGCCAACGCCTTCCTGCGCCGCCGCGCGGTGGAAGCCGGCGGCTTGGCGGTGCTGGTCGCCGGCGCCGCGTTGCTGGCCGCGATTTTGAGCTTTTCGCCGGGCGATCCGTCCCTCAACAAGGCGGTCGATGGGCCGGTGTCCAATCTGATGGGCTCCTGGGGAGCGATGATCGCCGATCTTGGCCTGCAGACCATCGGCACGGCCGCGCTGCTGCCGGGGCTGGTGCTGGTCTCCTGGGGGTGCCGGGTGATGGCGGGGAAGGCAATGGGGAGGTTGTGGCTGAGGATCGCGCTTCTGCCCCTGGCCTTGTCCCTGGCCGCCACCGGCGCGGCCGGCATCCCGCCGCCCGAAAGCTGGGGCCAACGTTCCGGCCTCGGGGGTTATCTGGGCCACATGACGCTGCGCCAAACCATCGGCTTCATCGACGGCATCGGCCTTCGCGTGGATTTACTTGTGCTGAGCCTGCCGATCCTCGTCGCCGGGCTTGGTGTGCTCGCTTACGTCCTCGGCTTCTCGCTTTCCGAATGGCGCAGCGGCGGACGGTTCGCCTGGCGCGGCGCCAAGGCCGGCGGCCGCTTGGCGGGGAGAGGCGCCTCCGCCGGCTTGAACGCGGGACGCGGCATCACGGCAAAGGTGCACCGCGGCATGGCCACGGCCAAGGCGCGGGTCGAACCGCAGATGCCGGATTTGCGGGGGCGGCGCCCCATGGCCGCGGCCGACCTGGCCCCGGAAGAAAACCAAGTTCACGGCGCGCCACGGCCACCGATGGGCGCCGAGCCCAACGGTCTCGTCGCACCAAGGGTGGGGCGCACCCGGCCGGGACGCCGCGCGGCGGCGGCGCGCCAGACCACGCTCAACCTGGTGCTCGAGGGCAATTTCGAGCTGCCCTCCCTCGACCTCCTGGACCACGCCCCGGAAGACATGTCGGGGATGGAGCAGAGCAAGGAGTCCTTGGAGGCCAACGCCCGGCTGCTGATGGGCGTGCTCGAGGATTTCGGCATCCACGGGACGATCCTCAAGGTGCGCCCGGGGCCGGTGGTCACCCTCTACGAGTTGGAGCCGGCGGCGGGGATCAAGTCGTCGCGGGTGATCGGGCTCGCCGACGACATCGCGCGGTCCATGAGCGCCGTCAGCGTGCGCATCGCCGTGGTCCCCGGCCGCAACGTGATCGGCATCGAACTGCCCAACGCGCGCCGGGAAACGGTCTTCCTGCGCGAACTTCTGTCTTCGGCAAGCTATGAACGCACCGCATCGAAGCTGACCTTGGTCTTGGGAAAGGACATCGCCGGCGCCCCGGTGATGGCGGACCTTTCGCGCATGCCGCATCTGCTGATCGCCGGCACCACCGGGTCGGGCAAGTCGGTGGCCATCAACACCATGATTCTATCGCTGCTCTATCGCCTGACTCCCGACGAATGCCGCTTCATCATGATCGATCCCAAGATGCTGGAACTTTCGGTCTATGACGACATCCCCCATTTGCTGACCCCGGTGGTCACCGAACCGGGCAAGGCGGTGGTGGCGTTGCGTTGGACCGTGAAGGAGATGGAGAACCGCTATCGCGCCATGTCCGAACTGGGCGTGCGCAACATCGCCAGCTTCAACCAGCGCCTGGCCGAGCTCCGCCACAAGGGCGAACCGATGATCCGGCCGGTCCAAACCGGCTATGATCCCGATACCGGCAAGCCGATCATGGAAGACCGCGAGCTCGACCTCAAACCGCTGCCCCTGATCGTCGTCGTGGTGGACGAAATGGCCGACCTGATGCTGGTGGCGGGCAAGGAAATCGAGGGCGCCGTGCAGCGCCTCAGCCAGATGGCGCGGGCCGCGGGCATCCATATCATCATGGCCACCCAGCGGCCGTCGGTGGACGTCATCACCGGCACCATCAAGGCCAACTTCCCGACCCGGATCAGCTTCCAGGTGACCTCCAAGATCGACAGCCGCACCATCTTGGGCGAGGGCGGCGCCGAACAGCTTCTCGGCCAGGGCGACATGCTCTATATGGCGGGCGGCGGGCGCATCACCCGCGTCCACGGGCCTTTGGTTTCCGATGCCGAAGTGGAAAAGGTGGTCGCCGCGCTCAAGGCCCAGGGGGAACCCGAATACGTGGACTCCGTCACCGTGGACGAAACGGCGGGGTTCGACGGCCCGGGGTCGGATTTTGGCGACGCGCTCTACGACCAAGCGGTGGCGCTGGTGCTTCGCGAGCAGCGGGCGTCGACCAGTTTCATCCAGCGTCACCTCCAGATCGGCTACAACCGGGCGGCACGCATCATGGACCAGATGGAAGCGGAAGGGGTCGTCAGCCAGGCCAATCACGCCGGCAAGCGCGCGGTCCTGCCGGGTTCCGGGGCATGACCGCGTCATGATTCGGCCCCCGCCCGTCTTCGGGGTACTTTCCGGTCAAACGGTTCAATTTGGCTGGAAAATGCTCTAGCTTGCGCCCATGACACGCCAGCATTTTCCGGCCGCCCGCCGCCGTGCCCCGGCCCGCGCCGCCTGCGTCCTGGCGGCGGCGATCGCCCTCGCCGCGCCCGTCGCCTCCGGCGCGGCTTCGGGCAGGGTCCTGGCCCAGGGGCCCGCCCAGGAGCCCGCCCAGGAGATGGAGACCCGGGCCGGCACCATGGCGCGCATCGAACGGTACCTCAATTCCATAACCACCCTGCGCTCCCGCTTCCTACAAATATCTCCCGCCGGCGATATCGCGCGGGGCACCGTGCTGATATCGCGGCCGGGCAAGATGCGCATCGATTACGACCCCCCGGTTCCGGTTCTCATCGTCACCGAGGGCGGGTGGCTGATGTTCTACGACAAGGAGCTGGAGGCATCGAGCTATACCTCTCTCGACGACAGCCTGGCGGGCTTTTTGGTGCGGCCCAGGATCCAACTTGGCGGTGACGTTAAGGTGCGGGACCTAGACCGGGCAAAAAGTGTCGTCCGCGTCACCATCGTCCGGCGCGATGCGCCCGAGAGCGGCGCGCTGACCCTAGTGTTCAGCGAAAATCCCTTGAGCTTACGGCAATGGACCATCATCGACGGTCGTGGCGGCGAGACCAGGGTGGCCTTGGAAAACCCGCTGTTCAACGGCAAGATCGACGCCAAGGAATTCGATTTCACGCCGCCCGAACGCGAAGACGACCACGAATAATCCCGCCCCATACCGTGAAATCCTTGAGTCTCAATCACTTGTGGAAAAGACCGGGAATCGGCGCAAGGATTCGTTGATAATCATCCTCACCATCCCCATTTATCGGTTTAAAGCGGGATCGCAAGATTCCGCCAGGGCGGCCTTGCCCCCTAGGGCCGCCCCTGGCTCACGAAGCCAGCGGCGCCCGGTCAACCCCCCTCTGGCCGGGCGCCCCCTCGTTGCGGGGCGGCCATGCCGATTTGCAGCCCTCCGCCACGATTGCGCTCGGGCTCGCCGCGCCGGTAAATACCGTCCCCCGTGGCGATAGGCTGGCGAGTCTTCGGATAATCTGTGATAAAAGAAGCGGACGCTTTGCCGCCGTGGTGATCACTGGCCGGTCGAGCCATCGCGCCGGAAGCTTGGGATCATTTGTGAATGATTTGCGACAACAGGCCCCCGACCACAGGCCCCTAGAGTATGATCCCATGAAACCGACCCGTGAAGACGCAGCGTTAAATCAGTGACCGCCCCGTTCACCGTTTATATTGGCTTCGACCGCAGGGAGCCCGAGGCAACCGAAGTCGCCCGGGCGTCCCTTGGCGCGACCAGTTCGATCCCTCTCGAGGTGGTCGAACTTCGGGAACAGGAGCTCCGGTCCCAAGGTTATTACGACCGTCCCTTCAGGACCGAAGACCAGCAACGTTTCGACCTCAGGGACGGCAAGCCCTTCTCGACCGATTTCTCGTTCACCCGGTTCCTGGTTCCGGTGTTGCAGGATTTCAAGGATTGGGCGTTGTTCTGCGACGGCGATTTCCTGTTCCGCGCCGACATCAAGGAGTTGTTCGGTCTGATCGATCAGTCCAAGGCGGTGATGTGCGTGAAACACGATCACCGGCCAACCGAATCCACCAAGATGGACGGCCAGAAACAAGAGCGCTATCGGCGCAAGAACTGGTCTTCCCTGATCCTCTGGAATTGCGGGCATCCGGCCAACGCGGCACTGACCAAGGACGTGGTCAATCATCAGCCCGGCGCGTTCCTGCATGGCTTCAAATGGCTCGATGACGAACTGATCGGCGGCCTGCCGGAACACTGGAATTGGCTCGAGGGCTGGTCGTCGCCGAGCATTACCCCACGGGCGGTCCACATGACCCGTGGGGTTCCCACCATGAAGGGTTACGAGGATATCCCCTACGCCGATGAATGGCGGGCCTTCCTATGACCATTCGGCGCGTTCCGTGCCCTGAGGTCGATGATGAATCGCGGGGCCCAACGATTTGCGTGTAGCAACCTGGAACATCAATTCGGTGCGGCTCCGTATCGACCTCATCGCACGCCTTACCGCGGAAGAAAAGCCCGATATCCTGTGCCTTCAGGAAACCAAGGCTGCGGATCCGGTCTTTCCCTTCGATGCCTTGCGGGCGATGGGTTGGCGCCATATCCATGCCGCCGGCATGAAAGGCTACAACGGGGTCGCCATTCTCTCGAAGCGGCCCTTCGCCGGCACCGAGGTGCGCGAGTGGTGCGGCAAGGCCGACGCCCGGCATGCCAGCGTGACCCTGCGCGGCGGCATCGAAATTCATAATTTCTACGTGCCCGCGGGGGGCGATGTCCCGGACCCCGAACGGAACGACAAGTTCGCCCACAAGCTCCGCTTCCTCGACGAGGTGACCGCCTGGTTCACCGCCCGCAGGCGCCCAGGCAACCGCTTCATCCTGGTGGGCGATCTCAACATCGCCCCCCTTGAGGCCGATGTCTGGTCCCATAATACCAGCGAGCATTAAGCGAGACTCGATAGGGGATTCCCAAGCGGCTAGAAGTCTGACTCAATGAGGCGAACATAATTCAGGGGTTCGCCATGGGTAGAACGGTTGCGTTACGGGAAG
>SMXQ01000009.1 GCA_004356985.1 Alphaproteobacteria bacterium | reverse complement strand
GTACCACGAAAGCCATAGTACCACGAAAGCGCTCAGCGCTTCCTTCGTCTCTTTCGGGCCGAACCGCGGCGCGGCCCCGGCCCGGCCCGGCGCTTGGTTTTCAGGGCTCTTCGGCGTGCGGTGGGGCGGTGGGCGGTGATGCCGAGAATCAGGCCGCCGGTCACTGGATCGGCTTCCCGGAGTTCCACTTCAACGGCGTCGCCGAGCACATATACCGTGCCCGACGCCATGCCCTCTAGGCTGTGGCGGCGCGCGTCGTGATGCCATCTTTCGTCGCCCAGGTGGCGCGCGGGCACAAGACCGTCGGCGCCGAACTCCGGCAGGCGGATGAACAATCCAAAGCGCGTAACCCCGGTGATGCGGCCCGGGAACCTGGCGCCGATCCGCTCCTCCAGGTAGAGCGCCAGGTAGCGGTCCATGGATTCGCGTTCGGCCCGTTTGGCGTGCCGTTCGGTGTCCGAGATATGAACGCCGATCTCCTCCCATGGGGTGGCGGCGCCGTCGTCCTCGGCGAGAGCCCCTTCGCCGAGGCCAAGGGCGCCAATCAGCGCCCGGTGCACGAGAAGGTCGGCGTAGCGCCGAATGGGCGAGGTGAAATGCGCGTAGCGCCGGAGCGCAAGGCCGAAATGCCCTCTGTTGGCGGGACTGTATTCCGCCTGGGACTGACAGCGCAGGATGGCTTCGTGGATGATCTCGGCGTTGGCGTCCTTGACGCTTTTCTCGAGGACCCGGGCGAGTTCGCCGGCGCGGACCACGGGGCCGGGCGGAAGCCCGAGCCCGAAGGTTTCCAGGAAATCCCGCAGGCCCTCGATCTTGATCGGGTCCGGTGCTTCATGGACGCGGTACATGCATGGCGCGCGGTGCTTTTCCAGGGTCTCGGCGGCCGCCACATTGGCGGTGATCATGAATTCCTCGACCAAGCGGTGGCTGGCTAGGCGCGTGCGCCGGGACACCCCGGTGACGCCGCCTTGATCGGATATCTCCACCTTGAATTCCGGCAACTCCAGTTCCAGCGTGCCGCGCGCCACCCGGGCCTGGGCCAGGGAATCGTAGGCGCCGTAAAGATTTTCGATGGTTGGGCGGCCAAGTCCCCCCGGCGGGGGGGCGGCTTTACCATCCTTGATGTCCTGAATTTGGCGGTAGGTAAGCCGGGCCCAAGACCGCATGAGCCCGCGCAGAAAGCGGTGATGGAGAAGACGGCCGCGGTGGTCGATGCGCATCTCGGCGCAGACAACGGCGCGCTCCTCGCCCGGTCTCAGGGAACAGAGCCCCGAGGAAAGCGCCTCGGGGAGCATGGGCACCACCCGGGACGGAAGGTAGACCGAATTGCCCCTCATCCGCGCGTCGGCATCGAGTGCCGTGCCTTGGCGCACATACCAGGCGACATCGGCGATGGCGACCAACAGGCGCCAGCCGCCCTGATTCGCGGGGTCCCCATCGGGTTCGGCGAAAACCGCGTCGTCGAAATCGCGGGCATCGGCGCCGTCGATGGTCACCAGGGGGACGCCGCGCAGGTCCTCCCGCCCCGCCAGGGCGACCGGGCGTGCCGCCTCGGCTTCCGCGATCGCACCTTTGCCAAAAGCGATGGCGATATCGTTGGTGTGCAAGGCGATGACGTCGATGGCGCCGGGGCTGCCCATATGGCCGATGCGCTCGATCACTTCGGCCTCGCGCAGGCCGCCCGCCCGCCCGCCCAGCACCCGGGCGCGGACGAGGTCGCCGGGCGCGGCGCCCTTGCGGTTGGACGCGCCCACCCCATAGTCGAATTTGGCGCGCCGGTCCGTGGGCTTGATGCGCCCGCGGCCCGACCTCTGCTGATAGACGCCGAGGAAATCTGTTGGCGCGGGGCCCAAGCGCCGCATGGGCCGGGCGTCAAAGCTGCCGTCCTCATTGCGCGTCAGGCGCGCCAGGATGCGTTCCCCGGCCCCCAGCGCCGGGGCGGCGCCCCGCTCCGGCGCGACATAGATGGCGGGGGGTGTTTTTCCCTTGGCCCAGCGCAAGGGGCGCGCGCGAAGCTCGCCATCGGCGTCGGGTCCGGTGATTTCCAAAACGGCGACGGAGCCAAGCCGTTGGCGTGAGGAATATTTTCGGCGTGCCGGGGCTTCGATCAGGCCCTCGTCCTCAAGCCCGCGCAAGAGCAGGCGGAGCGCGGTCCTGTCCTTGCCCTTGACGTTGAACGCGCGGGCCAATTCCGCCAAGCTGGCGGGCTCTTCCCGGTCGCGAAGATAGGCCAGCAGGTCATCCCGTCGGGGACAGGGGGAATTGGGCTTTGCAGCCTTGGCGGCCACCGTCGGCGGGGCCGCGTCAAGCGCCCGATGAGGCGGCCGGTGCCTTGGTCTTGGCGCCGCCCCGCCGGGCTTTCGGTTTGGCCTTGGCCTTGCCTTTGGAGGGGCCCTTGGCTTTCCTGGCGGCGATCAAGGCAAGGGCGTCTTCAAGGGTGATCCGTTCGGCGTCGGCGGCCGCCGGCACGGTGGCATTGACGCGGCCGTGCTTCACATAGGGACCATAGCGCCCGGCGTGCAGGGTCACCGGTTTGCCGTCATCGGGGTGGGTGCCGATCTCCTTGCCGGCGTTTCGGCCCTGGCCCCTGCCTTTAACGCTGGCCAAAAGGTCCACGGCCCGGTTGAGGCCCATGGCGAGCACGTCTTCGCCGGCCGGGATGGAGGCGTATTTCTTCTCGCTTTCCACATAGGGGCCGAATCGGCCGATCCCGGCATTGATTGGTTTTCCGGTCTCGGGATGCAATCCCACTTGCCGGGGAAGGGCAAGAAGGCCGCAGGCCGTTGCAAGGTCGATCGCCAAGGGATCCATGCCCTTGGGCACCGAGACCCGCTTCGGTTTGGCCTTGGCGTCGCCCTTGGAGGTGTCCTTGCCGGGCGCTTCGCCGAGCTGGATATAGGGGCCATAGGGGCCCTTGCGTATGGTGACCGCTTCGCCGCTCTCGGCGTCGAAGCCAAGCGCAATGGGTCCGGCGGCGAGCGCCGCGTCGCTTTCGTCGTCGTCGCCGCCGGCAATCGTCAGCTTGCGGGTGAATTTACATTCGGGATAGTTGGAACAGCCGATGAAGGCGCCGAATTTGCCGAGCTTGAGCCCCAGCCGCCCGCCACCGCAACCCGGGCATTTGCGGGGTTCGCCGCCGTCCGCCGGGGACGGGAAGAAATGGGGCCCAAGGTCCTCGTCCAGGGCGTCGATCACCTCGGTGATGGTCAGGTCCTTGGTTTTGCCCACGGCCGCGGAGAAATCGGTCCAGAAGTCGTCCAGAACCGCCTTCCATTGGGCGCGGCCGGCGGAAATGTCGTCAAGCTGCTCTTCCAACTGGGCGGTGAAATCGTACTCCACGTAATGGCGGAAGAACGAGGTCAGGAACGCGGTCACCACCCGGCCCCGGTCTTGGGGCACGAACCGGCGGCTTTCCAAGATCACATAGTCGCGGTCCTGCAGCACGGAAATGATGGAGGCGTATGTCGAAGGGCGGCCGATGCCGAGCTCCTCCAGCCGTTTGACCAGGGATGCTTCGGTGAAACGCGGCGGCGGCTGGGTGAAATGCTGCTCCGGCTTGACCGCGCCCAGGGCCAGGGTCTCGCCTTCCTTCATGGGCGGCAGCAGACGGTTCTGGTCGTCCCCGGCCCCATTGTTTTCCGGATCGTCCCGGCCTTCCTTGTAAAGTTTCAAGAATCCGTCGAAGGCGATCACCGATCCGGTGGCCCGCAGCACGACGCCGTCACCGCCCTTGGCGTCCACCGCCACTTGGTCGAGCCTCGCGCTCGCCATTTGGCTCGCCACCGCGCGTTTCCAGACCAATTCGTAGAGGCGAAACTGATCCCTATCCAAAACATTGCGGAGCTCATCGGGGCTGCGCGCCATGTCGGTGGGGCGGATGGCCTCGTGAGCCTCCTGGGCGTTGCGGGCCGAGGACTTGTAGCGCCGCGGCGATTCGGGCAGGTAGGCGGCCCCGAAACGCGCCGAAATATGGTTGCGCGCCTGGGCTAGGGCCTCGGCGGCGAGATTGACCGAATCGGTCCGCATGTAGGTGATCAGGCCGACCGTTTCACCGCCGATATCGGTCCCCTCGTAAAGCCGCTGGGCGATCTGCATGGTATGCCGGGCGCCGAAGCCAAGCTTGCGCGAGGCTTCTTGCTGCAGGGTCGAGGTGATGAAGGGCGGCGGCGGGTGGCGGCGGGTTTCCTTGCGTTCGACCGCGGCGATGGTAAACGCGCCGGCGCCCAGGATGGCGTTCCGGGCGCCTTCGCTGGCGCCTTGGTCGGGAATATCGTACTTGCCGAGCCGGTTGCCGCCGAGATGGCTGAGCCGCGCCGTGAAGCCGCCTGCCGCCACCGTGGTGAGGTCGGCATCGACGGTCCAGTATTCGCGTGGCCTGAAGACCTCGATCTCGGCCTCGCGCTCGCAAATCAGGCGCAGCGCCACCGACTGGACCCGCCCCGCCGATCGGCTTCCGGGAAGCTTGCGCCAAAGCACCGGCGATAGGGTGAAGCCCACCAGATAGTCCAGCGCGCGGCGCGCGAGGTACGCTTCGATCAGCGGCTGGTCCAGTTCGCGGGGGTTGGCCACCGCTTCCAGCACTGCCGATTTAGTGATCTCGTTGAACGCCACCCTCTTGACCGCCACGCCGTCGAGCGCCCCACGGCCGCGCAGTAATTCCAGCACGTGCCAGGAGATCGCCTCGCCTTCACGGTCCGGGTCGGTGGCGAGATAGAGCGTGTCGGCGCCCTTGAGCGCCTGGGTGATGGCGTCGATCCGGGCGTCGGCCTTGGGCGAGGTGACCCAGCTCATGGCGAAGCCTTCGTCGGGACGCACGGAACCGTCCTTCGGCGGCAGGTCACGGACGTGGCCGTAGGAAGCGAGAACCTTGAAGCCGGGGCCAAGGTAGTTGTTTATGGTCTTCGCCTTGGCCGGCGATTCAACAACAACGACGTTCATCTACCCATCAATCAGCCAGTATTCATCGGCCTTTCGGTTTTCCCGACCGGGGGCACGGACGCGCCCCGCGGCACCCGAATAATCGTCGACAAGATGTTAGCGAATGGTCAACGGGTCGCTTAATGGGGGTATTCATTGGTCAAAAGCAAGGGAAACTTGTCCGCCGGGATGGCGCTGGAGGCGTCCGGCTAACTCCAATTCCAGAAGGATCATGGTCACATGGGCGGGTGGAAATCCGCTGCTTCGCAGGATTTCATCGAGCGGCGTGGGCGCCGCCCCAAGCAGCGCGGTGATCGCGTCGCGCGCCGTCGAAAGCGCCTCCTCATCAAGCTCCTGGGCGGCCGGACCGGCGGCGGGGGGCGCCGCTCCGGGCTCGGCGGCGGGGTGCCCGGCGCCGGTCCCGGCCAAGGCTTCCAGCACGTCGTCCGCGCCCTCGACCAAAACCGCGCCCTCGCGGATCAGCTTGTTGGCCCCGCGCGCCCGGGGATCGAGCGGATTGCCCGGCACCGCCATGACATCGCGGCCCTGTTCGCCGGCCAGCCGGGCGGTGATCAGCGAACCCGAACGCAACGTCGCCTCGATGACGATGACGGCGACGGCGAGGCCGGAAACGATCCGGTTGCGGTTGGGGAAATGCCGCGCCTGGGGCCTGACGCCGAGGCGCATTTCGGAGATCAGCGCGCCGCGTTCGGCGATGTCCCGGTAAAGTGATTGGTTTTCCGCGGGGTAAACAATGTCGACGCCGCCGGCCATCACCGCGGTGGTGCCGCCGTCGATCGCCCCCCTGTGGGCGGCGGCGTCGATCCCCCGCGCCAGACCCGAGGCCACCACGAATCCAGCCTCGGACAGATCCCGGGCCAGGGTTTCGGTGAAGCGGATGCCGTTGGCCGAACCGTTGCGGGCGCCGACCATGGCGATCATGGGTTGGCCCAGCAAATGGCGATGACCGACCACCGACAGCAGCGGCGGGGCATCGGCGAGGGCGGCGAGGGCGGGCGGGTATTGCGGCTCGCAACTGGCGATCAGCCTGCCGCCGATCTTCGCCAATGCCGCCATTTCCTTTTCCGCGGCCGATTTCGGGCAGACCCGAAAGCTGCGGTTGCCGCCGCGCCGGGCAAGGTCGGGCAATGCTTCCAAGGCATCTTGCGCCGAACCGAAGCGCGTCATCAATTGGCGGAAGGTGATGGGTCCGACGTTATCCGATCGGATCAGGCGCAGCCAATCGAGCCTTTCACCATGGCCGAGCGGGCGTGATTCATTCATGGCGCGAGCCTGGGGCAGGCATGGCACCGAGTCAATCGGTTGACCCGCGGCCCCTGCCGAGGGTGACGCGCGTTTCCTCACCGGAGACCAGGCGGGCGATATTGGTCCTGTGCATGACCACCACCAGGACCCCAAGGGCCAACGCCAGCAACGCCTGCCTGGGATCGGCCAGCCACCAGGCGAAGGCCGGCGCCAGGGCCATGGCGCAAATGGCGGCTAGGGAGGAAAATCGGCCCACCATTGCGACCGCCAGCCAGGTCCCGATCACCGCCAGCCCGGTCGGCCAAGAGACGGCCAGAAGCACGCCCATGGTGGTGGCGACCCCCTTGCCGCCGCGAAACCGCAGCCATACCGGGAAGACATGGCCGATCACCGCGCCGGCGCCGGCGAGAAGTGCCGCGTCCTGGCCCAAAGTGTCTTGCAGCCAGGCCGCGGCCAGGAGGACGGCCAGCGCCCCCTTGCCGCCGTCCAGCACCAGGGTCGCCGCCGCTATGCCTTTGTGGCCCGTCCGCAGCACATTGGTGGCGCCGATATTGCCCGATCCCATCTTGCGGATATCGCCGAACCCCATGGCCCTGGAAAGCAACAGGCCGAAGGGAACGGCGCCCGCCAGGTAGCCCGCGATCAAAGCGCCCAGGAGAGGCCAAATTTCGGCAGAGCCCGGCATCTCAATGAACGGCTTCGAAGACCATACGGCCGGCGAACACGGTCGCCCGGCAGCGGCCCTGGACGGGGCGGCCGTCGAACGGGGTATTCTTCGACTTGCTGACCAGATCGTCTTCCTTGATTTTCCAGGGGGCCTCCACCTCGATCAGCGCCAAATTGGCCGGCGCCCCCTTGACCAGGCGGCCGGCGTCGAGCCCCAGCAGGCGCGCCGGGGCCGAGGTGACCTTGGCGAGCGCCTCCCCAAGCCCCAAGGCACCGCCGTGATACAGCTCCAGGACCAGCGGCAGCAGCGTCTCGAGGCCGATGCCGCCGGGCTCCGCCTGGGCGAAGGGCAGGCGCTTGGAATCCGGGTCCTGGGGCAGGTGGTCGGAGGCGATGACGTCGATGGTGCCGTCGCGCAAGCCTTCCACCACGGCCTCGCGGTCGCTTTCCGCCCGCAGCGGCGGCGAAAGTTTGGCGAAGGTCCGGTATTCGCCGACGGCGGTTTCATTGAGCCCGAAATAGGGCGGCGCGGTATCGCAGGTCACGGCCAGGCCCCGCGCCTTGGCGGCGCCAATGACCTCGATGGCGGCGGCGGTGGTGACATGGGCGACATGATAGAGCCCATTGGTGAGTTCCAGCAGCCTGAGGTCGCGCTCGATCATCATCACCTCGGCGGCGGCGGGGATACCCTGGAGCCCAAGACGGGTCGAGATCTCACCCTCGTTCATCTGGCCGCCGGCGGCCAGGCTCGGCTCCTCGGGGTGCTGGATGATGGGGAGGCCGAAAAGCGTTCCGTAGGACAGCGCCCGGCGCATGGTATCGGCGTCGGCCAAGGCCCTGGGCCCATCGGTGAAGCCAACCACCCCGGCCTCGGCCAGCAACCCCATTTCGGTCAGCGCTTGGCCCTCGGTGCCCCGGGTAACGGCGCCATAGGGGTAAACGTCGGTGAGCGCCGTCTTGAGCCCGCGGGTGATCAGGAATTCGACCTGGGCGGGGGAATCGATGACCTGGTTGGGGCCGGGGATGATGGCCATGGCGGTGACCCCGCCGGCGACGGCGGCCTGGGCCGCGCTGACCAGGTTTTCCTTATGGGTTTCGCTGGTTTCGTGCACGGTGACGCGCATGTCCACAAGCCCCGGCGCCAGCACGTCGCCCCGGCAATCGACGGTCTTCACACCCTCGGGCACGCCGTCGGCGAACAGGCGGGGGCCGAGATCCGCGATGTGGCGGCCTTCCACCAGAAGCGCGCCTGGCCCGTCCACGCCGCTTGCCAGGTCGACCAAGCGCGCATTGACGAAGGCGACCCTCTCGGCGCCGTTCATGGCCGGGCCTTGTTTTTGCGCCTGGCTTTCGGCGCCGGCGTGGCGGCAGCGGTTCCGGTCACCGCCTCGAGGCAGGCCATGCGCACGGCGACCCCCATTTCCACCTGCTCGGTGATCACCGAGCGATCGATGTCGTCGGCCACCGAGGTGTCGATTTCGACCCCCCGGTTGATGGGGCCGGGGTGCATCACCAGGGCGTCGGGCTTGGCGGCCGCCAGCTTGTCCGCATCGAGGCCGTAGAAGTGGAAATTTTCCTTGAGCGACGGCACGAAGGTTCCGCGCATGCGTTCCAATTGAAGGCGAAGAATCATAACGATATCAGCCCCTTCTAGGCCTTCCTTCATGTCATGGAAGACCTCCACGCCCATCCGCTCGATCATCGGCGGGATCAGCGTCGGCGGGCCCACCAGACGCACCCGCGCGCCCATGGTGATCAACAGGTGGATGTTGGACCGCGCCACCCGGCTATGGGCGATGTCGCCGCATATGGTGACCACAAGGCCGCCGATGGTGCCCTTGCGGCGGCGGATGGTGAGCGCATCCAAGAGCGCCTGGGTCGGGTGTTCGTGGCTGCCGTCGCCGGCGTTGATCACCGCGCAGGTGACTTTCTGGGACAGCAGTTGGACGGCCCCGGAATGGGGATGGCGGACCACCAGGACATCGGGATGCATGGCGTTCAGCGTCATCGCCGTGTCGATCAGGGATTCGCCCTTGTGGACCGACGAGGTCGCCACCGACATGTTGATGACATCGGCGCCGAGGCGCTTGCCGGCCAGCTCGAAAGAGGTCCGGGTGCGCGTCGAATCCTCGAAGAACAGGTTGATCAGGGTCAGGCCCCGAAGCGAATCCGACTTCTTCTGGCGGCTGCGGTTCAAGGCGACGAAACCGTCCGCCGCGTCCAAAAGATAGGTGATCTCAACCGGGGAAAGCCCCTCGATGCCAAGGATATGGCGAGGCGCGAAACGCGTGTCTGGGGCCGGGGTGTTCATTAAAACGGGACTATAGGCTTGGCCCCGCGCCGAGCGCAAGCATGGCCGCCCGGCAATGCTCGAAAATGGCAGCAGATAACGTTTTATGCTAGCTTTCCACGACCATTTTCCAAGGGGACGGCATCCCCCGGTGGATAGGAGGCATTTTGACGACCAAACGAATGTTTCTTTTGGCCATGTTGTTCGCTGCCGCGGTGGCTCTTCCTCTGACGGCAACGGCGCAAGGTAAAGGCAAGGCGAAAGGGCGGGGGAGGGCCGAGATTCACGCCCCCGCGTTCTCGGGCCCCCCGGGCGGCGGTGGAGAACGCCTGCCACCGGGTCTCGAGAAGCAGGACCCCTTGCCGCCGGGGCTTGAGAAGAGACAAGGGTTGCTGCCGCATGGCCTCACCAAGGGGCGTTCCATGCCGCCGGGGCTCAAGAAGAAACAGGGGTCGATGCCGCCGGGGTTGCGAAAGCGCTAGACAGTTCTCACCCTTTGCCATACGCCTCCAGGATCGCCCCGTCCGGGCTCGGCCTTCGAATTTCACCAGCAAAAACAGAAAAGTGGACGCGCTCCCGGCGCCCTCACATTTGGTGCTCTAACCGAGCCCGTTGCCGTCAGCTGCCGCGCCGGCAGCGAGAAAATCGAGGCAGCCTTGGAGGATGACGGCGGCCGCGACCTTGTCGATGATTGCGGCCCGGCGCTTGGGCGAGAGCGTAGCCTCGAGCAACGCCTCCTCCGCGGCGTGGCTGGACAGCCGTTCGTCCCAAAAGGCGAGCGGCAGGTCGCGCACTTTGAGAAGGTCGGCGGCGAATTGCCGCGTCGCCTGGCAGCGCGGGCCCTCCGAGTCGTCCATGTTGATGGGCAGCCCCAGAACCAAGGCGCCCACGCCGTGCTCGGCGATGATCGCCATGATTCGCCCGATGTCGGCCTTCAGCTTGGTGCGCCGGATGGTCAGCAAAGGCGTGGCGATGGTGTGCCCGACGTCGGAGAGCGCCAGGCCAATGGTGCGCGTCCCCAGGTCGAGCGCCAAGATGCGGGCGCCGGCCGCGAGGCCTCGGGCGATCTCTCTGGGCTTGCGGATGGTCATGGCCGGTGTTAACGTGCCTGCCTTCTAAGGCCTTGAAAACAGAGGGTTTCCGCGGGTTTCCGCCGATCGGGCGGGCCCGTGCGCAATCACTGGGACACTTATACAGATGTCGCTGGATAAAGCCACCGTCGCACGTATCGCCGCCCTGGCCCGCATCCGGGTGGCGGAGGACGAGCTCGACGGGCTGGCCCGGGAACTGTCGAACATCTTGGGCTGGATCGAACAGCTCGACGCGGTCGACACTTCGGGCGTGCCGCCCATGTCCCGGGCGGCCGACCAGAAATTGCGCTGGCGCGAGGACGTGGTCGACGATGGCGGCATCGGCGAAAAGATTCTCGCCAACGCGCCCGCCGCCAAGGACGGCTTTTTCACCGTACCCAAGGTGATCGAGTAATGGCGGCGGCGGCGCTGACCGGCCTGACCATCGCCGAAGCGCGGGACGGGCTGCTGGCCAAGGACTTCTCGGCCCGTGAACTGGCCGAGGCCCATATCGGCGCCATGGAGGCGGGCCGCGGGCTCAACGCATTCCTGACCGAGACCCCGGAGCGCGCCCTGGCCGGCGCCCAAGAGGCCGACCGGCGCATCGCCGCCGGCGAGGCCCGCGGCCTGGAAGGGGTGCCGCTCGGCATCAAGGACCTGTTTTGCACCGAGGGGGTGGCGACCACCGCCGCCTCGCGCATTCTCCAAGGGTTCACGCCGCCATATGAATCCACCGTCACCCGGAACCTTTGGGATGCCGGCGCGGTGATGCTGGGCAAGACCAACCTGGACGAGTTCGCCATGGGGTCGTCCAATACCACCAGCCATTTCGGCCCGGTGGAAAACCCCTGGCGGCGCAAGGGCGACAACCGGCCCTTGGTGCCGGGCGGGTCTTCCGGCGGCTCGGCGGCCGCCGTCGCCGCCCATCTCTGCGCCGGCGCCACGGGCACCGATACCGGCGGCTCGATCCGCCAGCCCGCCGCGTTCTGCGGCGTGGTCGGGCTGAAGCCCACCTATGGGCGGTGTTCGCGCTATGGCATCGTCGCCTTTGCCTCGTCCCTCGACCAGGCCGGGCCGATCACCAAGACGGTGCGCGATGCGGCAATCCTGTTGCGCCACATGGCCGGGTTCGATGCGCGTGATTCGACCTCGGTGGAACGCGAAGTCCCCGATTTCGAGGCGGCGCTGAGCCGGCCCCTGAAGGGGCTCAGGGTGGGAATCCCCAAGGAATACCGGGTGGACGGCATGGATCCCGAGATCGACGCCCTGTGGCAAAAGGGCATCGGCTGGCTGGAGGAGGCGGGGCTTGAGGCGGTGGAGATCGGCCTTCCCCATACCCAATACGCGCTTCCCGTGTACTACATCCTGGCCCCGGCCGAGGCGTCGTCGAACCTGGCCCGCTATGACGGGGTGCGCTACGGCCACCGGGCCGAGGGCGGGGGCGATTTGCTCGAAATGTACGAAGCGACGCGCGGCGAAGGCTTCGGCGCGGAGGTGCGCCGGCGCATCATGATCGGCACCTACGTGCTGTCGGCGGGTTATTACGACGCCTATTACCTGAAGGCGCAGAAGGTGCGCACCCTGATCGCCCGCGATTTCGCCGCCGCCTTCGAGGCGGTCGACGTGATCCTGACGCCCACCGCGCCGGGCGCGGCCTTCGCCATCGGCGAAAAGGAGGACGACCCTATTTCCATGTACCTCAACGACGTCTTCACGGTGCCGGCATCGCTGGCCGGGCTGCCCGGCATCTCGGTGCCGGCGGGGACCGACGGCGACGGCCTGCCGCTTGGGCTTCAACTCATGGCGCCGTCGTTCGACGAGGAAACCATGATCGCCGCGGCCGCCGCCATCGAGGCCCGGGCCGGTTTCGACGGCGCGGCGGCGGCGGGCGGCGCGTGATGAGCCTCGCGTCCGGGCAAGGCCGGATCGCCTCGTCCTTCGACACGCAAGCTTCGCTTGCTGCTCAGGATGAGGACGTCTAGTGGTTAATGCCTCGTCCTGAGCTTGTCGAAGGACGGGGATTGATAAAAGAGGAAGCGAAAGGGATTAGATACATGGGCGCTTTTGGACATTTCCGCTTGAAGCAGGAGGCCCGAATTTGACTGCCTTGATCCAGGGCGCCACCGGCGATTGGGAGATGGTTATCGGGCTCGAGGTCCATGCCCAGGTAACTTCGGCCGCCAAGCTTTTTTCCGGCGCCGCCAACGCCTTCGGCGGCGAACCCAACACGCGGGTGTCCCTGGTCGACGCGGCGATGCCGGGCATGTTGCCGGTGATCAACGGCTATTGCATAGAGCAAGCGGTGCGCACCGGCCTTGCGCTGAAGGCCAAGATCAATCTCACCTCGGTGTTTGACCGCAAGAACTATTTCTATCCCGACCTGCCCCAGGGCTACCAGATTTCCCAGTTCACCCAGCCCATCGTGGGCACCGGCGAGGTGGTTTTGGACATGGAGGACGGGACCGAGAGGCGCGTCGGCATCACCCGCCTGCACCTGGAGCAGGACGCGGGCAAGAGCCTCCACGACCAGGCCCCAAAACTCACCTATGTGGACCTCAACCGGTCCGGCGTGGCGCTCATGGAGATCGTCTCGGAGCCCGATATCCGCTCCCCGGAAGAAGCCGCCGCCTACCTCACCAAGCTGCGCTCGATCCTGCGTTACCTGGGGACCTGCGACGGCAACATGGAAGAGGGGTCCATGCGCGCCGACGTCAATGTCTCGGTGCGCCGGCCGGGCGGCGCGCTGGGCACCCGCTGCGAGATCAAGAACGTGAATTCCATCCGCTTCGTCCAGCAGGCCATCGTCGTCGAGGCGGCGCGGCAGGTCGCACTCATCGAGGACGGCGGTAAGGTGGTCCAGGAGACCCGCCTGTTCGACCCCGAGGCGGGGGTCACCCGGGTGATGCGGTCGAAAGAGGAATCCCACGACTACCGCTATTTCCCGGACCCCGACCTGCTGCCGCTCGAGCTCGACGCCGACTGGGTGGCTTCGATCAAGGCCGGTCTGCCCGAATTGCCCGACGAGAAGCGCGCGCGCTTCATGGACGGCTACGGCCTTAGCCCCTATGACGCGAGCGTGCTGGTGGCCGAGCGCGAGACCGCCGAGTTCTTCGAGACGGTGGCCCAGGGGCGCGACGGCAAGGTGGCGGCCAATTGGGTGATGGGAGAACTTTTCGGCCTGCTCAATCGTCAAGGCCGCGCCATGGCCGACAGCCCCGTTGGGCCGGTGGAATTGGGCGGCCTCATCGACCTGATCGCCGACGGCACGTTGTCCAACCGCCTGGCCAAGGAGGTGTTCGAGGAAATGGCGGCTTCGGGCAAACCGGCGGCGGCGGTAGTGGAGGAAAAGGGCCTTAGGCAGATCACCGACTCGGGTGCCATCGAGGCCGAGGTGGACAAGGTGATCGCCGCCGGTCCCGACCAAGTGGCCCAATTCAAGGCCGGCAACGAAAAGGTTCTGGGCTGGTTCGTCGGCCGGGTCATGCAGGCGACCGGCGGCAAGGCCAACCCCGCCGCGGTCAATGAAATCCTGCGGAAAAAACTGTCGGAGTGAGGGGCTGGCAATCCCCGGCGTGCCTGGCGCCGTGGCCGGCCGGCCCGGGATTGTTCAGTTCTGGAACATCAAGGGATAGAGCACGACCCCTAAGAAAAACCCGGCGCTGAGGCCGATCACGCCGCCGACTATGAACACCCCAAAAATTTTCGCACGCGATTCCATTCATGGCTCCTTTTGCCGCCGCCGATGTCGTCCAAAACCCGGGCAAACTAGCAAATGTGGGCATGGGGAAACCACAAGATTCGCACGCCGCCGCCGGTGGCGGGGAAACAACGTCATCCGTGCTGGGGCACGCGGCAGTCCCCAGTTTATATGGCGCAGGATACCTGCTTGGCGGTTTGGTCGTTGCCGGGATAAGTATTTTCGCAGGTCATGCCCTTCTTGACCGCCTTGCGGCCCGACCGCTTGCCGTCGATCAGGAGCACCGTGCGTGAGCTCGAGACCCGCACTTTCTGTTCCTTGCCGTCGACCTTGAAGTGCTAGCGGCGGCCGGCGGGCGCCTGACCGTCGGGGCGCCGTGGACCCAGCGGCTTGAACCCTTCATCAACCCGCCGCTTGCCGGGCCTAGACGCCGAGCACCTTGGCCTCCCGGTCGCTGGGTGCGCGGGTGTTCTCGCGGGTTTCGTGATTGATGTGCTGGTTGGCGGCATTGGGCCCGGTGCGCGTGCCCATGAGCACCGTCGGGCCGTCATGGGTATTGACCAGCTGGTAGAACGACCCGCCCTCGATCAAGGCGACGACGCCGGGCTTCATCACCGATTCGCCGCCGTCGGGGAAACGCATGGTGCATTCGCCTTCAAGCACCATGAAGGTCTGGTCGCCGGGATGGCAATGCATGTCCGTGTGGTCGCCCGGTTCCGCCAGGTAATGTTCCCAGGCATGCATCTTGCGTGTATTCATGATCACCTTGCGCTTCTTCACGTCGCGGGCAAGGCCCGTGACATCGACGATCTCGATGGCCATTTCGTTTCCTCGTCCTTAGGCGCCCGTCTCGCGGCGCCGTTTCCGTTTCCGGCTTTTGCGCGCCGTCCCGGTGTCCCCGGCAAGGTTAGTGCATAATCGGGCTGAATTGAACCATTAGACGGCGATGATATCGCCCCTTGGGGCGGGCGGCGGCGCCCGGGCACGGCGCCGCCAAGGCCGCCTTTCAAGGCTTTCGGACCGGTCCGCCCCATGATAAACACTCCACCCTAGGGGCGCCCGAAACAAGATGCCCCGCGAGACGGGGAGGCGAGCACCATGATCGACGTCTATTCTTGGACCACGGGAAACGCGCGCAAGGTTTACATCATGCTCGAGGAAACGGGGCTGGACTACCGCGTCCATCCCGTCGACATCACCAAGGATGACCAGTTCAAGCCCGATTTCCTGGCCATCTCGCCCAACAACAAGATCCCCGCCATCATCGACCGGGACGGCCCCGGCGGTACGCCCTATGCGCTTTGCGAGAGCGGCGCCATCCTCATGTACCTGGCCGACAAGACCGGACGCTTCCTGCCCGCCGACCCCATGGGCCGGTCATTGGTCATCCAGTGGCTGATGTTCCAGATGGGCGACCTCGGGCCCATGTTCGGCCAGGCCGGCCATTTCATGAGCCGCAAGGACCAGCCCGGCATGGCGCCGGCGCTGGCTCATTTCACCAAGGGTGCCAAGCGGCTGATGCGGGTCGTCGACGGGCGGCTTGGCGACAACGCCTATTTGGGGGGGGACGAGTACACCATTGCCGACATGGCGGTTTTCCCCTGGTGCCAGAATTGGGAGAAGCGCGGCTTTCGCGGCGAGGATTATCCCAACTTCAAGCGCTGGTTCGATGTCATCCAGGATCGCCCGGCGGTGGTCAAGTCCGACGGGATCGCCGCCGATCTCGGTAAATCCGCGCGCGCGGCGCGACAGGGGGCCGGGAAATGATCGATTTCTACTGCTGGCGCAGCGGCAACAACCGCAAGATCTTCATGATGCTCGAGGAGACCGGGCTGCCCTGCGTGCGCCACATCGTGCACCTCGGCAAGAAGGAGCAGCTGCGGCCCCAATACCTCACTATCAACCCCAACAACAAGGTGCCCGCCATCGTCGACCAGGACGGGCCCGGGGCTAAGCCCTTCACGGTGGTCGAATCGGGCGCCATCCTGATCTACCTGGCGGAAAAAACCGGTAAATTCCGGCCCCGGGACAAGCGCCAGTGGTTCACCATCATGCAATGGCTGATGTTCCAGATGGCCAGCCCGGGCGCCTTGTTCACCGAGGCCCATTACTTCCACAGCCAGGCCGGTAAACCCGACATGGAATACCCCACCAAGCGCTACGTGGACGAGGCCCACCATATCCTCGGCGTCATCGACAAGAGGCTTTCGACCGCGGAATACATCGCCGGCGACCGCTATTCCATCGCCGACATGGCGCTGTGGCCCCATTGCGGATCGGTGGGCCGATTCGGCGCCGCCCTGGCCGATTATCCCAACATCTCGCGCTGGTTCGCCCAGGTGGGCGAACGTCCCGCCACCCGGCGCGCCGCGGCGATCATCGAAGAGGTGCGCGAAGCCGCCGCCGCGGCCTGAGCGGGTAAGCCGCGCTGCTTTTAGAAATGGTGCGCCGGAGAAAGGGCAGACCATGATCGATCTTTATTCCTGGACCACGCCCAATGGGCGCAAGGTCCATATCATGTTGGCCGAAACCGGCCTGGACTTCACCCCCCACCCAATCGATATCCGGGCCGGCGATCAGTTTGCCCCGGAATTCCTGACTATTTCGCCCAACAACAGGATCCCCGCCATCGTCGACCGCGACGGACCCGGAGGCAAGCCGCTGGCCCTGTTCGAATCCGGCGCCATCCTCCATTACCTGGCGGAAAAGACCGGGCAGTTGCTGCCCGCCGATGGCGCCGCCCGCTATCGGGTGATGGAATGGCTGATGTTCCAGATGGGCGGGGTCGGCCCGATGTTCGGCCAGGCCAACCATTTCCGGATCTACGCCGCCGAGCGCTTCCCCGAGGAGCAGATATCCTACGGCCGGGAGCGTTACACCCTCGAGGTGAAGCGGCTCTACGGGGTGATGGAGAAGCGCCTGGCCGACAACCAATACATCGCCGGCGACCGCTATTCCATCGCCGACATCGCGATCTATCCCTGGTGCCGTAATCCCGAGCGGCGCGGCGTGGATCAGGCGGACTATCCCAACGTTCTGCGTTGGTTCAACCAGGTCGACGCGCGCCCGGCGGTGATCGCCGGCAACCGGATCCTGGAAGGCGTGCCCCGGGCCGATATGGACGACAAGGCCTGGAACATCATGTTCGGCGCCGCCCAATTCGAGAAGCGCTGAGCGCCCGCCATGATCACCCTTTACGCCAAGGCGACGTCCAACGGCCGCAAGGCTTCCATCATGCTCGAGGAAACCGGCCTTTCCTACCAAGTCCGGCCCATGGCGCTCGAGCGCAAGGAGCAAAAGGAAGCCTGGTTCCTGGAGATGAATCCCAATGGCCGGATCCCGGTGATCACCGACGACGACGGGCCCGGGGGCGCGCCGGTCACGGTTTTCGAATCCGGCGCCATCCTGATTTACCTGGCGGAAAAATCGGGCCGGTTGCTGCCCACAGGGCCCAGGGACCGCGCCCGGGTGATGGAATGGCTGTTTTTCGTGTCCTCCCACCTCACCTTTGGGGCCATGCAGGTCCATTGGTTGGCCCGCCTGCGCGATGCCGGCGAGGCCCATCCCGATCTCGACACCTGGCAGGAGGAGAACGCCCGCATATACGGCGTCCTGGACCAGGGGCTCGCTGATTGCCCCTACCTTGGCGGCGAGGACTATTCCATCGCCGATATCGCCGCCTATCCCTGGGTCTACCGCTGGGAAATGCAAGGCATCGACATGGATGGCGTTCCCCGCCTGAAATCTTGGTTCGCCGCGGTCGGCGCCCGGGATGCGGTGATCGCCGGCCTCGGCGTGCCGCCCCGCGAAGACGGCTTATAGGAGGAGGACACCATGATCCATCTCCACAGCCGGGCCACGCCCAATGGGCGCAAGGTCGCCATGGCGCTGGAGGAAACCGGACTTCCCTACACCGTCCACGCCATCGATCTTTCCAGGAAAGAGCAGAAGACGCCCCAATTCCTCGCCCTTAATCCCAACGGGCGCATTCCCGTCATCGTCGACGACGATTGCCCCGGCGGGGCGGCGACGGTGTTCGAATCCGGCGCCATATTGCTCTATATCGCGGAAAAATCGGGGCAACTTCTCAGCCCCGGCGGGCGCGCCCGGGTCGAGGCCCTGAAATGGCTGTTTTTCGGCTCCTCCCAGGTCACCCATACCGCCATGCAGGTCCACTACTTGCTGCGGCGCAAGGCGGCCGGCGAACCGCACGACAACCTCGAAGTCTACGCACGCGAACTCGGCCGCCTCTACGGCATTCTCGATGGCGTGCTGGCATCGCGCGACTACCTGGCCGGCGCCCGGTATTCCATCGCCGATATCTCCGCCTGGCCCTGGGTCGACCGCCATCAAGCCCACGCCATGGACCTCGCGCCCTGGCCCCGGCTGGGGGACTGGTTGAAGCGCATCGGCGACCGGCCGGCGACCCGCCGCGGCTACGATATTCCGCCCCGCGGCGACTGACATCGTGCGCTAAGGCTGATCTGCGCTATCCAGCGCGGGGATGGTCTGCAAGTTGGCGAAAAAATGAGGGGACCGCGATCAGGGGGGGGAGTTACGCGGTCCCCTCGAACTACCCGGTACTGCAACCGGGAAGCGTGGTTAGATGTGGTTTAGACGGCTTGGGCGCGGGCGGCCCTTCCTCTCGGCATCTCGATCACCTCGGCGGAACCGCGCTGGCGGGGGAGCGCCACCAGTTCTTCGCGGCAATACTCCAGAAGCTTGGCCTCGCGTGCGTCTTCCCGGTCGAAATGTTCGACGCAGTTGAGTTTGATATCCACCAAGTCCATAAGCGCTTCGAGTGATCTTCCTGATAAGGCCATGGTGCCGTCCCCTGTAATCTCTCCGCATCTCGAATTGCGGTGTGTCTCGATGGCGCTATATTCAGACAGATATATTTAATAAGAGGTAAATATTTCTAAAAAAATACGACTTAAGGTATATTTTTCATTTCCCGATTTATTTTAATAAAATGTAATGCTCCCCCGGTCACAATCCTGCCACCCATGACCTTGGAACACCTGGAGAGTGAGACCTATGGTCCAGACAACGAGCAACGGCAGGACTCAGATGCGTTCGAAATCCTCGCGCCCGGTGGTTCAGTCCGGCCGCAACGGGGATATTCTTGGGAAGCAGGATTATGACCAGAGGCTCAGCGACAAGATCCTGGCGGCCTTCAATCACGCCTATGCGTCGGGTGCCCACAAGGTCGCGAACCGGCTCCGCGAGGTGCTTGCCGATGTCGAGCGCGGCGCGCGCGGCAGACACGACCGCCGTTCGCGTGGTGCGGTTTCCCAAGCCGATCTCTGGATTGGCTTCATCGAGGCGCGCAACGGATACAACGCGTTGGTGGCGTCCAATGATTCGCCGCCCGAAAACGTGGAAGTTGCGCTGGATTCCATGAAAGAGGCCTATCGGGAGTGGGCCGACAGCTGAGCCCGTTTTCCCGAACCCCGACCGCGCCGCCCCCTCCACACCGGCCGAACTGGGGCCGTTGACAGGCCTGGTGCCCACCATTAGAAGGATGTGCCTGCCGCCCGATGGCGTGCCGGGGCGCGCGGAGGGATGGCCGAGCGGCTGAAGGCGCCGGTTTGCTAAACCGTGAATTACCGTCTCGGCCTGTCCTTTCTTGTCACGTTACGCCCGGTTTTCCGCCGTTTTCAGGTGGCAGTACCACGCCGCTATCACGCCTTATACCGCCCCGTCACGACCCGTCCGGTGCCAATTCGGGTGCCAAAAATGGGTCCGAAGGCTTCCCCTCGGTGTTAGCTAGATACCGTTAATCCAATGTCCGCTTATAGCCAAAAGCGGACATAATGACCCACCGTCAATTCGTGGGCCACTTAATGGGGGCAGGTCAGTCTGGATAGTACCCACCACAAGTTGGTCGACGAGGATATGCTGTCGGGGCTGAGCGCTTAAGATCGCACAAATTCTTTTGAATTCCGCCAGTTGAGAATTTCAATGCCCAAACTGGGCACAAAAATGTAGTTCAAATCTAACACAAATTGCGGGCGATTTATTACCGCT
>SMXQ01000150.1 GCA_004356985.1 Alphaproteobacteria bacterium | reverse complement strand
GGCGGGGCTTTTTCTTCGACCCGAAATAAAATGTCATCCCGTGCTTGCAGGCCTTGATCTGTAAATCCCTAATGTCCGCTTTTGGCTAAAAGCGGACATCGGGTTAACGGAAAACAGTGTGCGACGAAGCCGATTTAGCGGCTTACAACCCTGCCAGCTCCCGCCATTCATCCTCGCTCAGCACGGTGACGCCGAGCTCGGCGGCTTTTTTGGCCTTCGATCCGGCCTTTTCGCCGGCCACCAGGAAATCGGTTCTGGCCGACACCGAACTGGCGACCTTGGCGCCCAGCGCCTCGGCCCGCGCCTTGGCTTCCATGCGGCCCATGGAAATCAGCGTGCCGGTGAACACCACGGTCTTGCCGCTGAGCGGCGTTTGCAGCGATGCCGGCGTGCTGGCCTCCTCTATGGTCAGGGCTTGGCTGAGGCGGTCCAAAATCTCGCGATTATGGGGTTCGGCGAAGAATCCGAGGATATCGTCGGCCATGGACGGGCCGATCCCGTCGATGGCGGTGAGCTCGGCATAAGCCTCCGATTCCCGGTCCCTGGCCATGTCCATGGAGTTCCGCCAATGATCCAGCGTGTGATAGATGCGCGCCAGCAACTTCGCCGTCGCCTCGCCCACCTGGTGAATCCCCAGCGCATAGATAAACCGGTCCAGGGGGATGGATCGGCGCGCCTCGATGGCGGCGATCAGGTTTTCCACCGACTTGTCGCCCCAGCCCCCGCGTTCCAGGATTTCCCCCTTGCGCTCGTGGAGGCAAAAAATATCCGCCGGGCTGGCGATCAGCTCATCGCGCCAGAACGCCTCGATATGCTTGCCGCCGAGACCGTCGATGTCGAAGGCGTTGCGGCTGACGAAATGCTTGAGCCGTTGGACCGCCTGGGCCGGGCAAATCCACCCGCCGGTGCAGCGGGTCGCCACCTCTCCCTCCTCGCGCACCGCCAAGGAGGCACAAATTGGGCAATGGTCGGGGAATTCGAAGGGCCGCGAGTCCTTGGGGCGCGCCGCCTGGATGACCTCGAGCACCTGGGGGATGACGTCGCCGGCGCGCTGGATGACCACATGATCACCCACGCGGATATCCTTGCGCTTGATCTCGTCCTGGTTGTGCAGGGTCGCCCGGGAAACCACCACGCCGCCCACCGTGACCGGCGTCAAATGGGCCACCGGGGTCAGGGTGCCGGTGCGCCCGACCTGGATATCGATCTTCTCGATCACCGTTTCGGCGCGCTCGGCGGCGAACTTATGGGCGATCGCCCAACGCGGGCTGCGGCTGACGAAGCCGAGCCGTTCCACCCAGTCCAACCTGTTGACCTTGTAAACCACACCGTCGATATCGTAATCGAGCCCCGCGCGCCGGCTTTCCAGCCGGCCGTGATAAGCGATCATTTGCTCGGCGCCAGCGCATAACTCAGAATCGGTGAGGGTGAATCCCCACGACCGCAGGCGATCGCGGGCGGCGGCCAGGGTCTCGCCCAGGGGCGCCGAAATCTCCCCCCAGCCATAAGCGAAGAAGGCCAGCGGGCGTGACGCGGTGATCGCGGCGTCCAGTTGGCGCAAGCTGCCGGCGGCGGCGTTGCGCGGATTGGCGAAGGGTTTGGCGCCCACCTCGAGTTGGCGGGTGTTGAGGGCGAGAAACTCGGATTTACGCATGTACACCTCGCCCCGCACCTCCAACACCTGGGGCCAGCCGGTGCCCCCAAGACCCTCGGGGATGTCGTCGAGGGTCTTGAGGTTGGCGGTCACGTTCTCCCCGGTGGTGCCGTCACCGCGCGTCGCGCCCATGGTGAACCGGCCCGCCTCGTAACGCAGGGAAATCGACACGCCATCGATCTTGGCTTCCGCCATCGCCTCGACCGTCGCTTCGGCCCCGAGATTGAGGAAGCGCCGCAGCCGGTCGACGAATTCCATCACGTCCTCGGCGTTGAACGCGTTGTCCAGCGACAGCATGGGCACGGAATGGCGGACCTTGGCAAAGCCCGAGGCCGGTGCCGCGCCGATCCGTGCCGAGGGGCTGTCGGCGCGGACCAGGGCAGGGAAGCGGCTCTCTATGGCGGCGTTGCGCCGGCGTGCCCGGTCGTATTCGCCATCGGCGACCCGGGGCGCGTCGCGCTGGTGGTAGAGCACGTCGTGAGCGGAAATTTCCTCGGCCAGCCGGGCGAGTTCGGCCTTCGCTTCCGCCTGGTTCAGCGCATCAACCGGCTTTGCGTCGGCGCCATGGGCCACCTCAGGCCCCTCCCCTCAGCAGCCGGTCGGCGGCCGCCCGCGCCTCGTCGGTGACCGTGGCGCCGGCCAGCATGCGGGCGATTTCCTCGCGGCGGCCGGGGGCGGCCAGTTCCTCGACCGTGGTGGCGGCGCTTTTGGCGTCGCCTCGTTTGACCACGCGCCAGTGCTGGTCGCCCCGGGCCGCCACCTGGGGCGAATGGGTGACCACCAGGACCTGAATGCGGGTGCCCAGGCGGGCGAGGCGTTCGCCCACGGCGTTGGCGGTGGCGCCGGAAATTCCCGAGTCCACTTCGTCGAACACCAGGGTCGGCACGGCGCCCTTGCCGGCCAGCACCACCCGCAAGGCCAGCATGATTCGGGCCAGCTCGCCGCCCGAGGCGACCTTGTTCAAGGGGCCGGGATCGGTGCCCGGGTTGGCGGCGATGAGGAATTGAATCCGTTCCGCCCCGCGGCCCCCGCGATCATTCTCGGCAAGCGGTTCCAGCATGACCTCGAAACGCGCTTTCTCCAACTTGAGCGGCGGCAGTTCCACGGTCATGGCGGCCTCGAGCTGGCCCGCCGCCTTTTCGCGGCTGGCGCTCAACTTGCCGGCGGCCCGGTCGTAGGCGGTCAAGGCCTGGGCGCTGGCTTCGGCCAGGCGCTTGAGTTGGGCATCGGAATCATCGATGGCGGCGAGGCGGCGGGCCAGGGCCGCGCCGTGTTCCGAGAGCCGGTCGGGGGCGACGTCATGTTTTCGGGCCAGCGCGCGCAGGGCGAACAGCCGGTCCTCGACCCGGGCCAGGCGGTCGGGATCGCCGGTCAGCGCGGCGGCGGCGTCGCGGATCTCGGCGAGGGCATCGGCGGCCTCGATGGCGGCCCGCTCCAGCGCCGCCAGGGCGGCGTCAAAGCGGCCGCCGGCGTCTTCGCGGCTCCGCTCCAAGGCCCGCCGGGCGCCGCCGATGGCGGCTTCCACGTCGGCCCCGGCGGTCAAACCGGATTCCGCCGCGTGCAGCGATTCGGCCAGTTTCGCGCCGGCGGCGAGAAAGCGCCGTTCGCCGGCAAGGGTTTCCTCCTCGCCGGGTTGCGGCGCGAGGGACTCGATTTCCGCGACCTCATGGCGCAGCAGTTCCTCGTCCCGCCTGGCGTCCTCCAGGGCGGTCTTGGCCTGGGCCGCCGCGGCCCGGGCCTGGGCGAGGGACGTCCATGCGCCGGCCACCGCCGCAAGCAGGGAATCGTGGCCGGCGAAGGCGTCGAGGAGACCGCCGTGAGTCGCGGTATTGAGCAGCCCCTGGGAATCGCGGTGGCCATGAATTTCAATCAGTTCGCGGGCCAGGGTGGCGAGAAGCCCGGCGCTGACGGGTTGGTCGTTGATGTAGGCGCGGGAACGTCCATCGGCGTTCACCACCCGGCGAAAGATCAGCGGTTGGTCCTGGGGAAGGTCGCGTTCGGCCAGCATGGCCAGCGCCCTATGGTCGGGGGCGAGTTCAAATTCGGCGGTGACCTGCGCCTGCCCGGCGCCCTTGCGGAGAAGCCGGGCGTCGGCGCGGGCGCCCAGCGCCAGCCCCAGGGCGTCCAACAGGATCGATTTGCCGGCGCCGGTTTCGCCGGTGAGCACGCCAAGGGATCCGGTAAAGGCGAGGTCCAGCCGGTCAACCAGCACCACGTCGCGGATCGAAAGGCGTGTCAGCATGGATGGTCAGAATACGGCGTTCCAGGCACGGCCCCACCATGACCGGCGTGGTAACGAGGAATCGGCTTGTTGAGCCTGGCGCTTGATGCCGGTCATCAGGACGTATGAATCCTGGTACCATTCGCTGCCGGGAAAATTATGGCCCAACACGGCGGCGGTCTTCTGCGCCTCGTCCTTGATGCCCAGCGTCAGGTAACTTTCGGTCAGCCGGTGCAGCGCCTCGGGGACGTGGGCGGTGGTCTGGTATTTGTCGATCACCGTCTTGAACCGGTTGATGGCGGCGATGAACAAGCCGGACCGCTGGTACCAGCGCCCCACGGACATTTCCTGCCCCGCCAATTGGTCCTGGGTCAGGTCGTATTTCAATTTCGCGTCGCGGGCGAATTTGGTCCCGGGAAAGCGGCGGATGACCTCTTGCAGAGCTTCCATGGCCCGGCGCGTGATGTCTTGGTCCCGCTGGACATCGGCGATCTGTTCGTAATAACAAAGCGCCTTCAGATAGAAGGCGTAGGCATAGTCGCGGCTGCCCGGGTGCAGGCGAATAAAGCGATCCAGCCCAGCCAGGGCCTCGGGATAGCGGTTCATGGCGTAATTGGTGTAGCTGGACATCAGAATCGCCTTGGAGGCCCAGATCGAATAGGGATGCTGGCGTTCGACCTCATTGAAAGCACGGGTGGCGTCGTTGCCCTCGCCCCGGGTCAGCAGACCCATCGCCCGGTTGTACAGGATTTCGGCGGGCTCTTCCTTGCCACTTATAACCGATTGGGAGCCGGCGCAGGCTCCCAGAGCCAAGATGCCGGCGACCAGCAGAACCCTCAGGGGCGCTAGGGCTGGGAACCGCCGACGCGCCATGGTGCGGGGATGGCCAGACGGTGTTTGATGGTGGGAACCGGTCATTGCCTGATCGCCGTCGATACATTGGGACCGGGGATGCCCCGGGCGCGAGGCGCGATTATAGCATGGGCGGCCGGCACCGCGGCAAGCCGAAGGATGGATTTGCGGGTTTAGATTCCGGCGGCGGCGGCAATCTCGGCCGGGGCCTTGGCGGTCCCCGTTCCGGCATCGGGGGTGCGGGCCCGTTCTCGCGTCATGGGGACCATGGTCCAGGCGTCGGCGTCGGCAAACAGCGCTTCCAACAGCCGGTGGTTCATGGCATGGCCGGAACGCGAGCCGCGGAAATGGCCGATGATGGGCGCGCCCGCCAGGTAAAGGTCGCCCACCGAATCGAGAATCTTGTGGCGCACGAATTCATTGCCGTAGCGCAGGCCGGAATCGTTTAATACCTTTTCGCCGCTGACCACCACCGCATTGTCCAACGAGCCGCCGAGAAGCATGCCGCCGGCGCGCAGGGCGGCGACTTCGTGTTCGAAGCCGAAGGTGCGGGCGCTGGAAATCTCCTTCTTGAAGGCGCCGTCGGTGAATTCCACGTAATGGTACTGGCTGGCGACCAGGGGCGAGTTGAATTCGATGTCAAAGGCTACTGAGAACCCCTCGCCGGGCACCAGGGCGGCCTCGCACCTAGCTTCGGAAACGATGACGGGCTTGAGAATCTTGACCGCCCGGCGCGGCCGGTCCTGTTCCAAAATGCCGGCGCATTCGATCAGGAAGACGAAGGGCGCGGCGCTGCCGTCCATGATGGGAATTTCGCGGCCGTTGATCTCGACCAACACGTTGTCGATGCCGAGCCCGGCGAAGGCCGCCATGAGGTGCTCGATGGTTTTAACCTCGACGCCGTCTTCGTTGGCCACCGTCGAACACAGTTTGGATTCGATGATATTGCGCCAAGTGCCGGCGATGATCGCCTGGCCGCCGGAAATATCGGTGCGCTTGAAGCGGATGCCGCTGTCGGCTTCGGCGGGGCAGATCATCATGGTCACCTGGATGCCCGTATGCAGGCCGACGCCGGAGCAACCGATGGCATTCTTCAAGGTCTTTTGACGAACGGTAGAACTCATATTTCCCCACTCAATGGTTCCGGTCCGCCCGTGGCCCCCACCACGACCCCCGAGAGCGAACCGACCCCTCGTAGCGTTGATCCATACTTTCGCGGCCATGACGACTGGTACGCGACATTAACGACTGACTGCCTGGTGACTTAACCTTACCCCCTGGACCGGCGACCCCGGCAAACACCTGTTCACCCGTTGCGGAGCACCCCCCTTAACCAAACTCTCCGGGGGACGTTTACCAAACATCCCCTGGAGGGCTCAAATCAACAATTATTACAGTTTGTTACGTATTTTCCGGTTTGTTTGCAGCCGCTTGCATGGCGCCTCCGTCAATTGGCCTGGCGCCGTAAAAAGGCCGGGATTTCAAGCAGGTCCTCGTGGACATCCTTGTCTTGGCCGGCCTTGGGCTCCAGGCTGCCGAGATCACCCTGAGCCGGCATTTTGGCCGTCGCCTCGGGCTCGGGCGGGGCGGCGGCGGGCTCCGGCGCGATTTCCCGCGCGGGCGCCGGCGAATCCTCATGGAGCCACGGATCCGGCGCCACCGGCGCCACCGGCCCTTGATCGGGGTCGGGCGCGACCATGCTGGGCGGCTGTGGCACCGCCGGGGTTGCCGGCGCCGTCCCGAGGCGCGGCCCCGCGGCGGCGCCGGCCTTGGCTATGGCGTCCGCCGGGCGGCGATTGGCCCGGGCGCGGCCGGTGCCGGTGACCCGCTCGAACAAGCTGGGACCCTTACGGCGGCCGGTGGCGGCCTTGGGCGGCGCCATTCCCGCGTTCACCAGATCGGCCTCGGCCATGGGATCCGGCTCCCCGGCCATGGTGGGATAGGCTTCGGCGGGGGATTCCGGTGCCTCGACCGGCGGCGGCGGCAGGAAGGCGTCGCCGGGACCGGCGAAGGGATCCTGTGATGCCGCCTGCTCCTCGTCCCCTTGCGATGGCGCTTGCACGGCCGCCGCCGCCGCGCTGGCCTTGAGGTCGAGGATCGGCGCCTCTTCTTCGGCGGCCCGTTCGGTGCCGGCAGATGCCTTCCGGCCCAACAAGGGCCAACCCAGGGGGCCTGGCTTCGGTGTCCCGGCTTCGGCGCCTTGCCCACCGCCTGGGGAATTGTCGGTCACCAGGCTGATATGGCCGAGCGGCATGGGGTGGGCCGAGGATTCGGCTTCGATGCCGGTGGCGATGACCGAGATGCGTATGCGGCCCTCCAGGGATTCGTCGAAGGTCGAGCCGAAGATGATATTGGCCTCCGCGTCGACCTCGCTGCGGATGCGGTTGGCGGCCTCGTCGACCTCGAACAGGGTCATGTCGTAACCGCCGGTGATATTGATCAGCACCCCCCTGGCGCCTTCCATGGAGACGTCGTCGAGCAGCGGGTTGGAGATGGCCGCTTCGGCGGCGGCGATGGCACGGTTCTCGCCGTCGGCCTCGCCGGTCCCCATCATGGCCTTGCCCATTTCACTCATGATCTGGCGCACGTCGGCGAAGTCCAGGTTGATAAGGCCGGGCATGACCATCAGGTCGGTGACGCCGCGGACCCCCGAATAGAGCACGTCGTCCGCCATCTCGAAGGCTTGGGCGAAGGTGGTCTTCTCATTGGCGATACGGAACAGGTTCTGGTTGGGAATGATGATCAGGGTATCGACATAATGCTGGAGTTCCTCGATCCCCTCTTCGGCGATGCGCATGCGGTTGAGCCCTTCGAACTGGAACGGCTTGGTCACCACGCCGACGGTCAGGATTCCCTGTTCCCGGGCCGCCCGGGCGACCACCGGCGCGGCCCCGGTGCCGGTGCCGCCGCCCATGCCGGCGGTGATGAACACCATGTTGGAATTCTGAACCTGTTCGATGATTTCCTCGATGGCTTCTTCGGCGGCGGCCCGCCCGACGTCGGGCCTGGAGCCCGCCCCAAGGCCTTGGGTGATATTACGCCCGAGCTGAATTTGGCGTTCGGCCGCGGACTGGGACAGGGCCTGGGCATCGGTGTTGGTGACCACGAATTCGACGCCATCGAGGTCGTTTTGGATCATGTTGTTGACGGCGTTTCCCCCCGCGCCGCCAACGCCGACAACGGTGATTTTCGGCTTAAGGTCATGTTCCGGGTGCGGTATTTTCAGGTTGATTGTCATGACAGTCTCCTCAAGCGATGGTCATTTCGATCCGGTAAGCGTTCAATCGATGGGCCCTGTCGGCGGTCGGACCTTGCCGCCGCGGGCGATGGGGTCGGCCCCAGGGGGCCGTGGTGGGTGTTGCCCCCCAGGGGGGCGGTGGCGAAGCTAGAGATTCTCACGGAGCCAAAGACCGAACCGGCCAAACAGGCCGTCCGGTTCCCGTGTCATTGAACGAGAACGCGCCGCCATGGCGGCCGCCGGCGCTTCGTCGGGGCGGCGCTCGGCAAAGGTGAGAAGGCCGGCGCAGGTGGCGAAGGCCGGCCCGCCGGTGGAATCCGCGAGGCCCGCGACCTTGAGAGGCCGGCCGCGCCGGACTTGCTTGTCGAGAACGTCGGCGGCGAGATCGGTGACCCCTTGCAGTTGGCTGGCGCCTCCGGTCACCACCACGCGGCGTCCGGCGATCTTGTCGTAGCCGGTCATCTCCAGGCGGCCGCGCAACAGCTCGAAGGTTTCTTCCAGGCGCGGGCGGATGATGCCCACCAGCATGGAACGCGGCACGTGGTTGGCCTGGTGGCGGTCTTCCTCGCCCATCAGGGGGACGTCGATCAATTCGCGTTCGTCGCTTCCCGAGGCCATGGCGTTGCCGTACAGCGTCTTCATGCGTTCGGCATGGGCGAGTGGCGTCGACAGGCCGCGGGCGATATCGGCGGTGACGTGGGCGCCGCCGATGGGGATGGCATCGGCGTGAATGAGATGGCCGTCGTAGAACACCGCGACCGAGGTGGTTCCGGCCCCCATGTCGATAAGGGTGGCGCCGAGATTGATCTCGTCTTCCACAAGCGCCGCAAGACCCGCGGCGTAGGGGGCGATGACGATATCGGCGACCTCCAGCCGGCACCGGGCAAGGCAGGTGATCAGGGTGCGCACGGCACCCGTGGTGGCGGTCACCATGTGCATATTGATGCCCAGCCGCTCGCCGTACATTCCGCGGGGGTCGCGGATTCCCTTGGCGCCGTCGATGGAATAGCCCACCGGCACGCAATGAATCAGTTCGCGGTCGCTGGATGCGCTGGCGGCGTGGCCCTGGGCCAGAACCTTGCGGACGTCGCTATCGCCCACCTCGTGTCCGGCGATGGAGACATCGTAGTGGAGGACGTCGGAACTGGGCGCGCCACCGGACAGGTTGACGATGACCTCGTTGATGGTTTCCCCCGCCATCTGTTCGGCGGCGTGGACCGTGGCGAGGATGGCGGCTTCGGCCGCCTCCACTTCGGTGATCATGCCGGAACGGACGCCGTCGGACGCGTGGTGGCCGATGCCGAGGACGCGAACGAGGCCGCCATCCTCGATGCGCGCGATGAAGCAGGCGATTTTCGACGTGCCGATGTCCAACCCGGCGATCAGCCCGTTCCTGTTTCTATTGAGACGCGGTTTCATTCCCCCAAAATTTCCCCTCAGGTGTCCTTGCTTGGTCTGGTTGGGCGCTTGCGGCGCCGCTCCTTGGATTTCATGCCCGCCGCTTTGGGCCGGGCGGTGGTGCGGATCACCAGGCGGTCCTTGAAACGAAGATCGATGGCCACCACGCCGCGGTCCAACAGCCCCTCGCGCGTCACCAGCCGGTCCAGGGTCGCCAGGGCCCGGGCGGCGTCCTTTTCCGGCAGCCGGGCGATGACGCCGTTCTTGAATTCGAGATTCCAGCGCCGCGCCGAGACCCGCACCAGGGCCCGCACCCGGGCCTTCAGGCGGGGGTGGGCACGGAGCGTACGGATGATGGCCGCGGCGTGTTCCGGCGCGCCGGCGCCGACCACCAGGGGCAGCCGCCAATAGCGCGAAAGCTTCCATCTGGTGATGACCTTGCCGCCGACGTCGATCAGCGCCAGACGGCCCTTGAGCTGCCAAAGGGCGAGCGGCCGGTGCTCGAAGATGCGGATGGCGATGGTGTCCGGCAGCCGGCGTTCCACACTCGCCGCCCGCACCCATGCCAGTTTCTCCAGCCGGGCCTTGGCGCCATGGGGGTCGAAAGCGATAATGGGCATGCCCCGGCGCGCTTGCAGCGCGGCCCTTACCGCGGCGCGGGTGACGCGTTTGCGCCCGGTGACCAGGACATTTTCCACGCGCAGGCCGGCCCGGGCACTGAAACTCAGCGCTTCCGCGCCGGCCTTGGCCACCGCCCGCGCCCCTTCGCCGCTGACGGCAAGCCATGCGCCCGCGGCCACCATCGCCCCGGTCACGGCGGCGGGCAGGGCGAATCGGATGGCCGTCTTGACCCTGCGCGGCCAGGCCCGCTTGCGCGGGTTTTTCATCCCCTTGGCGCGGCGCGCCGGCCTCACCGGGGGCATGACGCGTCCTCCACCATCCAGGCCACCAATTGGCCGAAGCCGATGCCTGCATGGGCGGCGATTTCGGGGACCAGCGACAACGGTGTCATGCCGGGCTGGGTGTTGACCTCGAGCACATAGAAGTGCCCCGGCCCATCGCCGGTGTCGTCGAACCGGAGATCGGTCCGGGTGACCCCCTGGCAGCCAAGTGTCGCATGGGCCAAGCGGGCGACCTCCAGGGCCTCGGCGTATTCCGCGTCGGACAACGGCGCCGGCATCAGGTGTTCGGCCTGGCCTTCGGTGTATTTGGCCCGGTAGTCGTAGAATTGGCCCTTGGGCCTGATCTCTATGGCGCCGAGCGCTTGGTCGTCCATCACCGCCACCTGGATCTCGCGGCCCGGGATATAGCGCTCCACCAGGACCCTCTCGCCGAACGGCCAGTCACTGGCGAGGGGTTGCACCCCATCGCCCTCGAGAACGATATGGACGCCGACGCTGGACCCTTGGTTCAGCGGCTTCACCACATAGGGCGGGTCCATCACCCGGCCCTGGATGACGTCGTCGCGTCGCGCGGTGCGGCCCTCGGCGCAGGTCAGGCCGGCTGCGGTGAAAAGCCTGCGGGCGGTGGGCTTGTCCATGGCCAGGGCCGAGGCCAGGACGCCGGAATGGGTGTAGGGGATGGCGAGGAATTCGAGCATCCCCTGGATGCAGCCGTCTTCGCCATAGCGCCCGTGCAGCGCGTTGAAGACCACGTCGGGATGGGGATCGAGGGCGGTGAGCACTTTGAGCGTGGCGGCGATATCCCGGGTCACGTCGATCTCGGTTACCCGGTGGCCGAGCTTGCCCAGGGCGGCCGCGCAGGCGGCGCCGGAGACCAGCGATACCTCGCGCTCCGCCGATGGTCCGCCCATCAGCACGGCGACGTGCAGCGGCAAGGTTTCGCGCTGGGCCGTCATGGGCCGTCTCCGGCGGGTGGCGCGGTCTCCGCCGGCCCGGCCTTCGCCCCGGTCTTTGCCCCGGTCTTTGCCAGGGCGCCGATGCGGCGGATTTCCCATTCCAGGGTGACCCCGGTGGCCTGCTTGACGCGGCGGCGCACTTCCTCGCCCAGCCCCTCGATGTCGGCGGCGGTGGCGTCCCCGTCATTGATCAAGAAATTGCAATGCTGCTCGGAAACCCTTGCCCCGCCCCGTCTCAGGCCGCGGCAACCGGCGCGTTCGATCAACTGCCACGCCTTGGGCTCGCCGGCGGTGCCGCCGGGGTTGCGGAAGGTCGAACCGCCGGTCCGCGAACGCACCGGCTGGGTCTCGGCGCGGGCCGCCTGGATCTCGGCGATCCGCCGTTTGATGACCTGGGGCTCCCCCTTGGC
>SMXQ01000149.1 GCA_004356985.1 Alphaproteobacteria bacterium | reverse complement strand
TACATTTCCAGCTTGGTGTGCTCGAGGAATTCCTCCGGGCCTCCGGCGTGTTCGAGGATCTGAAGCAGCTCCCGCATCCAGCCGAACTTCCGGCCCTCCCGTTCCGGCATTTCACCCTGTTTATATTGCCAATGGGCGGCCACGCCCCGCTCGGCGATTTCGTGCATCGGGTGGGTGCGAATCTGGATTTCGATCTTGTTGCGGCCGGGGCCGATGACGCAGGTATGGATGGAAGAGTACCCGTTGCGCTTGGGCGTCGAGATGTAGTCATCGAAGCGCCCCGGCACCACCGGATAGGCGCCGTGCAGCACGCCCAAGGCCTGGTAACACGCGGCGGTGTCGTCGACAAGGATACGGAAGGCGATGATGTCGGCGAGCTGTTCGAAGGCCACCCGCTTGCGCTGCATCTTCGCCCAGATGGAATAGGGACGCTTTTCGCGGCCGGTGACGATCACCGAGATCCCGGCGTCTTCCAGGGTCTTGGACAATTCCTCGATGATCTCCTCGGCTACGCTGCCCCCCTGCTCGCGCAGGTATTCGAGCCGGGCAAGGATGGAATCATGGGCTTCGGGATTGATTTCGACGAAGGCCAGGTCCTCGAGTTCATCCTTCCATTCGCGCAGGCCGATGCGCGCCGCCAGGGGCACGAAGATCTCCATGGTCTCTACCGCGATGCGCCGGCGTTTTTCGGCGCTCTTGATATGCCGGAGCGTGCGCATGTTGTGCAGCCGGTCCGCCAGCTTGACCAGCAGAACCCGGATATCCTCGGACATGGCGAGCAGGAACTTGCGGAAGTTTTCCGCTTCCCTGGTGTGATCCGACTGCAATTCGATCCGCGACAGCTTGGTGACGCCATCGACCAGCCGGGCCACGTCGGGGCCGAAAAGACGCTCGATTTCCTCGATGGTGGCAAGGGTGTCCTCGACGGTGTCGTGGAGCAACGCGGTGACGATGGAATCCTGATCGAGCTTGATGTCGGTCAGAATCCCCGCCACTTCCAAGGGATGGGAAATATAGGGGTCGCCCGAGGCCCTTTTCTGGGACCCGTGGGCCTTCATGGAGAAGACATAAGCCCGATTGATCAGGTCTTCATCGACCGCGGGTTCATAGGCCCGCACCTTTTCGACCAATTCGAAATGTCGAATCATTCCAAGCCCCTGGCAAACGCGTCTCGACCCGGACGCGGCGGCCCCGGCCGGGCATCGTTGGCGCCGGAGCCAGCGGCCCAGCCCGGGATCAGCTCTCTTCCGTGGCGGCCTTTTCCGCGGCGCCCTCTTCCGGTCCGGCGCCCTCTGCCGGTTTGGCGCCCTCTGCCGGTTCCGCGGCGGCCTCTGTGGAAGCGGCCTCTGGCGGTTCCGCGGCGGCCTCTGGCGTGGCGCCGCCGGGGACTTCGGCGATCTCGGCCCCGGCCTCGACCGCCTCTTGCCCCACCGTCAACACGTTTTCGGCGATTTCCTGCTGGATCAGGGTCTGATCCGCGGCCGCCGTCTGCCCCGGCCCGGTGAGGCCAAGGCCTTCGCCCACGGACAGGTCGTTGAGGTCTTCGTCCTCGAACTCTTCCTGCTCCACATGACGCTGGAGGCCCTGGATCACCGCCTGTTCGAGCTCTTCGGGGTCGACGGTCTGTTCGGCGATTTCGCGCAAGGCGACCACCGGGTTCTTGTCGTTGTCCCGGTCGATGGTGAGGGCGGTGCCGGCCGAAATGTCCCGCGCGCGCTGGGAAGCGGCCATGACGAGATCAAATCGATTGGGTATTCTAAGGATGCAATCCTCGACAGTAATGCGGGCCATTCAGGTCCTCCAAGGGTTTAAGTGTTGTCTCACTATATATGGGCCAAGGGGTTCAAATGCAAGGATGATCGCCGGGCCACCCCGGGCGGGCTCAGGACGGCGGGCAAGGCCGCGCCGTTTGCCCGCCAGGCAACCTGGCGATGAGCAAAGCCAACGGCGTTCCGTCGCCGGGATGCCGCCAATGCGGGGCGATTTCCGCCAAGGGCAGCAGGACGAAGGCACGGGAGTGCATGCGCGGATGAGGAAGAACCGGGCAGGCGTCGGGGCCGGTGATGACCGCGTCATAGGCGAGAAGGTCCAGATCGAGCACGCGCGGCGCATTGGCCGCGCCCCGGCGGCGGCCGAATCGGCGCTCGATCTCAAGCAGGACATCGAGCAACGGCCTTGGATCGAGGGCCGTCTCCACACGGATCACGCGGTTGAAGAACCAGGGCTGGTCGGAAACCGGGACCGGCGCGCTCTCATACAAAGGCGAACGCGCGGCAACCGTGATCGCCCTTGCCTCCATGGCCGCCATGGCGGCTTCAAGGGTTTTCGCCGGGGGGCCGAATTCGCCGGAGGGCAGATTCGCGCCAAGTCCGATGAGAATCATGGGGTGCCGCCTACAAACACTGTTGTGATTCACCGTGTTCTCACTTAGAAATATTCCAAGTGGTTTGTCCGGAGCAACGTATTACCCGCTCGGGGGACGCATATTCAGCCTGAACCGATACTATGCCCGTCCGCCGACGGGCCCACAAATTGAAGACAAGGAATTTGAAATATGCCTTTTTATCCGGAAGACCGGATCGCGTTGTTTATTGACGGAGCCAATCTCTATTCATCTGCGCGAAATCTCGGATTCGACATCGATTTCAAGAAACTACGCGCGCTGTTCGGGGCCAAGGGCCGGCTCGTCCGCTCGTTTTACTACACCGCGCTGATCGACGACCAGGACTATTCCCCCCTTCGCCCCCTGGTGGATTGGCTGGATTACAACGGCTACACCCTGGTCACCAAGCCGGCCAAGGAATTCACCGATGCCGAGGGCCGCCGGCGCATCAAGGGCAACATGGATATCGAACTGGCCATCGACATGCTGGAGATAACCGACCGGATCGACCACGTGGTGCTTTTTTCCGGCGACGGCGATTTCCGCCGCCTGGTGGAGGTGGTGCAGCGCAGGGGCGTTCAGGTGACGGTGGTATCCACCACCCGGTCCAACCCGCCCATGGTGGCCGACGAATTGCGCCGCCAATGCGATGAATTCATCGAGCTAAGGGATCTGGAGCCGGAAATTTCGCGCCCGCGCGAAGCCGCCGTGCACCGCCCAGACCCCGAATTCGTCCCCTGAGGCCCCTGGCTTCGGCGCCCGGTCGCCCACGATGGCCCCCCGCTATGAGCGGCCCCAATAATCGGACAATGACGCCTTATGAGCCCGCCGCCGATTGCGCGCTGTGTGGGCGCCTGGTGGAATTCCGCCTCGACAATGCGGCGGCCAACCCGGCTTGGCACAACCGCCCGGTGCCGTCGTTCGGCGGCATCGACGCGCGGCTCCTGATCGTCGGCCTGGCGCCCGGGCTGAGGGGCGCCAACGCGACCGGCCGGCCGTTCACCGGCGATGCCGCGGGCGACCTGCTCTATTCCACCTTGGCGGACACCGGCTTTGCCCGGGGCGCCTATGGGGCCCATGCCGATGACGGGCTCGAGCTGGTGGAGACGCGGATCACCAACGCGGTGCGCTGCGTGCCGCCGCAAAATAAGCCGTCGGGCCCGGAAATCCGCACCTGCAATGCGTTCCTGAAAGCCGAGATCGCCGCCCTGCCCCGTCTCCGCTGCATCGTGACGCTCGGCGCCATCGCCCACAATGCCACCCTGAGGGCGCTGGAACTCAGGCTCAAGGACGCGCCCTTCGGCCATGGCGCCGCCTTCGAGGGGGCGAACGGGGTGCTGATCCTCGCCAGCTATCACTGTTCGCGCCTCAACACCAACACCGGCCGACTGACGGCGGAAATGTTCCGGGCCGTCTTCACCGCCGCGCGGCGCCACCTCGCGCGGTGACCCGCGCCACGGCGGGGGGCCATAGGCTCAGTCCCTTTGGCGCATCAACCGCGCTTTCTGGCGTTGCCAGTCCCGTTGCTTCACCAGCTCGCGTTTCTCATATTTGCGCCGCCCCTTGGCCAGGCCCAGCTCCACCTTGGCGATGCCCCGGTCGCTGAAATAAATGGACAGCGGGACCGCCGTCATGCCGTCGCGTTGGATCGCCCCGATCAGCCGGTTCAGCTCGCGCCGGTGCAGAAGGAGCTTGCGCCGCCGCCGGCTTTCGTGGGCGCCCACGCCAGCGAACTTGTAGGGCGGGATATGGGCATTGATCAGCCACAGCTCGCCGCCCTGCTCGCGGGCGTAGGAATCGTTGAGATTGGCGCCGCCCCCGCGCAGGCCCTTGACCTCGGAGCCGGTCAATATCAGCCCGGCCTCGACGGTGTCCTCGATGATGTAGTCGCGCCGCGCCTTACGGTTCTGGGCGGCGATCCGGTCGCGGGCGGCGGCGGCGCGCTTCGGGGTGCGGGCCATGTCGCATCATCCGAGAAGGCCCGCGCCGATGAGCGCATCCTTGACCTTCTTCTTGGAAGATTCGGTGATTTCCACCAGCGGCAGGCGAAGTTCGCCGGCGCACAAGCCCATGAGCACGGCCGCGTACTTTACCGGCCCGGGGCTGGCTTCGCAGAACATGGCGTCGTGGACCGGCAACAGCCGCTCGTTGATCTCGGCGACCAGGGCCAAGTCGCCGGCCTGCCACGCAAGGTGCAACCGGGCGCAATCCTCGGGCGCGATATTGGCGGTGACCGAGATGCAGCCGTGGCCGCCCTGGGCGAGGAACGGCACCACCGTCGCGTCCTCGCCCGACATTTGGCAGAAATCCGCGCCGCAGGCGAGGCGCGTCGCCAGCGGGCGGACGAGATCGGCGGTGGCATCCTTGACGCCAACGATATTTTCGTGCCGGGCCAGGCGGGCCATGGTCTCGACGCTCATGTCGATGACCGAGCGGCCGGGGATGTTGTAGATGATGAGGGGCAGGTCCACGGCGTCGGCGATCGCCGTGTAATGGGCGAAAAGCCCCGCCTGGGTCGGCTTGTTGTAATACGGCGTCACCACCAGGCCGGCGTCGGCGCCCGCCGCCTTGGCGTGGCGCTGCAACCCGATCGCCTCCTCGGTCGAATTCGACCCGGTGCCGGCGATCACCGGAACCTTGCCCTGGACCGCCTCGATGCACAGCTCGGTCACGCGCATGTGCTCTTCATGGGAAAGGGTCGGCGATTCGCCCGTCGTTCCCACCGGCACGAGACCTTGGGTGCCCGCGTCCAGCTGGCGGCGCACCAAGTCTTGGAAGGTCTCGTGGTCGACCTTGCCGTCCTTGAACGGCGTGATCAAAGCGGTAAACGATCCCTTGAACATGGCATCTCTCCCTCCCGGGCCCTTGGGCGGCCCGAGCGCCCCAAGAATTGGCCGGCACCATAGCCCCCATCGCCACCGGTGCCAAGACCGCCCCGGCGGAGGCCGGGGCAATCGACGGCGGGTGAAAAGTGCCGAAGGGGCAAGCCCGGATGGCGAGGAAATTAACCCAATGGCCTTCCCGGAATAACCAAGTCACCGAATTCAGGCCGCTAGACGGCCGCCGAGGGAAAACCATTCCAACGATGGGGCAATTTGGCTATGATCACCGTGAATCTGAAGGTTATCCGGGAAAAACCGGATCACACTGTCGCGGGGCACGGTTCAGGAGCGACCGCCACATGTTATTCCAAGGAGCCCCGGGACAGGGTGGCGGGCATATTCATCCAGCATAGGGAGACAGTCATGATTTCGAATTTCAGTACCCGGCACGGCCTGGTGGCCCTAGCCGCGGCGGCGGTCCTGACCATGGGCGCCGGCGTCTCGGGCAGCGCCGAGGCGGCCCCCGATTTCAAGGGCAAGACCATCAGGGTCATCATCGGCTACGCCGCCGGTGGCGGCTATGACCGCTACGGCCGCCAGGTGGCGCGCCACATCGGCAGGCATTTGCCGGGCAAGCCCACCGTGGTGGCCCAGAACAAGCCCGGCGCCGGCAGCTACAATACCGTCAACTACCTCTACAGCAAGGCCCCCAGGGACGGCACCGTATTCGGCACCTTCGCGCGCGCCGCGCCGATCCTGGCCTTCGCCGGCAAGTCCACCCAAGCCCGTTTCGATCCCAACAAGCTGACCTGGATCGGCACCTCGTCGAGCTACAAGGGCGAATCTTACCTGATGGTGGTGCGCAAGGACTCCGGCATCATGACCATCGCCGACATGCAGAAGGCCACCAAGCCGCTCAATTTCGCCGCCACCTCCTTCGGTTCCGACGGTACCGACGTGCCCATCGTGCTTCGCGAAATTCTCGGCATCAATGTCCAGCCCCTGCGCGGCTATCCCGGCGGCAACACGCTTTACCTCGCGGTCGAGCGCGGCGAGGCCCAGGCCCGCATGGTGGGCTATGCCTCCATGAAGACGGCCATGCCCCACTGGCTCAGCGACAAAAGCCCGATCCGGGTGGTCTTGCAGTTCGCCACCGCCAAGCGGCTGCCGGAATTTCCCGACGCGCCCACGGCCATGGAGATCGTGAAAAACGAGGCCGACCGGGATCTGCTCCGCTTGCTGGAGGCGCCGTTCTTCATGGCCCGTCCCTTCGCCGCCCCCCCGGGCTTGGCCGCCGACGTCACCAAGGTTCTGCGCGACGCCTTCATGGCGGCCCACGCGGATCCCCAATACAAGGCCGAGGCCAAGAGGTTCAACCTTATCACCAGCCCGGTTCATGGCGCCGAGGTACAGAAATTGGTCGCCAGGCTCGGCAAAATGGACCGCAAGCTTTACGACCGCTATACCGCCATCCTCAAGGACGCGAAGTCGCCCATGCGCAGGGTCAAGTGGCAGGTCGTCACCGGCACCATCACCAAGATCGGCAAAAAGGGTAAATTCCGCTTCAAGATCGCCGGTCAGAGCAAGGCCGTGAAGTCCCGCACGAAGGGCCGCTACACCAAGGTCAAGGTCAACGGCAAGAAGATCAGCCGCAAGAAGATCGCGGCCGGCATGAAGTGCAAGATGTGGTACGAGGGCCCCGGCAGCTATGCCGGACGCCTGGACTGCACCAAATAGTCCAGATTTCCGCCACCTTTACCGGGCGGGCCCATCGCGGGCCCGCCCTTTCTTTTGCCTGGTCTCATGGAATGAGCAACACTCCATTGGCGCGCTTGCCCGGGCGCGGTTAGGATCGCGCCATCGGGCGACTAGAGTACTTCCGGACCAAATTGAATCAATTTGATGGGGCTCATCATGCGCAGCGTGCACGCACGACGGCTCTCAGGGTAGGCGCGGTTCGAAGCGCGATGCGGTGCATCGGGCGTCATGCGCAGCGTGCATTCGCACGATGGCCGCAACGCACCCTGGAAGCCGTCGTGTGGAGACACGCTGCGCATGATGAGCGCCACCGTGGCCGGGTGCTTTTCCCCCAAGGCGTCGTT
>SMXQ01000148.1 GCA_004356985.1 Alphaproteobacteria bacterium | reverse complement strand
GGGGTTCTACGGCAATGACGATACCAACCCCTCGCCCGAGGACGTGGACAAGTTCGACGCCGCGCTGACGGCGGCCGGCGTGGAGCACGAGTTTCATCGCTACGACAACACCAATCACGGCTTTCTGGACGCCAACAACGCCAACCATTACGTGGAGGCCTCGGCCAGGGATTCCTGGGCCCGGGCGATGAAGTTCCTCAACCAACGCATCGGCGCCGGGGCGGCCGTGGAAGCGGTCTAGAACGTTTCTTCCATTCCCGCCGCGCGCAGCACGGCGTTGGCGGCGCCGGGCGTGGCGATTCCTGAGGGCAGGGCGAAGCAAGCGTTGAGGTGGGGCGTGAACCAAAGCTCTGGGCCGTCTTCACCGCCGCCGACGGGGGTGCAACCGCCCATTTCCAGCCTTTCGCGCAAGGCCGACTCGATGCCGCCCATGGCCGCCCCCGATGGTTTCCCGCCCGCCAGTCTAGGCGGCCCATTGCGCGGGACGCAAGGCGCGCCGTAGACTGGGCCATGGACCGCCGCATCGCCTCGCTGCTGCCATCGGCCACGGAAATCGTCGCCGCCTTGGGCGCCGTCCATGAACTGGTCGCGCGCTCCCATGAATGCGATTTCCCCCATGGCATCGAAACGCTCCCCGTCTTGACCGAAGCGCGGCTAGATTCCACCGGCTCCAGCGCCGAGATTCATGCCCGCATGGAAGACGCGCTCGCCGACGCTCTTTCGATCTACCGGGTCGATGCCGGGCGCCTGGCCGGCCTCGCGCCCGATGTCATCGTCACCCAGGCCCAGTGCGAGGTCTGCGCGGTTTCCGAGGACGACGTGGCGGCGGCGCTGGCCCAATGGGGCCGCCATGGGGCCGGCGGCGACGGCCAACCGGGGCCGGGGGTGGAACTGGTGAGCCTGACCGCCACCGACCTATCGGGAATCTATGACGATATCGCCCGCGTCGCCCAGGCGCTTGGCCGCCAGGCCCAAGGGACGGTGCTGGTCGCGGAGATGAAGAACCGCCTGGACGCCATCGGCTGCCGGGCGGTGGAGGCAGGCTGGAAGCCGCGGCTGATGCTGATCGAGTGGATGGAGCCCTTGATGGCGGGCGGAAATTGGATGCCGGAACTGATTACCCTGGCCGGCGGCGAGGGCCTGTTCGCCGAGGCGGGCGCCCCTTCCCGGTGGGTGGACTGGGCGGACATCAAAGCCGCCGACCCCGAAGCGATCCTGATAGCACCTTGCGGCTTTACCCTGGGCCGGGTGCTGGACGAGATGCCGGCCCTGACCGGCCTTCCCGGCTGGGACGACCTCAAGGCGGTGAAGGCGGGCCGGGTGGCGGCGGCCGACGGCAACGGGTTTTTCAACCGCCCCGGCCCGCGCCTGGTGGAAAGTGCCGAAATCATCGCCGAATTCCTGCACCCCGACGTCTTCGATTTCGGCCACCAAGGCACCCACTGGCGGCGGGTTGAAGGGGTGGGCCATTAGTTCCGGGATAAAGACCGGTTCCTGACTGCCAAATCACACCGATTATCGATCGGCAAACTACTTTGCGCGAGCCGTTTCATACAGAGCCATCGCCGATATTCGCGGCCATCCGTGCACGAGTCTTGGTTGGCATTTTTATTGTCTCGTTTGTCACCGTATATGCCGTTGTTGAATTTCTCTGGGTCGAAACTCTGGTGATCACCATAGCTCCCCTCCCTGAGGCGGTCACATTAGTTTCTGTATACCTCCTATTGGCTTTTCTGCTCTGGCTGGTGTGTCTCAAGCTAGGAATTGTCCATCAGGTTTCCCTTGGCGAGAGACCATCCTGGAGGCAGGCCTGGAGTTATATTTCTCTTGCCGTGCCGCTAATTGGCACCTCACTTTTTTTCCTCTACGTCGTGTTTTTGCCCCTTTCCTACGCCTATCCGGAATTCGTTGAATGGTGGCTATTAGACGAACCTCCGTTGATCTGGTGGTATTTGGATACCCGCGCCATATCGGCAAGCGTCATCAACGTGGTCCTGCTTGTCGTGATTGTGCCTGTTGTGGAGGAGGTGCTTTTTAGGGGGTTTTTGCTAAATAGGTGGTGGCGCAAATATAGTCTGTGGCGAGGCGTGATATTTTCCTCATTGGCCTTCGCCATCCTTCACATCGACATCATCGGAGGGGTAATTTTCGGAGTGCTTCTTGCTCTCATTTACGTCAAGACCAAGTCGCTGGTGGGGCCGATCATCGTGCACATGGCGAACAATGGGTTGGTGGTGGCGCTGCTTCTGGCCGAGGGCGTCGTTACGGGAAGCATAGAGCCGCCGACCCTGGCCGAGTTCCAGGCCCATTGGTGGTTCGCGCCGCTGGGCGCCGCAATCGGCATCCCCTGGCTCATTTGGTTTACCAGGAGGCTGTTCAGGGCCGGGCGGCTCTAGGGGTGGTGCGACCGGTTGAGGTGAAAGGCGAAAGGAGGCATCGGGTTAACCAGCCAGTTAGCAGGCAGCCGCCTTGTTAACGGCCCCGGGCCGATTGGTCGCCTTAGATGATGCCGGGCGGCAGAAACAGGCAGAGCGGATCGGGTTCTGCGTTTGATTCGAGGTAGCAAATCCAGGTGTTGTCGTCTTGGGAGGCATGGACGGCCGGGAAATCGTAGCTGAGCCAGTAGCCGTCGACTTGCACGTCGTAGCCGCGGTCGGCCCGGCGAATTATTTTTGGAAACCCTAGGGACGCCAAGGTGCGGCAGTCGTTTTCGCCGCAGCAACTTTCAAACAAGTTTCCGGTGGTGTACTGCTTGCGCCAATCCCCGGCCGACGACCGGTCGGATACCGCAATGAGCGCCAAGCCAAGAAATGCAAGGAAGACAGGTGCGCGCATTTCATTTCTCCACGCGGGCCACCATGGCAAAGAGCTTCCATCATAGCCTTATTTGGGCCATGGAATAGGCGTGACCTTCGGGTCGGCGGAACACCCATGACCACCCGACGTTTCCGCAACGCCCAGGGTCGCGCAACGTCCGTTGCCGCGCAAAATGGCGGACCCGAGGCGGACATTCGGGTCACCGCGCCAGGTCACGCTCAAGGGGCTTGAGCCCCTTATTCTTAGCGGCTTACCGGGCCGAACCCGCACCGGAAACAAGGTGCCGGTAAGCCACCGATTGGGCAACGGCCACCGCCTCCAGCTCCAACATCACGAACAACGCGGCGATGAAGAACGGCACGGTGGTGGTGAGCTCTTGCGCCATCGTGGTGACGCCGTCCCCCGCCAGGTTGGCCGCCAGCCACGCTTGCGAATAGAAGACCAGGGCGGCCATGGCCGCAAGGCCGGCGATGAGAACAATGGCGACAATGAAGCAGAACGTCACCAGCCGTCCCACCTGCCCCGCGCTCAGCTTCCAGGCGGCATGAAACGGGGTCTTGGCCCGCATGGCGACCAGGGGGAAAAGCGCGATCAGGCGCACCAGGACGAGCAGGAACAGGATGGCTGCGCCAAGATCGAAGACCTGGCCCGCCAGGGCGACCATGGACGCCAATAGGGTGCCGACGAAATCAAGCGCCCATTTAGCCATGATCAGGGCCAACCACAGGCCGAAAGTGGTGAGGTCCGCCACCCGCGGCAGGAAGTCCGCGAATCGGTTGCAGGGATCACCGGCGATGGCCAACCGGTGGCTGGATACCGCCATATTGGAGAGAAACAGCGCGCTGATGAGGAACAGGGCGATCTCCCACACGGCGTAGACGCCAAGGCGTGGAAAGGTCACGATGAAGGTGACGCCGACCAGCACCGCCGGAATGAGGGCACGCATCAAGAACCAGGACTTATGCGCCCAGAGAAAGAGCAAGGTTTCCTTGGCGGCACCCCAGGCGGGAAACACGGGCGCGCCCTGATCGGCGGCATGGGCACTCATTTGCCCGGCGTCTTGGCCTCGGCCACGCCAATCATCGAGTCACGGGTGACCAAGTCTTCGAGTTCCGATTCCGTCATGCCTTCGGTGCCCGCCGGCCGGCGGGGGATCACCAGGTAGCGAATATCGGCGGTGGAATCATGGACGCGGATTTCCACATGGTCGCCGATCTCGGTGCCGAATTCCTTCAGCACGGCGCGGGGATCACGCACCACCCGGGCGCGGTATTCGCGGCTCTTGTACCAGCTCGGCGGCAGGCCCAGCAGTTCGCGCGGATAGCATGAACACAGCGTGCAGACGATGACGTTGTGGGCCTTAGGCGTATTTTCGACGGCCACCAATTCGGTGTAGGTCATGGGGCAGTCCAGTTCCGCCGCGCCGGCGTTGCCGTCGGCCAGAAGCCGCGCCTTGAAATCGCCATCGGTCCAGGCGCGGGCGACGATTTTGGCGCCCCGGGCGGGGGTGATGGCATCGCGCCGCTCGATCATTTGGCGCACTTCGTCGGCGCTGACGATGCCCTTTTCGATCAGCAGTTCCTGCAGGGCGATGCCTAGGATTTGGTAATAGCTGTGGACCTTGTCGTCGGGCTGGGGCGGGCCGCTTTCACGGTGGATATGGCCGTGGCCGCCAGAACTTGTCGCATCGGTCATGGGTTGCTCCTCAGGCCGGCTCCAGCCAGTGTTCAAAGATGTCGATATCCAGCGTGTCGCCCTTGGATCCCGCGTAATCGGGCCACACGTCGATCTGGCGAAAGCGCACGACATAGAGCGTCTTTTGCGGCCCCTCGAGCTCGTAGGTGGTGATCTCGGGGTTATCGTGTTCACCGAAATCGCGGGTGATCACGCCGCGCTTGCCGCGGATGAACACCGGCGTGCGAATATGCCCGGGGGGGTAGTCATCGCGGACCCGCACGGCTTGCCCGGCCTCGAAGGAACGCGCCATCAGATCTTTTCCGCTTCGCCCTGGCCAAGCTCCAATTCGCCGGTGGCTTCCAGGCGGTCGCGGATCTCTTTGACCTTGGCGTCGATCTCGTCGCGCGTGAGGATGCCTTTTTCGAGCAGTTGCTGGCTCATGGTCGCCGTCCAGCGTTCGTAATAATTGAGCGTGTTGTATACGTCTTCGCCCAGCGCCTCGACATAGCGGCGGTTCTGGCCCTTGGGCACGATGCCGCGCTTTTCGTCGCCCACCAGGGCGTGCAGGGCGTCGATCTGCTTTTCCCAGAAACTCATGTCATGGGTGGTGGTGTCCACGGGGCCCGCCTCGAGGCCGCCGACGTCATGGGGTCCGCGCATGGAACTTCTCCCTGATGACCGGTGGGGGCAAGAGTATCTCAAGGGGTCGTCCCCGGGCAAGCCCGGCCCCTGGGGACCCTGCGGCCGAAGGGTTCGATTGGGCCGGGTCATGCCCCTGGCGTCCGGTTGACAGGGGTAGGGGAAGCAACGAATATCGCCGCATAAAAAAATCAGGGAGAAACCCGTGTTCCGGTCGCCCAAGCCCATTTTTAGTGCCTCCACCATCGCCATCGTCGGGGCGTCGGAACGCGCCAGATGGCCGCAGACCATCTGGCAGAATCTCAAGGCCAACGGCTACGCCGGCAAGGTCTATCCCATCAATCCGCGCCGGGACGAGGTCTATGGCGTGCCCTGCTACCATGATTTCGGCTCCTTGCCCGAACCGGCCGACTTGGCGCTGGTGATCGTGCCGGCGGCGGCGGTCCAAGGGGTGATCGAGGACGGCGCCCGGCACGGGCTCAAGGCGGCGACGGTCTATGCCGGGCACCTCGGCGAGGGAACGGACCCGGAAATCGTCGGCCGCGGCGCCGCCCTCAAGGCGCTTTGCGAGGAGGCGGGCATCGCCCTGGCCGGGCCCAATTGCATGGGCGGCATCGCCTTCAGGGAAAAGCTGTTCGCCTATCCCAATGGCGGCATCTGCAAGCCCTCCCCGGGGTCCGTGGCCGCCGTGTTCCAGTCGGGCGGCACCTTGCAGTTCTGGGTCCAGACCGCCCAGTCCCGGGGTCTGCGTTTTTCCTATGCCATGTCGTCGGGCAACGAGATCGGCCTGGATCTCGCCGATTACATCAATTTCTTCGTCGATGACCCCGAGACCCGCATCATTGTGCTGTTCATCGAGGGCATCCGCCGGCCGGAAATATTCAAGGCCGCCTGCACCCGCGCGCTGGCGGCTTCGAAACCGATCATCGCCATCAAGACCGGCCGCACTCAACGTGCGCGGGAGGCGGCCCTTTCCCACACCGGGGCCATCGGCGGCGACTGGCAGGCGTTCGAGGCGCTGTGCGAACGCTACGGCATCGTCAGTTGTCCCAGCCTCGACGACATGACGGAAACCGCGCTGGCCTTCAGCCAGGGGCGGTTGCCCGAGGGCGGCGGGATCGGCTTCGTCACCACCTCGGGCGGGACCGTCGACCTTCTCTACGACTACGCCGAGGCCGAGGGGGTCTCCATGCCCGACTTCCAGCCCGAGACCGTGGCCCGCATGCGGCCCTTGCTGCCCAAGGAGATGACGCCCAAGAATCCGCTCGATTCGGGGATTCCCGCCGGCAACGACTTGCTGGCGGAACTGTGCGCCGTGGCGCTGGACGATCCCGCCACCGATATCCTGGCGGTGGCGGGGCAGATTTCCACTGGCCGCGCCGACATCGCCGCCGGGGCGCCCATGGGGGCGCTGGTGGACCGCACCACCAAGCCGGTGATCGGCTTCGGCCGCATGCGCTATCACCTTGGCGAGGACGGCATCGCCTACCAGGACGCCATCGGCATTCCCTACCTGCAGGGCCTGCCGGAAACCCTGCGCGCCTTGGCTGGGCTGGTCTTCTACGGCGCCCGCGCCGGGCGCACAATTGCCCCCCTGCCGGCGCCGGCGGGCACGCCTGAAAACCTGGAAGGCGACGCGTTCGCGGACCTCTTGGCCGCCAACGGCGTCACTTTGCCCAACAGCGTCCTGGCCGAGGATGGCGCCGCCGCCGCCGAGGCGGCGGCGGCGATCGGCTTCCCCGTGGTGCTCAAGGTGGTCGCGCCGGCGTTTTCCCACAAGACCGAGGTGGGCGGCGTTCTGCTGGGGTTGTCGAGCGCCGATGAGGTCTGCGCCGGGGCCGCGACCCTGGCCGGGCGCATCGCCGCCGCCGATGCAAACGCGGAGATCACCGGCTTTTTGGTCCAGGAGATGGTCTCTGGCGTGGAGATGATCGTCGGCGCCCGCGACGACGCGCTCTATGGCCCGGTGATCCTGGTGGGCACCGGCGGTATCATGGTCGAGCTCATGGGGGATGCCGCTATGCGGCTGCTGCCGGTGGACGAAGACGACGTGCGGGCCATGATCGCCGAGCTCAAGGGCAGGGAACTGCTGGCCGGCTTCCGGGGCGCGCCGGCGGCGGATACCGATGCGCTGGTGGCCGCCGTGGTAGGCTTGGGCCGGGTCTATCTCGACCATCGGCACCTGCTCGCGGACCTGGAGGTCAACCCGTTGATCGTGCGCCAACGCGGCGCCGGGGTCGCCGCCGTGGACGTGCGCCCGGTCAGGCGCTCCGATTAAGGGGCGCGAATAAAATCAGTTTCACAGGGGACAAGGCGTCATGAGTTTCGAACTGCCGGAAGAAATGCAGCTCCTCAAGGAAACGCTCAGGCGCTACGTGGACGCCGAGATGATCCCCGTGGAACTCACGACCTGCGACGGGGTGACCCTGAAGCCGGAATTCAGGGAGAAATTCGACACGGATTCCAAGAAACTTGGTCTCTGGCTGATGGACGTGCCCGAGGAGTTCGGCGGCCAGGGCATGGGTATCCTGGCCACCGTGGTGGTGACCGAACAGATCGCCCGTACCACCGCCCTGCCGTCCCGCGGCGGCTATTTCACGGGGCCCAGCGTGCGCGCCATCCTCTATGAACTTTCCGACGACATGAAGGAGCGCTACCTCTATCCGGTGATCCGCGGCGAAAAGCATGCCTGCTTCGCCCAGACCGAACCCGATGCCGGTTCCGACCCCGGCTCCATGCGCACCACGGCGGTGCGCGAGGGCGACGACTACGTAATCAACGGGGTCAAGCGTTTCATCACCGGCGCCGGCGAAGCGGATTTCATCCAGTTGATGGTGGCGACCGATCGCGAGAAGGGGTCCCATGGCGGGATATCGTGTTTCATCGTCGATATGGATACCCCGGGGGTCGCCCTGACCACCCAGTACCAGACCATGATGGGCGACAAGCCGTGGGAGATCGTCTTCGAAAATGTTCGGGTTCCCGCCAGCCACCGGGTCGGCGCCGAGGGAGAGGGCTTCAAGCTGGGCCAGCGCTGGCTGGGCGCGGGCCGGCTGCGCCACGGCGCGCGCGCCTTAGGCGTCGCCGAACGCTGCATCGAGATGATGGTGTCCTACGCCAAGCAGCGGGTCACCTTCGGCCAGCCCCTGTCCGACCGCCAGGCGATCCAGTGGATGATCGCCGATTCCTTCGTCGAACTGCATGCCGCGCGGCTGATGGTCTACCATGCCGCAACCAAGGCCGACACCGGCGAGGACATCCGCCAGGAATCCTATATCACCAAGTATTATTCCGACGAAATGGTGTTTCGGGTCGCCGACCGGTGCATGCAGGTCCACGGCGGCATCGGCTTGACCACGGATTTGCCCATCGAGCGGTTCTGGCGCCAGGCGCGTTCCAACCGCATCACCGAAGGGCCGAGCGAAGTCATGAAGATGGTGATCGCGCGGAACATTTTGAGGACTTATGGATAATGCTTTATTCTGCGTGCCAGGAAAGGCACGAAATTTTCGGTGCAAACTGACAACGGCATGAAAAGGGAGGATTGAACCATGGCTACACGCGCCGCTACCAAAAAGAGGCCCGCCGCCCGCAAATCGTCGAAGGCGGTGGTGAAGAAATTCGAGACCGTCCTGGTCGAGAAGAAGGACCGCATCGCCTGGGTCATCATGAACCGGCCCGAAAAACGCAACGCCATGAGCCCGCAAATGCACCTGGACATGAACGAGGCGCTCGAAGAACTGGCGATCGACGATTCCATCGACGTGGTGGTGCTGACCGGGGCCGGCAAGGCGTTCAGCGCGGGCCAGGACATCCGGCTCTATTTCCGCGGCACCACCGGCGACCCGGCCCTGCGCTACAAGTCCAAGAAAGCCTCCCATCACTGGCGTTGGACGACCCTGTCGCGATTTCCCAAGCTGACCATCGCCATGGTCAACGGGTATTGCTTCGGCGGCGCCTTTACCCAGGTTACGGCGTGCGATCTCGCCATCGCCGCCGATGACGCGATCTTCGGCTTGTCGGAGATCAACTGGGGCATCCTGCCGGGCGGCATCGTCAGCTGGAACGTGGTCAATACCCTGAGCTTCCGCGACGCCATGTATTACGCCATCACCGGCGATACCTTCACCGGCAAGGAAGCGGCCAATATGCGCTTCGTCAACAAATCGGTGCCCAAGGCCAGGCTCAAGGCCGAAACCATCAAGCTCGCCAAGAAGATGATGAGGAAGAACCCGGTGGCGGTGCGCTACACCAAGGAAGCGGTCCGCGCCGTCAGGGAGATGAGCGAGAATCAGGCGGCCGATTACCTCAACGCCAAGTCCGATGCCCTGAAATGGTCGGATCCGGAAAATGGCCGCCAAAAGGGCATGGTTCAGTTCCTCGACGACAAGTCCTACCGTCCGGGGCTCGGCGAATATAACCGTAAGAAGAAATAGCCGGACGGCGGGGGCGCCGGCGCCCCCGCCGTCCCGCGGCACTTGGCCGCCCGGCCCCCTGATCTGGTGCCGGGCGCGCCATTTCGGCGGTGGGCCGGCCGGCCCTTGAAGACTTCAAAGCGCTTCCTTGAAGGCGCGGCAGAGAGGATGGCCAACATGACCGCCACCATCGGCCTGATCGGCATTGGCAACCTCGGTTTCGCCATCGCCCAGAATTTGCTCGGGACGGGCTATCGGGTGGTCGGCTACCGGCGCACCATGATGGAAAAATTCATCGCCGCCGGCGGTGAGGCGGGCGCCTCGCCCCGGGACGTCACCGAGAAGGCCGACATGGTATTGACCTCCCTCCCGTCGCGCGAGGCGCTGCACGAGGTCTTTTCCGGGCCCGAGGGAATCCTCAGCGCGGGGCGCGACGGGCTTGACGTGTTCGAGCTTTCGACCGTGTCGCTCAAGGAAAAATTGGTCGTCCGCGACGCCGCCGAGGCGGCCGGGGTCACCATGGTGGATTGCACCATCAGCGGCAATCCGGTCTATATCGCGGCCCGCAACGCCGCCATATTCGTCGGCGGCGACCGCGGCGCGTTCGAGCGCTGGGCAACCGTGCTCCGCGACATCACCGACAAGGTGACTTGGATGGGGCCCTTTGGCGCCGGGCGGATCGCCAAGTTCGTGGCCCTCTACCTGGTGGCGACCCACACCCTGGCCGCGGCGGAAGCCTTGGAATTGGCCACCCGCGCCGGCCTCGACCGCGCCGCCATGTTCCAGGCCATCGCCGGCTCCAATGCCAGCTCGGCGATGTTCGAAAGCCGCGGCGCGTTGATGGTGGACCGCGACTACGAGGGCTATGATTCCGACAAGCGCCGGGAATCCAAGGCGCGGGCGGCGGCCGGCGAGGTCCCCAACCGGGGCATGGCCAACCGGTCGCGCCAGATCGGCCGGATGGCCAAACTGGCGGCGGCGCTGGGCGGCAACTATCCGCTGCTCGACACCATGAACCGCACCTACGCCGCGGCCGTGGAGGCCGAGTTCGGCGTCTACGACATCGCCGAAGTATTCGAATACTTGATGGAGGGTAGGGAGGCGACGGCGGAAATAGCCGACGTGCTCCAATTATTGGATCAAATGGACGCCGCAGTGGAGCGTTGAGCCCGGTTGCCAATGGCGGCCCCGCCGCGTCCGCCCCCGGGCCGGGTTGTTTCGGCCGCGTTCGTGGTATGGTAGGAATAAATCAAGCCCTGAATACCCATGGAGGAAAATGCCATGTCCGTAGCTGAAATCATTCCCGAGATCACCGACAAATTGGGCCCATTCAAGCTCAAGGGGACCTTTCCCGAGCTTACCGGCACGGCGACAAAGCCCGTGGCCTTCAAGCTCAAGGCGCAGATGTTGAAAAATGGCCGCACCAATCTTCCGGTGTGCAAGACCGACAATATGTGGACGGTTCTCAAGGTCTATGCGTCGGGCGGCGAAAACGGCCTGCACGCCCATACTTACGAGGACCACATGTTCGTGGTCCTGCAGGGCTCGGCCCGGTTCTACGGTCCCAATGGCGAAGAAACCGATGTCGGCACCCATGGCGGCATCCTGTTGCCCGCCGGGTGCTATTACAAATTCAACGCCACTTCCGACGAGCCGTTGGTCCTGCTCAGGATCGGTTGCATCACCGGCGACAATGGCGATCGCTCCGAGCGCCTCAACATCGACGGCGGCACCATGCCGGGTGAACATCCCGACAACAATCAAATGGAATTAGTCTTCAAGGAAGGCGAATACTTCGAATAGGCGCCCTGGCGCGCCTCAGAGGTTCGGCATCAGGCCTTTCCGGGTGAGGAAGTCCATCATCAGGGCATCGAACCCGGCCGGGTCCTCGATGCAGCACGCGTGGCCGGTGCCGGGCAGGATCTTGTGGGTCCCGTCGGGCACCAGTTCCGCGGTTTTCCGTCCGGCCGGCAGGGAATGATCGAATTCGCCGTTGATCACCAGAACCGGCATTTTCATGTCGCCGAGCCGCCCGGTGGTGTCGGTGCCGTTGCCGGCATGGAAGACCTGGGCGATGGCCTCGCCGTCGAGGCGCGGCTCGCGCTCCACCCATAGGTTGAGGATATAGGCGCCGAGCTTGGTCCCGGGGAAGTCTTCGGCCACCAGTAATTTCAGGTGCTTGATGTGGTAGTTCTCGAGGTCCGAGGTGTAGCCCTCCACGCGCTGCATGTAGCGCTCCGACACCCCGGAATTTCCGCCCACCAGCACCAGGGCGGTGAACGCTTCGGGATGGTCGAGGCCGAGGTGAATGGCCATGCCCGAGCCCACCGAACAGCCGCCCAGCACGGCGCGTTCGATGCCGAGGTCGCCCAGCACCCCCATGACGTCGTCGCACATGTCCCGTTCGGTATACGCCGTGGTGATCTTGGCCGAGCGCCCGTAGCCCCGGATATCCACGCTGACCACCTTGAACCAAGTGGAGAAATGGGCGGCCTGGTAGAGCCAAAGATCGTGATCGAAGGGATTGGCGTGGATCAGCACCAGGGCCGGGCCGTCCCCCGTGACCTCGTACCAGATATCGACGCCGTTGGAAGTGCTTTTCGGCATGGCCCAAGTTTATAGCAACCGGCCGCCGGCGCAAGGCGGGCCGGGGCCTATGGACCGGAGCGTTATTGCGCCGGTTGCACGGCGGTTTCCCCGGCCTCTTCGGATCGCTTGCCTTCGGTCCTGAGTTTCCAGGACAGAAGCGAAAGCAGGGGTGGAATGATCATCAGGGTCAGCAAGGCCGAGAGCGCCAGCCCGCCGATCACCACGGCGCCCAGGCCGCGGTAGAGCTCCGACCCGGCGCCCGGCGCCACCACCAGGGGCAGCATGCCGAACACCGTGGTCAGCGTCGACATGAAGACCGGCCGGATGCGGGTCTTGGTCGAATTCAGGATCGCCTGTTCCGGCGTCATGCCGCGGGCGCGAACATTCTGCACGGTGTAGGTGACCAAAAGGATGGCGTTGTTCACCACCGTGCCGATGAGAATGATGAAACCGAGGATGGTCAGCATGTCCAAGGGCTGGCGGTCGGTGGCGGGCAGCACCACGGTGTTCAGGACCCATAACCCAAGCATGCCGCCGGCGGTCGCCAGGGGCACCGACAACATGATGATCAAGGGGTAGAGGAAGCTTTCGAGGATCACCGCCATCACCAAAAAGACGATGGCGAGAGCGACCAACATGTCGAACTTCAGGGCATTCCACGTCTTGGTCAGGTTGTCGGCGGCGCCCGACAGGCGGATTTTCACGCCATCGGGGAGGCCTTCGGCCCGCATCGGTTCGAGCACCTCTTTACGCAGGCGCTCAATGGTGGTTTCCAGCGGGATCAGCTTGGAGGGCCGGATCTGCAAGGTCACGTAGCGGATCCGCTCGAGATGCCAGACCTGGGTCGGCCCCGCCGTGATCTTGATTTCGGCCAGGGAGGAGGCGGGAACGATGCGCCCGTCGCGCGTCACCACCGGCAGGTTGCCGATGCCCTGGGTCTCGGTCACCATATTCTTAGGACCCGCCAGCGACAAGTCGATGCGGCGGTTGCCGATGGTGATCTCGGCGATGCGGATGCCGTCGTTGAAGGCGTCGATGGTCTGGGCGAAGTCGCGTGCCGAGAGCCCGGCATCGGCCAGCCGCGATTGATCGGGAATGATTCTGATCTCCGGCGCGCCCATCTCCAGGCCCGGGCGTGGGCGCACGCGGTGGCCTTCGCTCCGCGGCAGCACCTCTCGGATGATCTCATCGGCGCGCCGGGCGACGTCGATATTGACTTCAAGATCGGGGCCCGAGATATCGAAACGGATGGAACGTGAACCGCCGATGCCCCGGGAAAAAATCGAGGACTGGCGGATGGAGGCGCGGGTGCCGGGCTCCTTGAGGACCGGCTTTTCGATCAAGTCCTCCAATTCGCCGGCCCGGGCGGGGTCCACGGCACTGGCCCCGACATAGGCCCGGTCGGAACGGGCCACGAAGAAGAAATGCTTGATCTTGGGGGGCTCGCCGGGCTTCGATTCGGGGCCGGTAAGGCTCGCCCAATACGGCTTGACGCCCTTTTCGATCTCCTCGGCGACCCGTTTCATGGTCTTCAGGTTGTAGCCTGGAGGCGGCGTGATGTGGCCCCAGACGAAATTCTTGTTGCCGTCGGGCAGGAAATCCAAGGGCGGCATGGCGAAGGCCGTGAACAGGGCGGTCCCGCCGACCACGGTACAGACCACCGCGAAGGCGGCGAGTTTGGAACGCACGACGATCCCGGTGAAGCCCATGATCACCCGGACGAACCATCGGGCGAAATGGTCGACCCCGGGGATTGCAAAACGGCCCGCGCCGCCTTTGCCGACCTTGGTCAGCAGTTTCCTCGACAAGGTCGGGATCACCGTCACCGAGACGATCAACGACAGCATCACGGCGACCGACAGCGCCACGGCGATATCGCGGAACAACTGGCCCACTTGAAGCTTCAGCATCAGGATCGGCGCGAACACCACGACGGTGGTGAGCGCCGAGGCGAACACCGCCGGCCAAACTTCCTTGGTCCCTTCCAGGGCGGCGGCCAGGGGCGATTTGCCGAGCTCCCGGTGGCGGTAGATGTTTTCCAGCACGACGATGGCGGCATCCACCACCATGCCGACGGCGAAGGCAATGCCGGCCAGGGAGATCACGTTGATGGACCGTCCCAGCATCGCCATGGCGACGAAGGCGCCGATGATCGACACGGGGATGGCCAACATCACCACCAGTGTCGGCCGCCATGAGCGCAGGAAGAGCATCAGGATCAATGCCGCGAGGATGCCGCCCAACCAAATGTTCTGGGTCACCAGGGCGAGCGCCGATTTAATATAGACGGTCTCGTCATAGATCCAGGTGATGTAGAGATTCTCGCGGGCAAGGGCGTTTTCATTGAGGTCGTCGATCACGGCGCGGATGGCGTCCATGGTCTTGATCACGTTGGCGCCGCTGTCGCGGAACGCCTGAAGGGTGATCACGTCTTCACCCAGATAGCGCCGGTAACTGGTGCGATCCTTATAGCCGTACACGACGTCGGCGATGTCGCCGACGGTGACCCGCCCGACCCGGCCCGAATTGTTGTCCTGTTCGCGGATCAGAACCACGGCCTTGGCCTGGCGGACGGTGCGGATCTCGCCTTCGGTGCGGACCAGGTAGCGGCGTTTCCCCTCCTCGACCTCGCCCGCCGACAGCGAGGCGCTGGCGTCGCGCATCTTCTTGAGGATATCGGGGATGGTCAGCCGGTAATACGCCATCTTCTCGGGGTCCACCACGATGCGCAACTCGCGCCGTGATCCGCCCCGGAAGCCGGCGCCGGACACCCCGGAGACGCGCTCGATGCGGTCGACGATGACATCCTCGATGAGATCGCCATAGGTTTCCATTTCGCGGGTGTTGCCGGGTTTGCGCCGGAGCGCGAAATAGGCGATGGGGATGTCCTCGGAGCCCCGGGAATCCATGCGCGGCTCGTCGGCTTCCCGAGGAAGATCGTCGACCCCCGAAAGCCGGTTGTTGATCAGTAGCATCCCCTTGTCGAGGTCGTAGCCGACTTCGAATTCGAGCCGGATACGCGATTGCCCGAACCGAGACCGGCTGGTGAGTTCCACCACGCCCTCGATCCCGCCCAGCTCTTCCTCGAGACGGTTGGTCACCTCGCGTTCAACGTCGACCGGCGCCTCGCCGCGCCAATTGGTGCGGATATCGATCACCGGCCGGCGGACATCGGGCGTCAACTGGATCGGTATGGTTTGCAGCGATACCAGCCCGAAGGCGACGATCATCAGCACCCCGGCCATGACCGCCATGGGCCGCTTGAGGGAAATCTCGATCAGCGCATTCAATCGGAGACCCCGCTGATCCGGACCCGTTTCCCGTCCTTCAAGCGTTCATTGCCCAGGACCACCACCTGTTCGCCCTCCTTGAGCCCCGAGAGCACCACGAAGCGCCCGCCGATGCCGTCACCGATCTCGATCTGCCGGGCGTAGGCGCGCCGGTTCCGGATCACGAACACGGTGGGCACCCCGCGCGAACTGACCAGTGCGTCTTTATGCATGGACAGCACCGTGCGGCTCTTGCCGATGGGCAGGTAGACGGTCGCCGATTGGTTGGCCGCGAGATTCTCCGGGCGAATTTTGAAGTTGGGCTTGAAGCGCACCATGCGGGTGTGGGTGCGAACATTTTCCTCGGGCACCACGGCGCGGACCGACGCCTCGATCCTCTGTCCCCGGACCAGTTCGAAGGTCACTTTCTTTCCCGCCGTAAGGCCGGCGATGCGCCGCGCCGGGACGTCGGCTTCGACCTCCATGTCGCGGTCGGATATCATGGTGTAAACGGTCTGGCCTTCCTTGACGAAGGCGCCGGCTTCGGTGTGCCGCCTGGTGATGGCGCCGCTATAGGGCGCGCGGATCAAGGTATAACGCAGTTCGGTCTCGGCCAAACGGAGACTGGCCCGGGCGCGCAGCAATTGGGCCCTGGTTTCGGCCAACTCGGCCCGGTAGCGCGTCACCTCGAGGCGCTTGTCCTCGAACCGGGCCTTGGAATAGGCCGCCGAAGTCCTGAGGTCGGAAATCCGCTTAAGCCCCTGGCGCGAGAGGGCCAGGCGCGCCTTGGCGGTGGCGATCTTGGCCTGGGACTCGGTGACCTGGGCGGCCTTTTCTTGCCGGTCCCACTTGAATATTTCGTTGACCAGGATGGCCAGGATATCGCCCTTTTGCACCCGATCGCCGACATCGACCTTCATTTCGGCGACCGGTGCGTTGATGCGCGCGGCAACGGCGCCGGCACGGACCGCCACCATGCGGCCGATGACCGGCATGGTCTGCAGCATCGGCTCGATCCGGACCGTGTCGACGTGAACCAAAATCCGCCGCCCGCGGCGCCTTTTTTTCTTCTTGGTTTCACCACCGCCGCTGGATGCCGCGGGTTTCTTGTCCTGGGCGTAGACGCCTTCCAGCACGCCGGGCGCCATTACGCCGATCAGGCCCACCACCAATAGGCCCGCGGCCAAAACCCCGGAAATAAACAGCCATTTTTTCAACACGGGTTCCTCGTTGCCTCCCAGGAAGGCGGTGTCCCGGCTATCCACGACTCTATGGCACGCGGGGCCAAGGTTATCATTTCACGGACGGATGCCGTGATTCCCGTCGCTTTCGCGCTGTCTCCCGGCTTTTTGCGGTACATTTGGGCGTAAGTCAATCGCAATGCTTAACCTGGGCCGGCGCCGCGGGTCCGGCGCAGAATTCCATGGATTTTATGCTCCCCCGGCCAGTTTGCCCTTGTCCTCTCTAAACTTGTGCCATTCAATTGAGGCTAAATGAAGGAGCCACGGGCCGAGACCGTGGTTATCTAGGGAATGCCGACGTGACCACGCTGATTATTACCCACCCGGCTTGCATCGATCACGACCCCGGAAGCGGGCATCCCGAGGCGCCCGCCCGGCTTAAGGCGGTGCTTGGCGGCCTTGAACGCTGGGAGGCGGAGACCGCCGTGCCCGGCGCCATCACCTGGGTCGAGGCCCCAAAGGCTGAACGCGACACCTTGATTCTGGTGCACGGCGCGGAACACGTGGATCGCGTTTTGCAGGCGGTGCCCCAATCGGGAACCGCCTATCTCGATCCCGATACCGGTCTCAGCCCGGCGACGGGCAACGCGGCCAGGCGCGCCGCGGGCGCGGTCACGGCGGCGGTCGATGCGGTTCTCGGCGGCGCCGCGCGAAACGCCTTCGCCGCCGTCCGCCCGCCCGGCCATCATGCCGAGCCCAACCGCGCCATGGGGTTCTGCCTGTTCAACAACGTCGCCATCGGCGCCCTGCACGCGCGCAAGAAGCACGGCCTTGGGCGCATCGCGGTGGTCGATTTCGATGTCCACCACGGCAATGGAACCGAAGCGGCATTCCGCGACGACGACGGCCTTTTCTTCGCCTCCTCCCATCAGTTTCCCCATTACCCGGGAACCGGCTCGGGCCGGCACGACAGCGATCACATATTGAACGCGCCCTTGGCGCCGGGGTCGGGAAGCGCCGAATTCCGCGCCGCCTGGGGCGAGCGTCTGCTGCCGGCCCTGGAACAATTCGCGCCCGAACTGATCTTGATCTCGGCCGGCTTCGATGCCCACCGCAAGGACCCCCTGGCCGATATCAATCTCGTGGAGGCCGATTTCGCCTGGGTGACCGGGGAAATCCGCGCCATCGCCGAGAGCCGCTGCGCCGGCCGCCTGGTCTCCACCCTGGAAGGGGGCTATGACCTTGACGCACTGGCCGCCTCGGCGGTCGCCCATGTCGAGGCCTTGGCCCGGCAATGATCGGCGCGTTGGCCGCTTGCCCTTCCCGTTTGGCGCACCTACACTAGCCTTGGGCGAGGGCACGCCGGGTCAGCGACATCGAGCAACGAGGCCGGAATGGCGAAAGCGGCGGATTCCAAGACCGACAGCGATGTCGGAAAAATGAGCTTTGAAGATGCCCTCGATGAACTGGGGGACATCGTGAAACGGCTTGAGGACGGCAACATCAAGCTCGATCAGGCGATTGGCGCCTATGAACGCGGCGCCAAACTCAAGGCCCATTGCGAGAAGAAACTGAGCGAGGCCAAAGCCAAGGTCGAAAAGATTTCCCTTGGACCGGCGGGACCCGAAGGGACGAAGCCCGTCGAAACCGGTTGAGGGGCCGAACCCCCCGTGCACTTAGATGGCCATGATCCACCACAGCGATGACCAGAGCCTGATCAAGGCCATTGCGAACGTCGCCGAAGCGGTCGAGGAAACGCTCGCGGCGATTCTGCCGACGGCCGAAGGCGACGGCCCGGAAGCCACGCTTTTCAAGGCCATGCGCTACGCCACGCTGGGCGGCGGCAAGCGGCTGCGCCCGTTCCTGGTGGTGGCGACGGCGGGCCTGTTCGACGTGCCCGAAGAGGTGTCCCTGCGGGTTGGCGCCGCGGTGGAGTTGATCCACTCTTATTCCCTGGTCCATGACGACCTGCCGTGCATGGACGACGACCCGGTGCGCCGGGGCAAGCCGTCGTGTCACGTCAAATTCGGGGAATCGACCGCGGTGCTGGCCGGCGACGCCATGGTGCCGCTGGCTTTCGAGGTGCTTTGTGACACCAAGACCCATCCCGACGCCGCGGTCCGGGGCCAACTGGTCGCCCGGCTCGCCCATGCGGCGGGCGCCGGCGGCATGGTCGGGGGGCAGATGATCGACCTCGCCGCGGAAAAGCTCGATTTCAACATCGGCGAGGTCACGCGGCTGGAACGCCTCAAAACCGGCGCCCTGATCGAATTCTGTTGCGAGGCCGGCGGTATTCTCGGCCACGCCGACGCCAAGGAGTTTCGGACCCTTAACGCCTTCGCCCACGATCTCGGCCTGGCCTTCCAGATCGCCGACGACCTCTTGGACGTGGAAGGCGAGGCGCGGCGGGTGGGCAAGGCCGTAGGCAAGGACGCGGCCCGCGGCAAGGCGACCTTCGTGACCATCCTCGGCCCCGCCAAGGCGCGCGGCCAGGCCTGTCTTTTGGCCGAACAGGCGGCCCGCCACCTGGAGCCCTTCGGCCAAGGCGCGCGCCTATTGCGCGAGGTCGCCTATTACGTGGTGGCCCGCACCCAATGAGCCCACCCCGCCCGCGCCTGGATCAGGCCCTGGTCGCGCGTGGATTGGCTTCGAGCCGGGCCCAGGCCCAGGCCCTGGTGATGGCAGGCAAGGTTTTTTCCGGCGAACGGCGCCTGGAAAAGGCGGGCCACCGCATCGCCGCGGACCAGCCCATCGAGGTGCGCGGCGCGCCCCATCCTTGGGTGTCGCGCGGTGGGCTCAAGGCGGACCATGGGTTCAGCCATTTCTCGGTCCCCATCGAGGACGCCGTCGCGCTGGATATCGGCGCTTCCACGGGCGGATTCACCGACGTGCTTCTGGCCCGCGGCGCGGCCCGGGTTTATGCGGTGGACGTGGGCCGCGGGCAGCTCGCCTGGAAGCTCCGCCAGGACCCGCGGGTGGTTGTCCTTGAAGGCGTCAATGCCCGGCACCTGACCCGCGCCCAGGTGCCCGAGCCGGTCGATATAGTGGTCTGCGATGCCAGCTTCATCGGCCTTGAGCTGGTGTTGCCCGCTGCCCTCGCCCTGGCCCGCCGGGGCGGCTATCTGATGGCCCTCATCAAGCCCCAGTTCGAGGTCGGCAAGGGACGCGTCGGCAAGGGCGGCGTGGTGCGCGCGCCGGCCCTCCATGAGGAGGTCGTGGCGCGGCTCAGCGCCTGGCTGGAGTCGGACATGGGCTGGTCGGTGCTGGGCGTCACCGAAAGCCCCATTCGCGGCGCCGAAGGCAACCGCGAATTCCTGATTTGCGCCCGTAACGGCGACGGCGGAGGCAGCCGTGCCGGTTGACGGCGCCTTGGGCAGCCATGCCGTTGACGGCGCCGGGGAAGACGGTCCCGGCCCGGCGCCCCTGTGCCCCCATTTCGGCACCTGCGGCGGATGCGCCGCCCAGGATTTGGGCGATGCCGCCTACCGGCGCTGGAAGCGCGGCTTCGTGGAAGCGGCGCTGCGGCGCGCGCGCGTCGAGGCGGAGGTCGCCGCGCTGGTCTCGGTGCCGCCCGCCTCGCGCCGCCGGGCAAGGTTTTTTGCCGAACGCAGCGCATCGGGGCTGAGCCTGGGCTTCCATGCCCGCGCCAGCCACGAGGTGGTCGACATGACCGCCTGCCGGGTTCTCGAACCAGGCCTTTTCGCGTTGACTCGCCCGCTCAAGCGGTATTTTCGGCAAACCCTCGATCCCGGTCAAGGCGCCGAGGCGGAGGCCCAGATGGTCTCCGGCGCCCTCGATATCCTGATCCGCGCCACCGGGCGGCTCGACCTCGAGCGCTGCCAAGGCCTGGTGGATTTCGCCCGCCGAGCCGGCATCGCCCGCATCTCTTGGCAAGGCCTCGGGCCCGGCCGGCGCGCGCGCTCGGGCGGCCGGCCGCGGCCAAGCGGCGCGCCGCAACCCCCCGAGGTGGTGGCCGAACTGCGTCCGGTCACGGCCCGCTTCGGGGGGGTCGCCGTGGCCTTGCCGCCCATGGCCTTCGTTCAGGCCTCGGCGGCCGGGGAAGCGCTAATCGTCGATGCCGTCACCACGGCGATCGCCCGGGGCACCCGGGTGGCGGACCTCTATTCCGGCGCCGGGACCTTCACCTTTCCCTTGGCACGGGGGCGTAAGGTCGCCGCTTTCGACGGCGACGAGGCGTTGATCGCGGCGCTCGACGCCGCCGCCCGGGGCGCCGGGCTGGGGGTCCAGGTCACCGGCACGGTCAGGAATCTCGCCCGCCGGCCGCTGAGAAGCGATGAGCTCGATGGCTTCGATGCCGTGGTGATGGACCCGCCGCGCGGCGGTGCCCCGGCCCAGGCGCGCCAACTGGCGGCCTCGGGCGTGCCCCTGGCGGTGATGGTGTCCTGCGACCCCGCGTCTTTCGCCCGCGATGCGAAAATCTTGATGGATGGCGGCTTCACGCCCGGTTTGGTCCTGCCGGTGGACCAGTTCGTGTGGACCCGGCACGTGGAACTGGTGGCGCGCTTCAGCCGGTGATGCCGCATTGGCCGCGGTGGCGCAGCAGATGGTCGGCCAGCACGCAGGCCATCATCGCCTCGCCCACGGGCACGCCGCGGATGCCGACGCAGGGGTCGTGGCGTCCCTTGGTGGAAATTTCGGTTTCCTCGCCGGTCACGGTCACGGTGCGCCGGGGGGTGAGGATCGAGCTGGTCGGCTTGACCGCGAAACGCACCACCACATCCTGGCCCGAGGATATCCCGGCCAAGGTCCCGCCGGCGGCGTTGGAGAGGAATTCGACGTCGTTTCCCCGCATCCGCATTTCATCGGCGTTTTCCTCGCCCGACAGCGCCGCGGCCCCCATTCCGGCACCGATTTCCACGCCCTTGACGGCGTTGATTCCCATCATGGCGGCGGCGAGGTCGGAATCCAGCTTGCCGTAGACCGGCGCGCCGAGCCCCGGGGGGACGCCTTCGGCCACCACCTCGATCACCGCACCGGTGCTTGACCCCGCCTTGCGCACGGAATCGAGATAGCCTTCCCAGTCCTTGGCGGCCTTGGCATCGGGGCAGAAAAACGGGTTGCGGTCGACCTCCTGCCAGTCCCAATTGGCGCGCTCGATCACGTGGGGCCCCATCTGGATCAGCGCGCCGCGGATCACCACGCCGGCGCCGAGCACCTTGCGGGCGACGCCGCCGGCGGCGACGCGCATGGCGGTTTCCCGGGCCGAGGCGCGGCCGCCGCCCCGGGTATCGCGGATGCCGTATTTTTTCCAGTAGGTGTAATCGCCGTGTCCCGGCCGGAACTTGTCCGCGATCTCGTCGTAATCCTTGGAGCGGACGTCCTCGTTCTCGATGATCAGGCTGATGGGCGTGCCGGTGGTCAAGCCCCCGAAGGTGCCCGACATGATCTTGACAATGTCGGATTCCTTGCGCTGGGTGGTGAAGCGGCTTTGCCCCGGCCGGCGCTTATTAAGCCAGACCTGGAGGTCGTCCTCGGCCAAATCGATCCCCGGCGGGCAGCCGTCGACCACGCAGCCGATGGCCGGCCCGTGGCTTTCGCCCCAAGTGGTGACGCGGAAAAGGTGCCCGAAGGTATTGTGCGACATGGTCCGTTCCCGACCACCTAGACGACGGAAATATCCGGGGCGTTGGGGTTCTTCATGCCGATCACGTGATAGCCCGCGTCGACGTGCAGGATCTCGCCGGTGACCCCGCTGCCGAGGTCCGAGAGAAGGAACAGCGCGGCCTTGCCGACCTCTTCGATGGTGACGGTGCGTTGCAGGGGCGAATTGAGCTCGTTCCATTTCAAGATATAACGGAAATCGCCGATGCCCGACGCCGCCAAGGTTTTGATCGGCCCGGCGGAGATGGCGTTGACCCGCACCCCCCGGCCGCCCAAGTCCACCGCCAATGCCCGGACGCTCGCTTCCAATGCCGCCTTGGCGATGCCCATCACGTTGTAATGGGGGATGACGCGTTCGGCCCCGAGATAGGTCAGGGTCAGAAGGGAGCCGCCGTCGCGCATCAGCCCCGCCGCCCGCGCGGCTAGCGCCGTGAACGAATAACAGGAAATATCCATGGTGCGCGCGAAATTTGCCGCGCTGGTCTTGAGGTAGGCGCCGGTCAGTTCATTCTTGTCGGAAAAGGCGATGGCGTGGACCAGGAAGTCGAGCCCGCCCCAGGTTTTTTCGATGGTTTCGAACACCCGGTCCATGGAGGCTTCGTCGGTCACATCGCAGGGCAGGACGAGGTTTGAGCCGGCCTTCTGGGCAAGGGGCACCACGCGCTTTTTCAAGGTGTCTCCTTGATAGGTAAAAGCGAGTTCCGCGCTGTTGTCCGCGGCCGTGCTGGCGATACCCCAGGCGATCGAGCGGTCGTTGGCGACCCCCATGATCAGCCCCCTCTTGCCGGCAAGAAGTCCGTTACTCTGGCTCATTTCTTCCTCGAAGGTGCCGGGTGGAGAGCTAATCCCCTGCCGGTGTCATTGCCGCGGCATCCTACACCAAAGGCCTGCGGGTTCAAACGGGACCCCCGACAAGGGCATGGTTTTTGGCTCTGCCCGGTCGATGGACGATCCCTCTCCGGCCTTTTTTCCCGGCTTCGCCGCCGCTGGTTGAATCGGTGAAGACCCTTGCGGGCAGCGAAAAACCGCGGGCCGGTCTTTTCCTTGGGCTTGCCGGTCAAATGGTTCAATTTGGGCGGATAATGCACTACAGTGAAACGTGCGCCCGCACCGTCGGTGGAGACCGGACGTCCAAGATTTCCAATTTGCGAGAAATCATTGTCGCCATGATGGACGAAGGCACGGCCCAACTGGAAAAATCAGACCCGCTAGCCTTGTTTGACGAGTGGTACAGGCTGGCTTGGGCGTCGGAACGCGACGCCAATGCCATGGCTTGCGCGACCACCGGCGCCGACGGCGCCCCGTCGGTGCGCATGGTGTTGCTCCAGGGGCGCGAGGCGGACGGGTTCGTTTTCTATACCAATTTCGAAAGCCGCAAGGGTGTGGAGATCGGCGCCAATCCCCGCGCCTCGCTGGTGTTTCATTGGAAAAGCCTGCGCCGCCAGGTGCGCATCGACGGTCCGGTGGAACCCGTCAGCACCGCCGCCGCCGATGCGTATTTCGCCTCTCGCCCGCGCGACAGCCAGGTCGCGGCCTGGGCGTCGCGGCAATCGGAAACCCTGCCCGAGCGCTTCGAATTGGAGCGCCGCTTTGCCCATTTCGACCTCAAGTTCCAGGGCCGCACGGTGCCGCGCCCCGCCCATTGGTCGGGCTATCGGGTGCGGCCCGAGATGATCGAATTCTGGCTGGACCGCCCCTACCGCCTCCATGAACGGATCGTCTTTCGCGGGTCTTCCAACGGCTGGTCCATGGTGAGGCTTTACCCGTGAGCCCGCCTTCGATGCCGCCGCTGCCCGAGAACCCGCCGCCCGACGCGGGCCAGGGCGCCGGCGGCGCTCGGACCGGCGCCGAGGCCGCCCCGCGCCATGATCAGATTTCACCGCGCACCCAACGGTTGTTGCGGATCGCCACCGCGGCCTCGGTTTCCGCGGGGCTGGTCCTGATCGCCATCAAAGGCGTGGCGTGGTTCATGACGGGGTCGGTCAGCGTGCTGTCGGCGCTGATCGATTCGATCATGGACGTGGCGGCTTCCGTGGTGTGCCTGTTCGCGGTGCGCCGTGCCCTACAGCCCGCCGACACCCAGCACCGGTTCGGCCATGGTAAGGCCGAACCCCTTGCCGCCTTGGCCCAGGCGGCCTTCGTCGCCGGTTCGTCGCTGTATCTTGTGGTGGAAGTGGTCGGTAGGTTCGTCCAACCAAAGACCATCGCCAACGAAATGCTGGGCGTCGGCATCATGGTCTTTTCCATCGTCGTGACCTTGGCCCTGGTGGCGCTCCAGACCTATGTCGTGCGGCACACCAATTCGGTCGCCATTTCGGCGGATTCTCTGCATTACAAAGGCGACGTGTTGATTCACGGCAGCGTTATCATTTCGCTGCTCCTGAGCACCCAACCGAGCTTTGGTTTGGCCGACCCGCTGATCGGGATCGGCATTGCCGCCTATCTCTTCTGGAACGTCTGGCAGATCGTCCGCACCTCGCTGGACTCGCTGATGGACCGGGAACTCGATCAAGCGGACCGCGCGCGCATCATCGGCCTCGCCCTGGCCCATCCCGAGGTCTGCGATGTCCACGACCTGCGCACCCGTCAGGCGGGACAGCGGGCGTTTATCCAGTTTCATTTGGAACTGCCCAAGGACATCTCTTTGCTGCGCGCGCACGAGATTTCCGATGAAGTCGAAGCCGAGGTCCGTGCCGCCTTCCCCGGCGGGGGCGTGATCATTCACCAGGATCCCGAAGGCATCGTGGAACACCGGGCCACTTTCGTCGGCGAAGATAAGGATGAGGTTTGAGCTTTGCACTTTGCGCCCTTGTCCCGGGCATGAAAATCCCCCATATAAACTATGGATTAAAACATTAACCCCCGGAATTGGGGGCCGGTTGGATGGCCTCGCCCGGGGGGAGGAGGTCATAAAATGCCCATCAGAACGGTTTTCGTGCCACTTTCCGACGCCGCCGGCACGGCGGCGACCCTCGGCACCGCTTTTGCCCTTGCCAAGTCCTTCAACGCCCACGTGGACGCACTTCATCTGCGGTCCGATCCCACCGATTCCATTTCTGATTTTGTCGGTGAAACGGTGTCCCCGGCGCTCATGGAGGAAGTCATGGAAGCCGCGGAACGGCGGTCTGCGGGAATCGCCAAGCGCACCCGCAAGGCGTTCGACGACGCGGTGGCCAAGGCACGGGTGGATTTGGTCACCCGCCCGTCTGTCCAGGGGAAAGCGAGCGCGGCCTACCAAGAGGAAACCGGCCTCAACGACTATTGGATCGAGACCCGGGGGCGGGTCTGCGATCTCATCGTCGTCAAGAGACCGCGCAACAGTACCGACGTGATCGCCCGCTCCATCGCCGAAACCGCCCTGATGGCGACCGGCCGGCCGGTGCTGTTGGCGCCGCAATCCGCGCCCCCCAGGCTGGGCGTGAGCGTGGCCATCGCCTGGAACGGCAGCATCGAGGCGTCGAAGGCGGTGGCCGCGGCGATGCCCTTCCTGATGCGCGCGAAGAACGTTACCGCGATTTCGGTGGTCGAGGATGGCGGCGGCGACCACAATCTGGCTGGGCTGGTCCAATACCTGCGGTGGCACGGGGTGCGGGCCAAGGCCAATGCCGTCAAGCACCGCGGCGGCGATATCGGCAAGGCGGTGGCGGCCGCGGCGTCCCGGGCCAAGGCGGATTTGTTGGTCATGGGCGCCTATACCCACAGCCGCTTACGCGAAATGATTCTCGGTGGGGTGACCGACTACGTGCTGCGCTCGGGCAGGACGGCAGTTTTGCTCGCCCATTAGCGGCCGGCGCCCTTCGAACTGGAAGGAGACGAGAACGTGGCCATGAAATTCATCCGCCTGGAACTTGCCCGGACCGCGGAGTATCCCCAAGGCAGCGCCGCCCATGGGTATGAGTTCGTCGTCCCGCTGGACGCCGAGGACCATATCGACGTCGAAGCCTGGCGTGCCGACAAGAAAGCCAGCACCGTCAAGCGGTTCTGGGGCGACGAAGATGCCGAGGAGGGCTACCTGATCCATACCCGCCACCGCACCTGGGCGTTTTCCTACGCCGCCGGCGAGGAGGACGACGAACCGTTCTTCCGTTTCGAATCCCATGCCTTCCGGGAGGGCGAGTATGTCTCCCTCACCGGGCACGACGGGGCAATCCATCCGTTCAAGGTGGTTAGCGTCCGTTGACCGCGGGCGCCGGGGGGCTGGCCGAGGGGCGGGAAATTCTCTAACCTCTTGCCATGCCCACGCCCGACACCCATGCCGGCGAAGTGAAGTTCGTCGTTCTTACCGGCGCCAGCCGGGGGATCGGACATGCCACCGTCAAGCGGTTCTCCGACGAAGGCTGGCACATCATCACCTGTTCGCGCGATCCGGTGCCCGACGCTTGCCAGCGCGATCCCAATTGGACCGGCCATATCACCGTGGACCTGGCCCAGCCGCGCGAGCAGGACCGTTTCATCGCCGAGGCCCAGGAGATGATGGGGGACGCGCCGCTCCACGCCTTGGTCAACAACGCCGGGGTGTCGCCCAAGACCCCCTACAAGGAACGGCTCGGCTGCCTCAACGGCGATATGGACGCGTGGACGGACGTGTTCGAACTCAACCTTTTCGCGCCGCTCCGGCTCAGCCGCGGCTTCGCCTCCGCCCTGCACCGCGGCAAGGGCTGCGTCGTCAACATCACCTCGGTCGCCGGCCACGCCGTCCATCCCTTCGCGGGCTCGGCCTATAGCGTCTCCAAGGCGGCGCTCAGTGCATTGACGCGCGAAATGGCGGCCGAATTCGGGGGCCTCGGCGTGCGCGTCAACGCCATCGCGCCCGGTGAGATCGCCACCGACATGCTGTCGCCGGAAACCGATGTTCTCATCCCGCGCATCCCCATGCAGCGCCTCGGTGATCCCGAAGAGGTCGCCGCGGTGATCTTTTTCCTGTGTTCGTCCCAATCGGCCTACGTCTCGGGGACCGAAGTCTTCGTCACCGGCGCCCAGCACATCTACTGATGGTCGATTTGGCCGGATAATGCTCCGGCTTTCCGCGCCGCGGTCTGCGCCCCCCGGGGCGCCCCCATGCCGGCGATCTCCCGGATCAGCTTGCTGAGGATCGCCGAGTTGAAATCCTTGAAGGTCCTGGCCGGGATCGAAAAGGCGCCGGGGCCGCCGATGACATTGTCCAGGAAGAAGACGTCGAGGCCGGGATAGTTGCCGAGGACCGGCAGCCCGTTGACGGTGTAGCCCTGGGCGACCACCTGGTCGCGGGCCAGGGCGGCGGGAAAGCCGCGGTTGGTGGGGCCGTCGCCGGACACGTCGATGACCCGCCGCTTGCCCGCGAAGGTGTTGAATTTGATGGACTGCGCCCCATAGAGGATGGCGTTGCCCACCGCCGTGCCGCCGGTGTAGAGTTCGCGCGGGCCGATCTCCAACCGGGTGGCGAAGGCTTCTATGGAGGCTTTGTCGTGAAGCACGGTCCAATCGATGATGGGCACCTGCAGGAATGGTCCGGTCCATTCCACGTAGGACACCGAGATCTTGCGGCGCGGCCCGTTGCGGATGGCCGCGGCGACGCGGGGGTTGCGGAACGCCTTGGCGTAGCCCAGCCTTTGCAGGATGAACTCGTCGTCGTCGATGCTGCCCGAGCCGTCGACCATGAGGATCAACTCGAGATCGACCTTTTCCTGGGCCTCGGCGCGCGGCGCCGCGGCCGCCACCACCAGCAGCGCCGCCAGTACCGCCAAGGTGCGGCCCGCCAGGGTCCGCCGGCGGCGCGGTTGGGCAAAGCTGGCGGGGTCTGCCGCGGGGTCTGCCATGGACGGGCGCTTTCTCAATGCCGGCGACGGTCGTGCCGGGTCGCCATCAGACCCCGCGGCCGGTGCGGGATCGCGCCGGCTGAGGCCGAGCGCAACCTTAGGCGAGCGGGGAATAGCGGTCCAGGGGAATTGCCGGAATGGGCCCTAGGATGCGGCGGTCAAGGATTCGAACCAGACCAGGGAATCCTCGATCTGGGACAGGTCGTGATCGAGCCAATGGACCAGGGTATCGGCGCCGTCGGTTTCCTCCGCGCGCCGTTGGCGGAGCAGCGCGAGGCGCGCCGACTCGCTGCGGAGCGCGGCGGTGATGACCTCGATTTGGGCTTGGCGCTCGGCATCGTCGAGAAGGTTGAAAAGCCTCATCTTGAGGGCGACCACGAGCTTGTTGAGGTCGTTGAACGGCGTCCGCACCGAGGCGAGCAACAGGTTCTTGAGCTGGGTGTGGCCGGCATCGGTGATCGAAAGCATGGCGTCGGGAGCCAGCACCTGGGACTGGCCCATGCCCTCCTTTGCGGCGATCAGGCCCTCGAAGGACAGCAGTTGGATGGAGGTGCCCATCAAATCCAAATTGGGCCCCACCACGTGGGAGGTGAAGTCGCGGACCACGGCGGCGAGGTCGGCATAGGTCCTGGGACCTTCCGCAAGGATTCCCAAAGCCGCCAGATGCACGGCCTCCTTGGGCATCAGGGAATGGTCTGGATACATGCGGGTCGCTCTCTCCCGGTGGTGACGGGTCTCAGGCGGCCGACGGCCGGGTGCAGATTTCCAGCCGGGACCAGACGTCGGAAAGCGCGTGCACCAACGCGCCCATCAGGTCGTCGTCATGGAACGGGGTCGGCGTGATGCGCAGCCGTTCCGTGCCGCGCGGCACCGTCGGATAGTTGATGGGCTGGATATAAATGCCGTGGCGGGCGATCAATTCGTCGGAGGCCAGCTTGCACATCCTGGGATCGCCCACCAGCACCGGCACGATGTGGCTTTGGGAATTCATCACCGGCAGGTCGGCTTCGCGCAGCAGCCTCTTGAGGGTCGCCGCCCGTTCCTGGTGGCGTTGGCGTTCGGTGTTGGAGCCCTTGAGGTAGCGCACGCTGGCAAGCGCGCCCGCCGCCACCGCCGGCGGCAGCGCGGTGGTGAAGATGAATCCCGGCGCGAAACTTCGCACCGCGTCGATCACCGCCGCCGAGGAGGTGATATAGCCGCCCATCACGCCGAACGCCTTGGCCAGCGTCCCTTCGATGATGGAGAGGCGGTCCATGATGCCGTCGCGTTCGGCGATGCCGCCGCCGCGCGGCCCGTACATGCCGACGGCGTGAACCTCGTCGAGATAGGTGAGCGCCTTCGCCTTATCCGCGACGTCGCAGATTTCGCCAATGGGCGCGATGTCGCCGTCCATGGAATAGACCGATTCAAAGGCGATCAGCTTGGGCGCGTCGGGGTCGTCGTTGGCGACGAGCTGGGCCAAGTGTTCCACGTCGTTGTGCCGGAAGATGCGCTTGGCCGCCCCGGAGTGGCGGATGCCTTGGATCATGGAGGCATGATTGAGGGCATCGGAATAAATGATGCAACCAGGCAGCAGGCGCGCCACCGTCGACAGGGTCGCGTCGTTGGAGATATAGCCAGAGGTGAAAATCAGCGCGCCTTCCATGCCGTGGAGGTCGGCGAGCTCCGCTTCCAACAAAACGTGGTTGTGGTTGGTGCCCGAGATGTTGCGCGTCCCGCCGGCCCCGGCCCCCGATTTTTGCAACGCCTTGGTCATGGCATCGATCACGTCGGGGTGCTGGCCCATGCCCAGGTAGTCGTTGGAGCACCAGACCACCGCGTCCCGGCAGGTTCCGTCGATGTGGAGCACCGCCCTGGGAAAGTCGCCAGCCGTGCGTTCGAGGTCGGCAAACACTCGGTAGTTGCCTTCGGTCTTGAGTTTGCGGAGCGCATCCGCGAAATATCTATCGTAGTCCATTGGTGCTCCCACGGGGCGATGGGTCCCGATCAAGTTGGGAACACTAACATAAGGCGGCGGCGATTCGCTAGTGACACCGCGCCATCGTCCGATGCTCCCATCTTATGCTTAACAATTGCTGAATTCCGGGCGCAACCCCTTGATCGGCCTACTGCGCGGGCGGTGCCGCCCCCAGGCCATGAGATTGCCGCGAGATTGCCTTGAGCGCGCGCTCGAACCGGTCGAGAAGCTCTTGCACCTCGCGCCCGGTGATGGTCAGCGGCGGCGAAAAGGCGATCGAATCCCCCATGGCGCGAACCATCAACCCTTGGTCCTGTGCCGCCCGGGCGAGCGCCGGCCCCATTCGGCCGGTTGGCTCGAAAGGCGCGCGGCTGGCCTTGTCGGCGACTAACTCCACGGCGCCGATGAGGCCGATTCCGCGCACCTCGCCGACCAGTGGGTGATCGGCGAAGGTGCGCAGGCCCGCTTGCAGGAGAGGCGCCGTTTCCCGCACCCGCGCCAGGATATCGCGCTCCTGGTAAATCCTCAGCGTCTCCAGCGCCACCGCCGTGCATATGGGGTGGGCCGAAGTGGTGAAGCCGTGGCCGAAGCTTCCCACCTGGGCGCTTTGATCGGCGATGGCGTCGTAAATCTCGGCGCTGATCAACAATGCCGAGATCGGCGCATAGCCGGCCGACAGCGCCTTGGCCAGCACCATCATGTCGGGCTTGATGGCAAACGTCTCGCAGCCGAACATCTTGCCCGTGCGCCCGAAGCCGCAGATCACCTCATCGGCGATGAGCCAGACGCCGTGCTTCTTCAGCACCGGCTGGATGCGGTCGAAATAGCCCGCCGGCGGGACGATGACACCGCCCGCGCCCATCACCGGTTCGGCGATGAAGGCGGCGACGGTGTCCGGTCCTTCCGCCTCGATCAGCTTATCGAGAGAGTCGGCCAGGCGTTGGGCAAAGTCCTCTTCGCTCTCTCCCGGTTTGCCCTCGCGGTAGAAATGCGGGCAATCGGTGGCCAGCATGGGGCCAAGGGGCAGGTCGAAGCCGACCTGATTGACCGGCAGATGGGTGAGCGACGCCGCGGCGATGGTCACCCCGTGATAGGCGCGCTTTCGGGCGATGATCTTCTTCTTATGGGGCCGGCCCAGGGCATTGTTGGCGTACCAGGTGAGCTTGATGGCGCTGTCGACCGCCTCGGACCCGGAATTCGCGAAGAACACCCGGGCGAAGGGTGCCGGCGCCATGTCGAGCAGGCGCTCGGCGAGCTCGATGGCCGGGGGATGGGATTTCCCGGTAAACAGATGATAGAAGGGCAGGGTGGCGAATTGGCGCTCGGCCGCGGCGGCTAGCCGGTGCTCGGAAAATCCCAGGCTGGCGCACCACAGCCCCGCCATGGCTTCGAGGTAACCCTGGCCCTGGTCGTCGAAGACATAGACCCCCTCGCCCCGGGTGATCACCAGGGGTTCGGCGCGCTCATGGGCGCGGAGATCGGTGTAGGGGTGCAACAAGGTGGCGCGGTCCCGCGCGCCAAGGCTATTGGGCGCTCCGCCGGCGCCGGGATCAGGATCGGCCATAGATGTCCTCGATGCGCTCGATGTCGTCCTCGCCCAGGTAGTCGCCCGACTGCACCTCGATCAGGTGCAGGTCTTCTTGGGTGCGGTTTTCCAGCCGATGGGCCATGCCGATGGGGATAGTGGTGGATTGGTTGGCGTGAAGCTCGACCACTTCCTCGCCCCGGGTGACGGTGGCCGTTCCCACCACCACCACCCAGTGTTCGGCGCGCCGGGCGTGCTTTTGCAGGCTGAGGCACCCGCCGGGCTTGACCGTGATGCGTTTGACCTGAAAGCCCGCCCCGGCATCGATATTACGGAAACTGCCCCAGGGCCGATAGGTGGTGGTGTGGGTCACCGGCTCGCTGCGGCCCGCGTCCCGCAGCCGTTCGACCAGGGTCTTGACCTCCTGGGATGCGTTCTTTCGGGTCACCAGCACGGTGTCGTCGGTGACCACCACGACCATGTCGTCGAGCCCCACCACGGCCAGCAGCCCCTTGTCGGACCGAAGATAGCAATCGCTGACCCGAAGGGCCTCGACATCGCCGTGCAACACGTTGCCGGTGTCGTCCTTGTCGCCCAACTCCCACAGCGCCGCCCAGGAGCCGACATCCGACCAGCCGATATCCAAGGGCACCACGGCGCCCTTGTCGGTGGGCTCCATCACCGCGTAATCGATGGAGATATTGGGCGCCGCCTCGAAACCGGCGCGGTCGAGGCGCAGGAAATCAAGGTCGGCATGGGCATTTTCCAGCGCGCTTCTCGCGGCGGCGGGGATGTCCGGCGCGAAGCGTTCCAATTCCGCAAGATAGGTGGCGGCGCGCATCAGGAAAATCCCGCTGTTCCAATAATGATGGCCTGACGCCAGGAATTCGCGCGCCTTGTCCGCATCGGGTTTTTCGGTGAACCTCGCCACCGCGGATACGTCTTCGGTGACCATCACGTGCTGGTCTCGCTCGATATAGCCGTAACCGGTCTCGGCCCGGTCCGGAGGTATTCCGAAGGTGACCAGGGAGCCGCCCAGGGCGGCGGGAAGCGCCATCCCGATCCCCTTGATCAAACCCGGCCCATCGGCGATCACGTGATCGGCGGGGGCCAGCAGCATGACCGCCTCGGCATCCCGTTGCACCAGGTAGAGAGCCGCCACCGCCGCCGCCGGCGCGGTATTCCGGCCGACCGGCTCTAAGATGATGGCCGCCGGTTCGATGGCGGCGGCACGGAGCTGCTCGGCGGCGATGAACCGGTGTTCGTCATTGCAGAGCACCACCGGCGGCCCGAACAGCGGGCCGGAGAGCCGCCGCGCGGTATCCTCCAGCATGGTGGCGTCTCCGGTGAGCGCCATGAACTGCTTGGGGAACAACTCCCGGGAGGCGGGCCAGAGCCGGGTTCCGGTGCCGCCCGCCATGAGAACGGGCCAGATGGTTGGTGCGCCGCCGTCCGCCGCCATGGCAACCCCTTCGATCGATTTACGCCAAGCTAGTGCACTAGCCTAAAACCTCGGCCCCGACAAGGGTGGGCCGCAACTGGTGCTGGCCTTGATGCCGTGCTTGGGCTTATGCTTCACCAAATCATGCACCTTGCGGGGGCGATGGGCATGCTCCCTTCGGGGACTACGGGCATGCTCCCTTCGGGGGCGATGGAGAGGAAACCCTGAGGACAACGCATTCGCGGCAACCGCAAGAATAAATAAGGTTCGGGTCATGACACTGAAAGACATCCTCGTCCACATCGATTCTTCGCCTTCTGCGGCGGGACGGCTCGACTACGCCATCCGTCTCGCCCAGACCCATGATGCCCATCTCGCCGCCATCTACGTGGTGGCGGTGGCGCCCATTCACCAATATACCGAGGCCGACCTCGGCCCCGAGCTGATCGAGGCCCATGACCGCTTCATGCGCGAATCGGCCGAGGAAGCCAAACGCCTGTTCGATGAGAAGGTCGCCCGCGCGGGCATCGCCGCCGAATGGCGCCAGGTCGAGGGGGCGGTGCCGGAAATGGTCGTGCTCCATGCGCGCTATGCCGACCTGACGGTGTTGGGCCAGCGTATTCCGGGCCGGCTCGACGCCGGCGCCGCGCCCGAGCTTCCCGACCATGTGGTCGTCGACGTCGGCCGGCCGGCCATCGTCGTTCCCTATGAAGACCCGCCGGACACCGTCGCGCGCCGGGTGCTTCTTGCCTGGAACGCAAGCCGGGCGGCGGCACGGGCCACCAACGACGCCCTGTCCATCCTGGCCGACGCCGACGAGGTCCGCATCATGGTGATCAATCCGAAGAAGGGGGTCATGGGCCACGGCGAGTTGCCCGGCGCCGATATCGCCACCCATCTCGCGCGCCACGGCGTCAAGGGCGAGGTGGTGGAGGTGACTGCCGACCGCAAGACGGTGGGCGACGAATTGATCGCCCAATGCCAGGCCTTCAATGCCGACATGATGGTGATCGGCTCCTATGGCAGCTTCCGCTTGAGGGAGCTGGTGTTCGGCGGCACCACCCGGCACATCCTGGCGAATATGACGGTGCCGGTCTTCATGTCCCGCTAGGGCACGCTCCGGCTATCCTTCCATGGCGCGCGGGTCCATGGCGTCCTGAAGGCCGTCGCCGAGGAAATTGAAGGCGATCACCGTCACGAAGATCAGCATGCCGGGATAGAACGCCAGTTCCGGGCTCGACCAGATCAGCTCCTGGGCGCCGGTCAGCATGTTGCCCCAGCTGGCGATGGGCGGCTGGATGCCAAGGCCCAGGAAGCTCAGAACCGATTCCAAAAGGATCACGTTGCCCACCGACAAGGTGGAGGCGACGATGATCGGCGAGATCACGTTGGGCAGGATATGCACCGCCATGATGCGCGGCCCGCCGGCGCCGGCGGCGGTGGCGGCGAGCACGTAATCCATTTCGCGCACGCTCAACGCCGCCGCCCGCACCAGGCGCGCCACCGTGGTCCAGCCCACCAGGGAAATGATGACGATGATGCGATAGAGGCTGATATTGGGATCCTGGACCACGCTTTCGGGCAGCCCCAGTTTTTCGAGGTCGAGCGCCGCCAGCACGATCAGCAGCGGCAACAGCGGCAGCGCGATGACGCCATCGGTGAGACGCATCAGAAGCGCATCCAGCTTGCCCCCGTAATAGCCCGCGAGCAAGCCGATCACGGTGCCGGTCACCGCCGAGGCCAGGGCCGCGACCAGGCCGACGAACAACGACACCTGGCCGCCGTAAAGCAGGCGGGCAGCCAGGTCCCGGCCCAACTCGTCGGTGCCCAGGAGATGCGCGCGCGACGGCCCCTGGAAGCGCTGGGAGAGATCGACAAGATTGGCATCGACGCCGAGAACCGCCTCGATGGCGGGGGTGGCGAAGGCCAAAACCCCGAGAACCGCCAGGAACACCGCCGAGCCGACCGCCAGGCGATGGGCGCCAAGGCGGTGGAAAAACAGCGACCACACGCCCCGCGCCGCGCCGCCCGTCCTGGTCATGGCGTGGTGGGCGGCGTTCATCGGGGCGACCCTCCGCCGCTTTTGTAGGAAATTCGGGGGTCGAGCCAGGCATAGGCGATATCGGCGGCGAGGTTGGCGAGCAGGGTCACAAGGGTGGCGAACAGCAACGCCACCAGGGCCATGTTGAAATCGTTGCCCATGATAGAATCGTAGATCAGCTTGCCCATGCCGGGGTAGGCGAACATGGTTTCGGTGATCAAGGCCCCGGAAAACAGCGTGCCGAAGGACAACGCGATGATCGTCACCACGGGAAGGAGCGCGTTCCTGAGGGCGTGGCGCACCACCACCCGATTACGGCTGGCGCCCTTGGCGAAGGCGGTGCGGATGTAATCCTGGCGCATCACTTCGATGGTCGAGGCACGCATGAAGCGGGTGTAGGAGCCGACGGAAAAGATCGTCAAGGTGACCACCGGCAGCACCAGGTGTCGCGCGTGGTCGAGGAAGCCGCCGCCGCCGATCGACGACACGCCCGAGGCCGGCAGCACCGGTATCAGCACCGCAAAGAGGATGATCAGCATCAGCGCTAGCCAGAAGATGGGAACCGAGATGCCGGCGAAGCAGGCCAGGTTGATGGCGTAGTCCCCCGCCGAATGCTGGCGCAACGCCGCATAAACCCCCACGGGCACGGCGATGACGATCGAGATCACGAAGGTGAGGCCCATCAGATTGAAGGTGTTGAGCAGAAAGTCCGGCATCACTTCGAGCACCGGGCGGACGTAGAGCCGTGAATGGCCGAAATCCCCGGAAAGGGCCGCCGTGGCCCAGTGGAGGTAGCGTTCCACCAAAGGCTTGTCGAGACCGTAGACGGCGCGCAGGCGGGCGGCGTCGGCCGGGGTCAGCCTGGGGTCCGACTGGATCATGAGATCGATGGGGTCGCCCGGCATCAGCCCGATCAGGGCATAGATCACGAAGGACATAATCACCAGCACGATCACCGATTCCACCAGCCGGCCCATCACATAGCGGGTCATGGTTGGGGCGCTCCCGCCGCCGGGCCGGCGCCGTCCTCCAGGGGCCCGTCCTCCAGGGGATGATGGCAGGCGACCTTGTGCTCCCCCTGGCCCGGCCCAGGGCCCGGCACATCGACGAGCGCCGGCATGGTCTCGCGGCAGGTCCCGGTGGCCCTGGCGCAGCGGGGATGGAACGGGCATCCCGAGGGCGGCGATGTCGGGTTGGGAACGTCCCCGGCGGTGGCCGTGCCCAACCGCCGCTTGCCCCCGCCCGGCACCGGGATGGCGTCGATCAGCGCCTGGCTGTAGGGATGGCGCGGGGCGGCAAACAGCGCGGCGCGTGGGGCGATCTCGACGATATGGCCGAGATACATGACCGCCACCCGGTCGGCGAAATAATTGACCACGGCGAGGTCGTGGGTGATGAACAAGAAGGCCAGGCCGCGATCTTCTTGGATGTCCTTCAGGAGATTGAGGATCTGGCTCTGGATCGAGACGTCGAGGGCCGACAAGGGTTCGTCGGCGATGATCAATTCGGGCTCCAGCACCAGGGCCCGGGCGATGGCGATGCGTTGGCGCTGGCCGCCCGAAAACTGATGCGGGTAGCGGTCGGCGTCGCCCGGGTTGAGGCCCACCTGGACCATCACGTCGGCGACCCGCTGGCGCCGCTCCGCTGCCCTGCCGACCCCATGAATCTTGAGCGGTTCGCCGATGACGGCGCCGATCGGCAGGCGTGGGTTGAGCGAGCCGTACGGGTCTTGGAACACCATCTGCAGGGCGCGGCGCGCGGATTTGAGTTTCCCGCCCTTGAGCGTCGCCATATCCATGCCCTTGAACCGGACAACCCCCGAATCCGGGCGGTACAGCCGGGCGATGACCCGGGCCGCGGTGGTCTTGCCGCAGCCCGATTCGCCGACCAGGGCCAGGGTCTCTCCGGGGCCGATAGTGAAGCTCACCCCGTTGAGCGCCTGGACCCGGCCCGATGCCCGGGCGAACATCCCCTTGCCGCCGATGGTGAAGTGCTTGACCAGATCCCGGACCTCGAGAAGCGGTTCCGTCGCCCGGTGTTCCGGCGCGCTCATGGGCTGTCCTTGGGGGCCTTGAAACAGGCGGCGAGATGCCCGCCGCCAAGGTCTTCCAGGGCGGGTGCGGCCTGCCGGCAATTCTCGTCGGCCAAGGGACAGCGATCCGAGAAAGCGCAGCCCGGCGGGAGATCGAGGATGTCGGGCACGGTTCCCGGGATGGTCGGCAGGCGTCTTGCCCGGGCGCCCAGGCGGGGCACCGTTTCCATCAAGGCCCGGGTGTAGGGATGGCGGGGGTTGGAAAAGATCTGTTCCGCGGTCGCCATCTCGACGATATGGCCCCCATACATGACCATGACGTCGTCGGCGATCTCCGACACCACCCCCAGGTTATGGCTGATGAACTGGATGGCCATGCCGAACTCGGCCTGCATTTCCATCATCAACTCGATGATCTGGGCCTGGATGGTGACGTCCAGCGCCGTGGTCGGCTCGTCGGCGATCAGAAGTTCGGGCCCGCAGGCGAGCGCCATGGCGATGATCGCCCGCTGCCGCATGCCGCCCGACATCTGGTGCGGGTAGTTTGCGTAGCGCTCGACGGGGTTGGGGATACGCACCCGCTCGAGCATGGTCAGCGCCGCCTCCCGGGCGTCCGCCGCCGGGCCCGCGCGGTGCAGGGTCCAGGCCTCGGCGATCTGCTCGCCCACCGATAGCACCGGGTTGAGCGCCGTCATCGGTTCCTGGAAGATCATGGACACGCGTTCGCCGCGGATCGCGGGAAGCGCGTCCTCGTCCATCGCCGTCACCTCCAGGGCGCCCAGCCAGATGGTGCCGCCGGTCACCCGTCCCGGGGGCGGCACCAGGCCGAGCACGGCAAGGGCGCTTACCGACTTGCCGCAGCCCGATTCGCCGACCACCCCCAAGGTCCGTCCCGGGTCGATGGAATAGCTGATCCCCGCGACCGCCCGCAGCGGCCCCTGGGGCGTGGGAAAAGTGACCTCGAGATCGCGGACCGTGAGAACCGGCGCGGAGGCGCTATTGGGGGCTGCGCTTGCGCTGCTCATGATCGGCGGGGCGCGGGGAAACGCCGCGGCCGAGAGGCGCAGAACCCGTGCTTTCTAGGCGGCTGGCAATTGGCGATGGGGCACCGGCAGGGCGGCGATCCGCTAGGTCTTCGCGGCGTCTTTGGCCGCCTGGTGGCATCCATAGGCGGCCTCCAGCATTTCGGTGTTCTGGCGCTTGTCGCTCACCCCGCCGCCGAAGGCGGTGAGGTCGACCTCAAGCGCCTGGAGGAGGCATTGGGCGACCTCCAGTTTGCCTTCCGTGCATGCTTGGCCATGGGCCTCGATGATCTTATCGCTGAGCCGTCGCCTTGGTTCCATCGCCTGCTCTTATCCTCTTTGAACCTGGAACGCCAGCTTACCGGCCCACCCGCCCGCCGCAAGCAGTTCTTTTGGCCGTCCCCGGGCCATCAGGGTTGCTCCGCCCGCCAGTGCTCGACCCACAAGGTGGTGGGGTCCTGATGCCCGGTCGGCCGGATGCCCTTGAGCCATTTGGGAATGATGAAGGGATCGGCGCGGAAGAAAAGCGGCAGGACGGGCAGATCCCGGGCGTAGAGCATCTGCAGCCGGGCCCAAAGCACGCGCCTTTTGGCGCGGTCCAATTCGATCTCTATGGCATCCAGCAGCTTGTCCACCTCGGGGTTTTTGTAACTGGTGTAGTTTTGCCCCGACCAGTTATTGGCGGCGGTGGTGATCTGGCTCGAATGGAGGGTCAGGCGCGGCACGCTTTCGGGCGCCGACAGCCAGGCGAACATGGCCATGGCCTTGAACTTGCGCTTGGTCACGGTCTCGCCGAAATAAACCCGCGCCGGTTCGTTGCGGATACGGATGTCGATGCCGGCCTTGCGCCACTGGCTTTGCAGGATTTGCTGCACCAGTTCGCGGGTGCGGCTGCCCGCCGTGGTCATCAGTTCGAACCTGAGCCGTTGGCCCTTGGCGTTGATGCGGAACCCATCGGCGTCGCGCTTGGCCCAACCGGCGGCGTCGAGAAGCCGATCGGCGCGCGCCGGGTCATAACGATAGCGCGGGGTCCCCTTGGCATGAATCCAGTCGAGCGGGTGGACGAAGGAATCGGCGACCGGCTGGCGCCCGTCGAAGAGCTTCGAAGACAGCTCTTCGCGGTTCAGCGCGGTGATCAGGGCGACGCGGACCCGCCGGTCCTTGAGGAACGGGTTTTCCAGGTTGAGGTCGATATGCTCGTACACCAAGCCCGGCTTGAACTGGATGTTGAAATCCTTGCCGTGGCGCTTTTCGAAGGCCAGGCCCTGGTCGAGCAGCAGCCCAAGCTCTCCGGCGATGTAGTCGATGGATCCCGACAGGAGGTTGGCTTCCAGGGCCGCCGTTTTTTCGATGATCCGCACGACGATCTTTTTGAAATAGGGCTTTTTCCCCCACCAGGTGGGGTTGCGCTCCAGGACGATGCGCGAGCCGATTTTCTTTTCGGTGATGCGATAGGGCCCGAAATAGAGGCCGGGGTTGGTGCTGTCGGCATCGTAGGCGGTGCGCTTGCGGTATTCCTTGGGGTCCTTGAAATTGGCCCTCTCGATATGGGCGGGCAGCAACTGGAAATTATTGATGGCGTTGTAATCGAAGGTGAGGCGGTCGAGATGGAGGGTGAAGGTGCGCGCGTCCTTGACGTCGATCCTGAGGATGCGGCGGTAAAGCTCGCCATCGGCGACGCCGCTGGCGGGATGCTTGCCCACCTCATAGGTGAACAGAACGTCCTTGGTGGTGACCGGCGTGCCGTCGCCCCATGTGGCGCCTTGTTTGATGGTGTAGGTCACCGCCACGCCCTGCTTGCCGTTGGCCAGCGGCTCCGGCACCGCGAGCCCGTTTTCCAGGGTCGGCAAGGTCTCGCACAAAGCGCAGACCAGGTTCCAGTCGGCGTCGTGGTGGGTGAAGGGCCGCCGCGTCATGGCCAGTACATAGGTCTTGGCCAGCATGGAATCGATATTGGGGTTGAGGGTCGACGGGTACTGGGTCATGCCGATGACCAGGGTGTCGCGGCGGCGCTCCGGTTCGCCGCAGGCGGCCAGCCCCAGGCCCCCGGCCAGCACCGCGAGGATCGCCCAATGCCGCAAGGCGCGCGGTGTCATCACCGTTGCCTCCCGCCGCCCTGCTCCGGGCGCGCCCGGGACTCAGGCACCCTTGCCGCCGTGGACCGCGGACCAGCCATGGGGATCGTCGAGATAGGCCCGCACTTCGGCGATCAGCTCGGGCGGGTAGGTTTGGCGTTCCTCGGCGAGGTCGATGATGTCCGACCAGACGGCCAGCCAGACCAGCTTCACCCCGAGGTCGTCCATGGTCGTCAGGGCCTCGGGAAAGATGCCGTAATAGAACACCACGAACACCCGGTCGATGCTGCCGCCGGCCTTGCGGATGGCGTTGATGAAGTTGACCTTGGAGCCCCCGTCGGTGGCCATGTCCTCCACCAACAGGACATGGCAGCCTGCCGCCATCTCGCCCTCGATCTGGCCCATGCGGGCGAAGCCCTTGGGTTGCTTGCGCACGTAGAGCATGGGCAGGCCCATCTTGTCGGAAATCCAAGCGGCATAGGGAATGCCCGCGGTTTCGCCCCCGGCCACGGCCTCGACCGGCTTGTCGGACGCCGCGCCGGCAATGGCCCGGGCGGCATGGCCGATCACCCGGGCGCGTTGCTCGGGGAAGGAAATCAGCTTGCGGCAATCGATATAGACCGGGCTGGCCCGGCCCGAGGTGAGGATATAGGGATCCTCGGGCCGGAAATTCACGGCGCCGATATCGACCAAAATCTTGGCGGTGTCTTTGGCGGCGGCCTCTTGTTCCGCGGTGCGGCCGGTCAGGGTCATGGTCATGGCTTGATTTTTTAAAGCGTTCTTGCCGGCGACACAATCCGTTTGACTGGCCGTTTGACTGGCCGGTTGGCTGCCCGTCTGGCCGGCCGTTTGACTGGCCCAGGGGCGGGGCCCCGTCCGCGACCTTCGCGTTTTGCCGCAAATGCGAATCGATTTGGGGTGCCATGCCGGGCCAAGGCCCTATATTGCGCGCAAAGGGAGTGACAATGGATTGGCGGGCAATCAAGTCTATCATCGCCTACCGGTGGTCCCGGCATCGGTTGGCGGTACTGGCGGCACTGGGCACCGTGGTGGTCGGCGGCGTCCTCTGGGGTGCCGCGACGCCGGAGGCTTACGCACCCACCCATTACATCATCAAATGGAAGGCGACGGGAATGTGCACGGTGGTCGGCGAACGGCCCGCCCAACGCGACAAATACAAGATCGTCTGGTTCACCACCCTTGAACGCATCGCCCTCAAAAAAGCCCGTGAATTCAGGGAGACCGGCCGGTGCGGCCGGGTCCCCCTGAAAATTCTGCGCCGGCAGCGATTATAACGACACCCAGGCGACCGGGCGCCACCCGGCGCGGCGCGGCCTAATCCTTGGCCGAGATCGGCCTGCCGACGTATTCCCTGCCCAGGTAATGGGACTTCTTCTTGTAGAGAAGCTCGGCCACGTCATCGGCATGGAACAACTTGATCAACTGGTCGATCTGGCCGAACAGGGGCAGCAGCACCTTGCGCTTCTGGGCGAGGTCGAGGGCAATGTCCAGGTCTTTCTCCTGCCAGGTGAACCGGGTGCCGTCCCAGCGTTCCAGGGTGCCGTTGTTGCCCGGGCAGTTGATCAGGGTCTCGCGCATGGCCTGGCCGTCGATGCCGTAGGCCTTGGCCAGCAGGATCACCTCGTAATTGGCGACACAGGCCGCCCAGTGCAGCATGTTGTTGCAGGTCTTGCCGATCTCGCCGGCGCCCAATTCGCCGAGATGGGGGGCGGCGCGGGAATAGCATTCCAGCACCGGGCGCGCCAAGTTGTAGTCCCGCTTGGCGCCGCCGACGGTGGAGACCAGGGTGCCGTTGCGCGCCCCGTCGAGCCCGTAACAGACCGGCGCGTCGATGACGCCCATGCCGCGCACCTTGGCGATGGTCGCGCATTCGCGCACCATGTCGGGGTGGGAGGTGGCGGTGATGACGATGACGGCGCCCTTCTTGCCCACCTTGGAGACGTCGGTGACCACCTGGCGGACCTGGTGGTCGAAGCCGACCATGACGATGATGACGTCGCATTTCTTGGCCAGCTCATTGAGGCTGCGGGTGGGGCGGATGCCGTCTTTTTTGGCCGCGTTCATGGCCTTCTTCATGAGGTCGAAGCCGAACACTTCGAACCGCCCGTCGCTTTTTTCGACCACGTTGCGGGCCATCTGGCCGCCCATCTCGCCGAGGCCGACGAATCCTACGTTCAATGCCGCCTTTTTTGCCATGAGTTCTCTCCCTGGGTGGTTGGCGGCGCCCCCGAGACGCCGCGCGTATTGGGCCCGGGCCTTGAAATTCCCGATGGCGAATACCTACACGAGCTTGGCCGAGGCGGCTAGGGGAATTCCCGGCGTGCGTTGACTTGGCTGCGTGCCTTCGGGTCTAATCGGAGGCGATTACGGCACACGGGAGGATTCCATGAGCGGCGGCTTCGAAGACCATTGTTGGCGGGACGTCATCGACGACGACCTTCGCGAAATTTACAAGTCCTACGAGCGCGAGACCTTCGTCGGCGAAAAGCCCGCGGTGCTCGCCATCGACCTTTACAAGAGCGCCTATCGCGGCGGCGCCAAGCCGGTCCTCGAGGCCAACCGCGAACACCCCGGCTCGTGCGGCGAGAAAGCCTGGGCCGCGGTGGAACCGACCCAGCGCGTGCTGGCCGCCGCCCGCGCCGCCGGCGTGCCGGTGATCTACACCACCAGGCGGGTCAATACCGGGCCCGTGCGCTCCACCCACCGCAACGCCAACCCCGCCGCTGAGGACTCCTACGACATCATCGACGAACTGGCGCCCGCCGAAGGCGAGTTGGTGATCTACAAGGAACGCGCCTCGGCCTTCTTCGGCACGCCCTTGATCGCCCATCTCACCAAGCTCGGCATCCGCTCGCTGATCGCGCTGGGCGAATCGACCTCGGGCTGCGTGCGCGCCTCGGTGGTGGACGGCTATTCCAACGGCTTTCACACCACCATCGTCGAGGAATGCACCTTCGACCGCTCGGACCTATCCCACAAGGTCAACCTGTTCGACCTGCACCACAAATACGCCGACGTGATGCACGTGGAAGAGGTGGTCGAACACCTCAACGCCATGCGCAGGAACACCGCCGCCGAGTGAGGGGGAGGGCGGTTCAGCCCTCGTACCCGTAGTCCCGCTTGGCGGCCTCCAGCGTCACGTAGCCCTCGGCGATGTCGCGGGCGATCAGCTCGGGCGGGCGCAACTTGGGATCGCCGCAGCCGCCGCCGCCCGCGGATTCCAAATAGAATCGCTCCCCCGCCTTCAATTCGAACCGGCCCGAGGCGGGGGTTTCCTCTTCGGCCGCGGTGCCGGCGCGGATGACGAAGCGGCTGGCCCGTCCGGGCGCCCCGCCGTTAATCCCGTCGGGCGGGAAAATGGCCCGGTCGTAGCGCCGCATGACGGTGCCGTCGGCGAGCAATTCATAGCCGCGCCGGAAGGCAAGCCCGCCGCGCGATGTGCCGGCGCCGCCGGAATCGGGGATCAGGGAAAATTTGGTCACCCGGCAGGGGAATTCGGATTCCAGGATCTCGATGGGCGTGACGTGGAGGTTGGATAAGTGCGTCGCGGTGCAGCTGGCGCCGTCGTGGCCGGCCCCGGCGCCGTAGGCCGAGCCGAGGATTTCGTATTGCAGGCTGGCCTGGCCTGGCCGCGCGCCGGCCCCCCAATTGATGCCCAGCGCCCCCGACGAGCCGCTGTTGGCGATGGCGCGCCCAGGCCGGAAGCGGGCCAGGGCGTCGAGGATCACGTCCACCAGTTTCAGGTTGGCCATCTGGTAGCTTGAGACCGGCGCCGGAGGGCGCGCGTTGGTGATGGTGTCGGGCGCGTAAATGAAATCCACCTGGTCGCGGCAGCCGTCGTTGAAATGCAAGTCCGGCCCCAGGCAGCCGATCAGGGAATAGAAGCAACACGCCTCGACCATGGAGGGGCGCAGGTTGATGGGGCCCTTGGCCTGGGCGCCCGATTGGGTGAAATCGAACGCCACGCGGTCGCCCGCCACCGTCACTGTCACCGCCATGAGGATCGGCCGGTCGCGCTCGACGCCGTCGGAATCCATGAACCCCCGGGCACTATGCGCGCCGTCGGGCAGGGCGCCGATGGCGGCCCCGAGGTCGCGGGCGGCGCCGTCCAGGATGGCGGCGAAGGCGCCGCTGATCCGATCGGCGCCGAAGCGGTCGGCCAGCGCCTGGGTGCGCGAAACGCCTAGGCGGGTGGCGGCGATCTGCGCCGCGATGTCGCCCGCCACCAGGTCGGGCTGGCGCGAATTAGCGGCGATCAGGCGGTGGAGGTCGGCGTTGGCAATGCCCGCGGCCTCGATTCTGACCGGCGGCAGCAAAAGCCCTTCCTGGAAAATCTCCGTCGCCGTGGCCGAGGTCGAGCCGGGCTGCGCGCCGCCCACGTCGGCCTTGTGGGCGATCGACCCGGAAAAGCCGATCAGCCGCCCGGCGGCGAAGATGGGGGCGACGAAGCCCATGTCCGACACGTGGGGCAGGCCCGCCTCGTAGGGGTGGTTGGAAACGAAAACGTCGCCCGGCGCCATGTGCTCGGCGCCGTATATCTCCAGCACGCGGCCGCAGAAATGGCGGTAGACGGTGCCGTGAAAGAACATCGGCGGCGCCGTGATGAGGCGGCCGCTGGCATCCAGGATGACGCAGGAAAAGTCCCGGGTTTCCCTGATGATGGTGGAATAGCCCGAGCGGTAGAAATGATAATGCATTTCATCGACCAGCCCGGCGATCTTGTTGCGGATGATCTCGACGGTGACGGGATCGATCATGGCGCCGCCCCCTCGGCTTCGAGGATCAGGTTGCCGTAAGTGTCGACCACGGCGCCCCAGCCCTTTGGGATCACCGTGGTGGCGTCCATCTGTTCGACGATGGCGGGGCCGGCCAAGGTGGCGCCGACCTCGAGAAGGTCGCGCTCGTAGATCGGCACTTCCACCCCGGTCAAGCCGTCGAACCAGACCATGCGCCGGCCCTTGAGCGCCGCCTTGGCGTCGGTGGGACCGGTCGGCCGGGCGCGTTGGCGGGGCTCGAACTTGGGTACCGAGACATGGGCGCGGACGCGGTAGCTCACCACCTCCACCTCTTTTTCCGGTGCCGCGTGGCCGTGGATCTCAAGGTGGCGGGCATGGAAACGCGTCCGCGCTTCGCCCAGCACCGCCGGGTCCAGCGCCCCCAGCCCTTGGAGGGACACCCGGAGCTCGTAGCCCTGGCCGGCGTAGCGCATGTCGAGCTCCCGGGTGATGGTGGCAATGGCCTGGCCCAGGCCCTCGGCCGCGAGCTCGGCCCGGGCGTGGTCTTCCAGCTCGGCGAACAGCGCCTCGCCATGGGCCGGGTCGAGGGTCGCCATGGGCTTCAGTTCCGAGCGGATGAAATCATGGACCACGTCGGCGCACAGCAGGCCCAGCGCCGAAAAGGCGCCCGGCCGGGGCGGCACCAGGATGCGGGTGATGCCCAGCTCACCCGCCACCGCCGCGGCATGGACCGCGCCGGCGCCGCCGAACGGCAGCAGCGTGAAATCGCGCGGCTCCAGCCCGCGCTTGGCGGCGAAAACGCGCACCTCGTCGGCCATGCGCTCGTCGACGATGCGCCGTATTCCGGCGGCGGCCTCGCGGACCGAGAGGTTCAGCGGCTGGGCGATGGCGGTCTCCAGCGCCCGTTCGGCGGCGCCGGGCTCGAGGCGCTGGCTGCCGCCCAGGAAATAATCGGGGTTGAGCAGGCCGCAGGCGAGATCGGCGTCGGTGATGGTGGGGGCGGTGCCGCCCTGGCCGTAACAGGCCGGCCCCGGGTCGGCGCCGGCGCTCTCTGGCCCGACCGTGAGGAAACCGCCGGCCTCGACCTTGGCCATGGAACCGCCGCCGGCCGAGATGGTGGTCATGTCGAGCGCCGGCACATCCACCTGGCGGCGCGCCACGGTGCCCTCGGTGACTTCCAGCGGCACGCCGCCTTGGATGAAGGCGATGTCGGCGCTGGTGCCGCCCATGTCGAGGGTCACCAAATCGCGCGCGCCGCCGTCGGACGCCACCCAGGCCGCCGCCCGGGCCCCGGCGGCCGGGCCCGAGAGCAGGGTATGGACGGTATTCTTCCCATCCATGGCCGCGGCGAAGGGCATGACGCCGCCGTTGGACTGCATCAAGAAGCGCTGGGGCGTGGTGATGCCGAGGGAGTCCAGTCCCCGGGCGAGGTCGGCGATGTAGCGGGTCAGCACCGGCGCCAGATAGGCGTTCACCAGGGTCGTCGACAGCCTGGGCCATTCGCGGATGCGGGGCAGGACGTCGGACGACAGCGAGACATGGACCCGTGGCGCGACGTCGCCGATGATCTCGGCCGTGCGTCCCTCATGGGCCGGGTACATGTAGGAAAACAGGTAATTGACGGCGATGGCGTCGACCCCGGCGGCGTCCAGCATCTTGGCTCCGGCGGCGACGGCGTCCTCGTCGAGGGCGGTCAGGACGGCGCCGGTGTAGCTGACGCGCTCGGGGATCTCGACGGTGCGGCTTTGGGGCGCGATGGGGGCAGGCTTGTCGTAGAAATAATCGAAGGGATTGCCGTCGCGCGCCTGGGTCTGGGTTTCCTGGATGGCGTTGTAGCCGGCCGAGATCATCAGCCCGACCTTGGCCCCGCGCATTTCCAACAGCGCATTGGTGGTGATGGTGGTGCCGTGAGCGAAAAAGCCAATGGCGGCGGGATCGACGCCGCCATCCAGGAACCGCCGGATGCCGCAGAGCACGCCATCGGCCGGGTTGGCCGGAGTCGAGGCGATTTTTTCGACGGCGATGGTGCCGGTCTCGGTGTCCAACAGGACCAGATCGGTGTGGGTGCCGCCGACATCGACCCCAAGCCGGTAGCGGGGTTCCGTGCGGGCCATGGGGTCAGTTCATCTGGCGGGCCAGGTGGAGGCCGAGGCCCATGGTGCCGATGAAGAACAGGATTTCCAGCTGGCCGAAGGCCAGGGCGGCGAAGGCCGGGCCCGGGCACAGGCCGGCGAGCCCCCAGCCCATGCCGAACAGGGCGGCGCCGATCACCGCCTTGGCGTCGATCCCGGTCTTCCGGGGCAGGTTGAAGGCCGGGGCGAGGGCCGGTTTGGGCCGGGAAAGCACCCTTCGATAGCCGATGGTGGCGACCCCGGCGGCGGCGGCCAGCACCAACGCCAGGCTCGGGTCCCAGCGCCCGGCGATGTCCAGGAAGCCCAGCACCTTGGCCGGGTTCGCCATTTGCGAGACCGCCAAACCAAGGCCGAACAGGAGGCCCGAGACGAGGGCCGCGGCGGCGCGGGCCATCATCCGCCCCTCAGGACGTGGCGGATCAGGTAGATGGTGAGCCCGGCGGCGAGGATGAAGACGGAGAGCGCTAAGAGCGACCGCTTGGAGGCGCGGGCCACGCCGCATATCCCGTGGCCGGAGGTGCAGCCGCCGGCCAGGCCCGCGCCGAGGCCCACCAACAGCCCGCCGATGACTATCATGAAGGTGGACATGGTGAACTGCAGGACCTGCAGGGGGCCGCCAAGGGTGCGATAGATCGCCGCGCCGCCCACCAGGCCCACCAGAAACGCCAAGCGCCAGAGAGCATCGCCCCGGCCCGGCGGCAACAATCCGGCGATGATCCCGCTGACCCCGGCGATGCGGCCGGTGAGCCACAGCAAAACCACCGCGCCGAGACCCATGAGCGCGCCGCCCGCAAGCGCCGACAACGGCGTGAAATTCTCCATTACGTCGCGCCCCCTGAGCCCGCTTCCCGAGATTCCCGCGGCGTCATGTTCCTTGCCGCAACCCCGGCGCCGGGCCGGGGCAAAATGAAGCCCTGGATGATGGCGTCGTGATAGAACTTGGCCACCACCGGCGCAACCCCCTAAGGCAGCCCCCTTGGGACGCAATGGTGCCATGGGCCCCGGCGCCGCGCCGGGGAAGGCACACGGGGCCTTCGCTATGGGAGGGCTCCGCCCGGATCAGGCTTATCCCCAAAACTTTTTTGGACTTACCGAGAAACTGGGCCAATGGATGGGCGCAGGCCACCCAATTCAGCCTTGGATCCAGCACTCAACTGCTGGAAATATGGCAGGATAATCTCCAGCTGACTTGTCCGTTGACCGACAGCTTGTCGTAGTTCAGGCGTTTTTTCTTGGCGTGCCGGCGAAACACGGCTTCCAGTTGTTCGCGGGTTGCGGGATCGAGATCATCGGCGTCCAGGGTGATGCGCGCCGGCAGCATTTTAGTGCGTTTCACCGCCGCCGGTTGCACCGGCTTGCGCTTCAAATTCTTCCCGCCGGAACTGAAAATTTTATCCCATCCCGCGCGATAATCGTCGTTGGAAACGCAGGAGAAAAAGCTGGGCGGGCGACCAGGGGCGGAAGATTTCTTGCCGCCGGAACCGCTCGCTCCGTCTGCTTCACTCGTCGATGCTGAGGATTCGACTTTCGCCGCTTCCGGCTTCGAAGTTGTGCTATCGGGTTTTTTGGTCTTTCCGTCCGTCTTCGTATTGGTTTGCGGTGCCATCTTTGTCTACATACCGATCCGTGAAAATAGAAGCTGAATCATGGAATCCCCATTTAACAAAATAGCCTTGGGTTTCTCAAACTAAAATTATCCTTCACAGGAGCCTAGCCATTTCATTTCGACACCTTACCATAGCACATGAACCGCAAATAATATAAAAGAAACAAATAGTTAGGAAAACCCGTAGAGGTGCCCAAAAGATTGTTCGCAAGGCCAAGTCCCAAAGGTGCTGCGTTGGGCCGGAAGGAGATATCAGGTTAACAAGCCCATGGGGCCATCATCCCGGTGTTGAGGAATCGTCCCGTATGGATGGTCCCCGGTTGCAAGGGTTTTCGTGTCGGCGATGGCGCATGGGCGGGGCCCGTCACGTTTCCTTGGGCCCGCGCGCGGGGGCGGGCCATGGGCCCTTGGGCGCGCAAATTTTCGCGGGTCTCGAAGTCGATATGCTCGAGATATTCCTGGGAGCGTCGGCGCGGGCTATGCCGGCTTTTTTTTGTCGCTCAACCGCACGCCACACTTCTTGCAGTTCTCGGGAATACCCATCCTCGCCTGGCGGCCGAGATTGGCTCTGCATCTCGGGCATCGCTTGGAATACTGCAACGCCAACATAACGATAGCGCCAGCGAACAGCACGCCGATCGAATTGCGTGCCATGGCTTCCGAGAGATCCAAAAATTGGATGGCCCCAATGACGAGAATCGCACAAACCCAGAAGGCGACAAATAATCCGATGATAAAATTGTGATGCCGCCGCAGGTCCCACAATTCCTCCGGTGACAACACGTTGTCGCGGGATGGCGACGAGGCCGATTCTTCGCGCTTCAAATCAGACATCCCATGACCGCCCTGGCGCATTTCAAGACAAGGGTGAAATCAGAACCCCATCGGCGCCGCCTGACTAGGGGCCGCTTCCTTCACCCTCATAGCATCTTTGGGGCGAAAGGGGAGATCGGGTTAACGCCGCATTCTTTATCTTACTTCGTTTCTTCCGGCCCCCCAGCCTGCGCCGATACCTTGCCCTGGAAATTATGGTAGGCGCGCGCCCTGGCATCCCAGCCCAACGGGTTTGGTTGTTTGGTTTCCAAAGAAGAAGTCGATTTCGGATTTGTCATGGTTGTCTTTCCAGCGCTGTGATTGCGCCAGGGTAACCGGCCCGGACACAGTGCTGTACCCGGCCAACTTGCATCAACGTCAAATCAACCCTTGCAATCCGGGAGCCATCCACACAGGACATTACAAATAACCGCTAAAACCGGGTCAGGCTGCCAACTCGAGTCGGTCTGCGGACCGGAAATCCTGCCATCCCGCGGCGGTCGGGACGGAATTTGCGGTTGCGACGCCCTTTGTGCTACCGTTGTCGGCAGTTGCGGGTGGCCTCTCGGGGATGCCAATGAGGGCCATCAGGCGAGAACCGAACGTGGTCTGTTTCGGTGGATCAATTTTTGGTAAGGGGGGATGCAATGGATCAAAAAGCCGTGACACTAGCGCTCTTTATCGTTATCGGGATTCTGGTAATTTCGAATATGTACAACATGTACCAGTTAAACTTGGCGATCGATTTAATTCGTCTGCTTGGTGAGAACCTTCGCAAATAAACAAACGGCGGTTCGCTGGTCGAGTCCTTGAACCCGATGCTTCCCGTCAAAAGGTTCGGCCCGGACCCTCGGCCTTCGATTATTTAGTTCACCGCGCAGCTAAATGCACCTGAATCTATTGGAAAGCGCTGCCATTTGCCTTTCTCATAAGGTTTCCCGGCTTGATAGTCTTGATGACGTAGAGTTGGGATGTTGCGGCTTCCATCCCAAAATGTCTGCCGCTTTGGGCCAAAACCGGACATCAGGTTTACCGCTCCCGGCCCACATCCTGGCATTAAGGACAGGCCTGTTTTCGGTTGGCAGCGGGGTGGCGTGAATTTCGGCTATCCCTCCAGGATAAGTCGTGTCAGCGCGTCGGGCATGCTCAGCATCGGATAGTGGCCGGTATCGAGCTCGTGCCAGCGGGCATTAAGGGCCTCCGCCGTGCGTCGCTGGTGGGCCTCGCCCGGCTTCCCGGCCTGGCGGCAGAACACCACCAAAGCATTCCAGTCCTGGTTCCAGAATTTTTCCAGCACCACCGGCTGGGTGGAGACCCCGATGGGGTGCAGGGTGGACCGGTCGGCCGCCCATTCGGCGAGATCTTTATCCATGTCGAGGAGAAACCTCTTCAACCGGTCTTCGCGGCTCGGCCCACTGGCGTGCTCGGTTTCCACCGACGCGGTTCCCGATACGATGTCGCGGATGCTCTCGCCATGCATCAGCGCCAGGGCGTCGGCAAAGACCAGCCGGGTGATCCGCTCGCGCGCCAGCTCCGCCGTCTTCGCCATGACCATGCCGCCCGACGACCCACCAACCAGCACCACGTCGCGCAAATCTTCCGACCGCAGGAACCCCGCCAGCTCCGAAGCCTGGGTTTCGGTGGTGATGCCTGGCCTGCACTGGGCGGCCCGTTCCCCGCACCCGTCGAGGGTCGGCGCATAGACCAAATGTCCGCCATCGCGTAGGCGCGTTGCCACCGGTTTCCAGATCCAGCCGCCCTGGTACGAGCCATGGATGAGCACGAAATTGGTCACGATGTTTCCTCCCAAACTTTTCGGGCCAAACGTTTCGGGCCAAACGTTTCGGGGAAATCCTAAGGATTGGAAGGGCGCGAGTCTATGGAGGCGGATCGTCGCCTTCGGGTCATCGCGAGAACAGGCCCGACGCGCCTTCATGCCCTAGGTCAAGAAAGTCTGTTTTTTAGCCGCCAGCAGTCATGGGGGCGATAAGCGTGGAGGATGCGCTTTGACGGGCTCCGGTGACCGGCATATGTTGATGGGTGACAATAGCAATCGTCGATTCGAGGACCGCCACATGGCGAAAAAATATCACCTGATCAGCTCCTTCACGTGACCCTGGGTGCAGCGCGCCGTGATCCTAATGCGCGCAAAAAACGTCGATTTCGAGGTCACCTACATCGATCTCCGCGACAAGCCCGATTGGTTCCTGGAGATTTCTCCCCATGGCAAGGTGCCGGTGCTCAAGGTCGATGACGACATCCTCTTCGAATCCAACGCCATCGCCGAGTTCCTCGACGAGACGGTCGAACCCAGGTTGCATCCCGCCGATGCCATAAAGCGGGCACGCAACCGGGCGTGGACGGATTTTGTCGCCGATTTCTCGAGCGCGCTGAGCAAGATCATTTACGCCAAGACCAAGGACGCCATGGAAGACGGGCTGGCCAAGGCGCCAAAGGTGCTGTCGCGGCTGGAAGAAGCATTGGCGAGCGAACGCGGCAATGACGGCCCTTACTTCAACGGCGATACGCTGTGCCTGGTGGACGCGGCCTATGGGCCGTTCCTGCGGCGCTTGGCCATGGCCGAGGCGGCGCTGGGGACCGGGCTTTTGAAAGACTTCCCCCTGGTCCAGGCGTGGTCCGACGCCCTGATGGCCAACGACGCCGTGATCAGCGCGGCCGCCCCAAATTTCGCCGACGAGTTCGAACGCGCCCTGGAGCGCCGCGGGACCTATCTATGGTCACGGATGGAAGCCAGCCGCGCCGGCGCCAAATAGCCGTCCCGTCCAGCTGACTGAAGCTACCTTTAAAGACCAAATAAAATTTCAGGGAACCCAGCGCCACCGCCGCGGCCTTGGCCGGTTTGCGGGCGATGATGCCGGCAAGCCATGGCAGGTGTGTGCCGCGCCGCTTGGCGTGGCGGCAGGCCCGTCTGCTCGAGGCGGAAAATACACACGACGATTCGGTCGACCAGGTCGAGCGGGCGGGGCGACTGAGATCACACAAATCCTTTTGAATTCCGCCGATTGGGCATTCCCATGCCCCAACCGGGCAGCAAAATATAGTTAAAATTCGCCTTAAATTGCATGCGGTTTATTGCCGCGTTTAAACTTCGTAAACCACCAGGAGCCATGTTGTTTCCGCATTAGGGGGGACTGCCCGCACAAACCCACGCCATCGTACCGCGGCCCCCGCATCTTGGACACCGGACAGGACCAGTCCTGAGGGGGAGTAAAATGTACATATCGCAGCCGCGTGACAGTTTTTCGAGCCGCATCTTCGCGCCTCATGGGAACCCCATGAGCGTCAACGACCTGCCACCGTCGGACACCAAACGCTGGGTCATCCGCCGGAAAGCGGAAGTGGTTGCTGGCGTTCGCGCGGGCCTGATCACCATTGAGGAAGCGTGTGAGCGTTACGCCCTGTCCATCGAGGAATTCCTGTCCTGGCAGCGCTTGATCGATAGTCACGGCGTCCGCGGTCTCCGGACCACAAAAATTCAAGATTACCGGGCAGCCCTGCGCGAACGCTGCTGAATTTGGCGTGGAGTATCCAGTTGTCTGCCTACATCACCAAACGTAACCCAAACACGGCGCGTAGAGACTACACGTCCTGTGTCCTGGTCGTGTTGGTCGCCACGTTCCTTTATTTCCTGTTGCGCGAACAAATGCTCGAGCGCCTACCGAGCGTCGCGGGTCTCCAACTGGTCCGCGAATCCCTCGACTGGAACTATCAACTCCTGGCAGTCGCCGCCATCGGCGCCATAGCGACCGTTTTCGGCGCGCGCTTCGGCAAGGGATCGCGATGGACCGGGCCCGCTGGCCTGGTCTTACTGTGTGTCGGCACGATCTGGGCCAACCCCTATCTACAGGCGAAACACGGAATTGTGCTTGAAACCGCTCCCGCTATTATTTTGCCTGCCCTGGTGCTGACCTATGCGGCCATTAGGGAGGGCCTTAACAAAGACCGCGCCATGTTCATCAGTGAAATGGCCCTGCTTCACAAGGATACCTTGCTTAAGGCGGTTTTCGAAAACACCTATGATTCAATCTTCGTGGTCAACGAAGACAATGAAATCGTCTATGCCAACAGCGCCGCGGGCGGCCTGTTGGGCCGCGAAATTGAATCCATCGTAGGATGCGTGGTGGACGAACTCTGCCCCACCTTCGAACCCGACAGCGCCGCGCATAAGATTTCCCATTACCTCCGCATGGCCAGGCGGGAGGAGTCGCAGATCGGGCCACATCCGACGGCGATCCAACGCACCGACGGTACCATCAGGGCCATCGAACTGACCGTTGGCTCGGTGCGGCTCAAAAGGTCCGACAGTCCCTTGGAAAAGCGCAAGCGCGATAGAATCTTGTATGTCTGTAACTTTTGGGATGCCACCATTCGTCGTGGGTTGGAGTCCACACGCGGCCCCGACTACGAGGATCAGGTCATGGCGAACCGCTCCATGGGCGAGTTCATGGCGAATATGAGTCATGAACTGCGTACGCCATTGAATGCCATCATGGGATTTTCCGAGTTGCTGGACAGCCCCTCGTTCGGCGATTTGACGGAAAAGCAGCGGGAATATGTCCGCGACATCAACAGTTCCGCCAACCATCTTTTGAAGATCATCAATGACATCCTCGATATCTCGAAGGTGGAGTCGGGCAAGGCGGAGTTGCAGGAAGAAGAGGTCGATGTCGCGGAACTGATCAGGTCATGCATCAAACTGATCGAATACAAGGCCGAACAGTCCGATGTTGAGGTGCGCACCATGCCCCTTTCCGAACCGTACCGTTTGTACGTGGATGAGCGGAAACTCAAGCAGGTGCTGATCAATCTTCTTTCCAACGCCGTGAAATTCACCCCGCCGGGCGGCGGGTTGGAGGTCGAGGCCGCGCCGAAGGCCGATGGCGGCTTCACCCTATCGGTCTCGGATAATGGAATTGGCATGCGGTCCCAGGATATCGATATCGCCCTGGCGCCTTTCGGTCAGGTGGCCGGCGGCCTCAACCGAAAGTACGAGGGCACCGGGCTGGGCCTGCCGCTGGCGAGATCTCTGGTCGAGGCCCATGGCGGGCACCTGACCATCAAGAGTCATCTGCACATCGGCACGACGGTCACGGTGTCCCTGCCGCCCAGCCGCGTATTGAAGCCGCGGCCCGCTGCCCAGGCGGCGGCTGGCGATTCCGCCGCTTAAGGTGCCAGCACCCGGATACGCAAGCAGTGATTATCCGCCTCCGCCTCATCTAATCCTCCCCGACCACGATTTGAATTTGGTCCCATCGAACCCATTCCAATGGCCGTTCTGGCTTGGAAGAGAGCATTGGCCGGCGTCCGCTTCGGCACAACGAGGCATCAGGTCAAGGCATTCTCCTGGCTGAACTATCGAGATGGGTGTTTAATCTTGCCATCCGCTAGCAGGCGCGCCCACAACCAATACCGAACGCAAGAAGAGAACCATGGATGCCGACGCCAAGAAGACGGCGCTGAGAATGATTCCTTATGGGATTTACGTGTTGACCGCCGAAGGGTCCAAGGGCGTGGCGGCGGCGACGGTCAACTGGGTGACCCAAACCTCGTTCGACCCGCCCCTGGTGGTGGTCGGGGTCAAGGCCGATTCCGGCGCCTATCACGCCCTCAAGGATGCCGGCCACTACGCCTTGAACATGCTGGGCAAGGGCCAACAAGGCCAGGCCTTCACCTTCTTCAAGCCGGTCCGACATGATGGCGATACCATCTCCGGCGAGCCCTACCGGGCAGGAAGCAGCGGGGCGCCGATCCTGGAAAACGCGCTGGCCAGCGTCGAATGCAAGGTCTTGGAGATCATCGAGCGCGGCGACCACCACATCGTCATCGGCGAGGTGGTCGATGCCCATGTGGCCAAACAGCCCGAAGGCCGTGCCGACGACGCCATCCTCCACATGCGCGAACTCGGCGATAACGTGTTCTACGGAGGATGAATCACCGCAGCCGATGACAAGGATTCGGGGATCTCGGGTGTCCCCGCGAAGACGCCGGGGCGACCAATTCACGCCGCGACATTGCTGATGCCGATTCAGGTCTTTAACATCGCGTTGGTGGGATAGGGCGGCCGCGTGACGGCATTCGCGCCTCAAGCGCAACTGTGATAAAAAAGGGCTTGGGCCGATTTGCTCAACCCCTTATTTTTAGTGGCTTTTTGGGCCGAACTCGAACCAGTGACATGGTGGTGCTTAACCTCCCGTCACATGCCAACAGGAGAAATTCATGGCGGGTATCAAGGTCAAGATCGATTGGGAGTTAAGGGACTATCACATCAATTTCCTCAAGGACATGGCCCAAAAATACGGCATCAAGGACGAAGCCAAGGCGCTCAGGGTTCTCGCCGACTACGCCCTTCAGGATGGCGATCTCGACCTGATCTTCGATAAGAAGAACATGCGCTGCATCGCCTGCGGCGGCGTCGTCTGATCCGGGGTGTGCCCAAGCCCATGATCGGGGCCAACACCGCCGTCAGGGCCTATCTCGACGGCCTCGGGGGCGATGAACTTCCCCTTCGCCTGACCTGGGAGCAGTGGCTAGACATCGGCCCGCCCCATGACCAGGTCCCCTTCGAAATTCGCGAGGTGACGGCGCGCTTTTCGCGCAACGGCTACGACTGGGATATTCACGGCCGCCTTTACACGCCGGAGCACGCCGCCGATCGCTCTCTCGCCTTCGTCTTCTTTCACGGCGGCGCGGATTCGGAAATGGTGTTCGACCAGACGCCCGACCGCCGCCCCGGCCCGGCCCGGGTGCTGGCGGCCCAGGGCCATTGCGTGCTCACCATCAGCTATCCCGGACATTACCCGCCGGGCAACCACTGGGCCGTGCCCATCGAGACCCGCCAGCCGATCTATCTTTTGGACCGCACCCTGCCCGAAGACGAGGTGTTGGACCGTAATGAGAAATGCACCTTCAACGTCATTCTTCAAGGCGCCGGCGCGCTGGTGGCGGACAACCTTGGCGGCCGCGACATCATCGCCTGGGGCCATTCCACCGGCGGCCCCATGGCGGCCCATCTGCACCGCTTCACCGACAACCGGGTGATCGGCCTCGCCGGGTGGGGCTCCGGCGGGCCCGACGGCTGGCGCAAGCAGTGGCGCGAGGCCACCGGAGCCGAAGGGTCCACCGAGTATCCGGTGGGCCACGTCTCGCGCCGGTCGCCCGATACCTACCGGGCGTCGGGCTACGTTGACCCCGCCGACCTCTGCCTCTGGGGCGGGCCCGAGGAACTGTTCCAATGGGCACAATCGGCCCATCGTTCGCAGATCAAGACCGGGCTGTGCGATAACCAGCACCGGGGCATGGTCGATGCCCTTGAAGCCTGGCCCCGGGCCACCGGCTTGCCCCGGGAAGAGTTCTTCGACCACCTGGGCGACCCCGACCCGGACTGGCTTAAATCCATCGCCGTCCTGCTGCTGGTGGGCGACAACGACAAGGGCCACTGGGTCGCCGGCGAGGCCTTGGCCCATAAGCGCGAGATGTTCATGGCCGAGAAATACCGCGCCGCCGGGGTGAAACGCTGCCACGTGGTTTTGATCCCGCGCTACGGCCATTTCGGCTTCATGGAGCAATACGGCGAGAAATTCGTCTACCTTTGGCTGTGGGCGCTGGAAAACGGTTATTTCGAGGATTGACCATTGCGGCCCGAGACCCAATCGGGGCTTGACAGACGGCCCCGGCCGGGACGAAGCTGCGCCGCCATTTCAACAACGGAAAGGAGGTGATCGAATGTCTAAACCCTTGGTGAAAGTATTTGCCGCCGCGGCGGTCGTGGGTGGATTGAACGCAAAGACTTCGATCACACCCGTAGCATGATCGATCGCTGAGAGCAGCGAATAGATGCGCATGGGGTCCGAGAACGCCCCGGCGCCACCAGAAGGTTTCGAACTCGGCGCCCCTTCGGGGGCGCCTTTTTATTTGTCCGGCCGCCCGCCAGGCCACGCGCGCCCCGGGGCTCTCCCGGACGCCGCTGCGGTCCAATTCTCCATGGCGAATGGCGCGCCAACGATCTCAGCGCCACCCTTGAGGTCGGTTAACACCCCCTCGCACCAAGCCCCATGGTCGGCCAACCATAACTCTTACTGGCAAGGACAACCCCAAGGGTGTTTAATTCCCGAAGCTGAGAACGCCGGCCGACAACGCTCATTTAGGTAACCACCGCACTGTCCAAGGGGGTGTGCCATGGGCACCTTAGTGATGATTTTGTTCGGGCTCGCAATTTTTTTTGGGCCCCTAATTCTTGCTTTGGTGGCAATAACCAAGGCCGCCAAAAGTCAACGGCATACGCGTGAGCTCGATCTGTCCGTCGCGGGTTGGAATAGGGAAGTCCAAGAAATCCGCGCCGATATACGCGCGCTGAAAGAGCAAGTGGGGCAATCGGCGGCACCGGCCGAGGACCAAGGCGAAGACATCGCCGCACCAGCCCCCGAGGAAGACGCCGCGCCGGAACAACCCGTCCAAATGGAGGAGATCGCCGATCCAGGCAAGGCGGAAAGCGAGCGGCCGGCGGCGCTTGGGATGATCCCCCAGACCGCCAAGTCGGCGCCCCCCTCGCCGCCGCCCACGGGTGGCGGGCTCAAGAAATTCGAGGAAGTGCTGGCGGGCCGCTGGCTGGTGTGGTTGGGGGCGCTGGCCATTGCTTTGGGCGGCGTCTTCCTCGTCAAATACGCCATCGACCAAGGGCTGCTGGGCCCGGCAACGCGGGTGACCCTGGGCTTGGTGTTGGGCCTGGCGCTGATCTCGGGCGGTGAATTCCTCCGCCGCAGGCCCCTGCAACGGGCGATCTCCGCGATGCGCGCGAACTATGTGCCCCCGGCGCTGGCCGCGTCCGGCCTATTCACCGTCTTCGCGAGCATTTTAGCCGCCTATACCCTTTACGGCCTTGTGCCGCCGATTGTCGCCTTCGCGGCCCTGGTGGGGGTCGCCTGCCTCGCCGTCGGGCTATCGCTGTTACACGGTTGGTTCGTCGCCCTGATGGGGCTGCTGGGCGCATTTGCCACGCCGGCGCTGATTTCCATCGCCGCGCCGTCCGCCTGGTCGCTGTTCGCATACCTATTGGTCATCCAGGTCGCCTGCCTGGCGGTGCTGCGCTACCAGGCATGGTGGTGGCTGGCGCTTGCGACCCTGGGCTGCGCGGCGATCTGGCCGGTGCTGTGGCTCATGATCCATTGGCGCGCGTCGGACACCCTGCCGCTAGGCATTTACCTCTTGGCCACGGCCGGGGTATTTCTTCATTTCGGCTATGGCCGGCAACGGCCCGCCGGCGGCCAAAGCTGGCGCCAGGAAATCACCAACCTTCAACTGCCGGAGGCGATCGGCTGGATCGCGGCCTCGGCGGTGGCGTTGCTCATTTTCGTCATGGTCAGGTTCGCCGATTTCTCGGTTATGTCTCTGGTGCTCGTGGGGCTGATGGTGGCGCTCTATTTCGTGGTGGGCCGGCGGGACGCGATCTTCGACGGGCTGGCGGTGCTGGCCGGCGCGGCGGTGTTGGCGGTGATGGCCGTCTGGGGCCTGCCCGACGCCGTCACCCTGCCGCGCCCGATGTTTCAGTTCCAGGGACGGGCCATCGGCGTCGAGCCCGGCGCCCCCCTGATCCCCCCGGAAATATTCACCTTCGCCACCGCCGGGGCGGTCTTCGGCGGCCTGGTCGGCATCGGCGCGTTCGTCGCCCTCTGGGGGGCCAAGCGTCCCGCCGTGTGGGCCGCCGTATCCGCCGCGACGCCGGTCCTGATTCTGGTCATCGCCTACTGGCGGTTCAAGGATTTCGGGATCGATATCCGCTGGGCGGCGGTCGCATTCACCCTCGCCGCGGTCGCCTTGGGCGCATCCGTCCGGGTGGCGCATTACCGCCGGGAGCAGAACCTCGCCATATCGCTGGGATTTTACGCCGCGGCGGTGGTTGCCTTCCTCAGCCTCGGCCTGACCATGACCTTGCAGCAGGCCTGGCTGACGGTCGCCTTTTCCGTGCAGCTTCCGGCCTTGGCGTGGATCCACCGGCGGGTGCCTGAAAAATCGGTCGAGGCCGTCGCCGCCATCATCGCGGGTGTCATCCTCACGCGGTTGGTGTTCAACTACAACGTCCTCGATTATTCCCTTACCGGATCGCCGCTGACCTCTTGGGTGGTTTATGGCTATGGCCTGCCGGCGCTGATGTTCATTTGGGCGGCGCGGATGTTCCGCTCTTCCCGCGAGGGCTCTTTGGTGACCCTGTTGGAGGCGGGCGCGATGGTCTTTGCCGCGCTGATGGTTTCCCTGCTTATCCGCCTTTTGATCGAAGGTTCCCTTGTCAGCACCAACTACGGCCTTGAGGAGCAGAGCCTGCAGTCCATCGCCTGGCTCTCCATGGCCTACGTTCTTGCCGTCCACCACCGGCGGCGTTCCCACATCATCTCGTTCTACGCTTCGAGAATCCTGCTGGGGCTCGCCGCCGCCCAGGTGGTGTTGCTCCAGGTTCTATGGTCCAATCCGCTTTTCACCCAGGAGCCGGTCGGCGCCTATCCCGTGGTCAATGTACTGCTGCTGGCCTACGCCGTGCCTGCGGCTATCGCCTTTCGCATCGCCGCCGACGATTGGGCGCCCGTTTGGTTGCCGCGTGCCCTTGCCGTGGGCGGCTTCGGCCTGGTGTTCGCCTATGTCTCCCTCGAGGTGACCCGTGCCTTCCAAGGCCCGGTCCTCAATACCCATTCCACCACCAATACCGAGTTCTACGCCTATTCCATGGTTTGGCTGGTCTTTGCCGCGCTGCTTCTGGCCTTGGGCATCTTTCGCAAAGAGGCCCTTCTGCGCTATGCCTCCCTTGCGGTCCTTTGGCTTACCATCCTCAAGGTATTCCTGTTCGACATGGCCGATTTGGAAGGCCTGCTGCGTGCCGCGTCGTTCCTGGGCCTCGGCCTCTCCTTGGTCGGCATCGGTTACTTGTACCAGCGCTTCGTCTTTGGGCGGCCGGCGCAAACGTCTCCACCCGCCGGCCCGGAGGAGGCTTGACATGCCGATGCCCATCGGCGTCTTCGCCGCCCGCCCGGCAATGCGCGCGCGCCAAGGCTGTCCCGGGTCCCGCCGCCGCCGCCGCCGTCCCGCCGGCGCCATTGTTTCGCCATAGTTTTCACGACTATCGCCGGTCGCGACGGACGATCTGTCGCGGCTAGGCCGGTGAACGAGGGCCGGTGACGAGGGAAAGGCCATGGTGCAAATCCTAAAAGGCGTGGCGGCGGCGGTGGCGTCGTTCTTGGTTCTCGGAACCGTGTCGGCGCTGTGGGAAAACGCGTTCTTCATCCGCATGGTGCCGGCCGGCGAGTTCGAAATCATCCTATTGGGCGCGTTGTCCGCGTTGTTCGGTGGCTATGTCGCCCTGTACCGTCCCAATTGTTCGATCCGGGCCGCCGGGACCGGCGGAGTCCTCGGCTTTCTCGGCGTGGCCTGTCCGGTTTGCAACAAGATCCTGTTGCTTGTCTTCGGGGGCGATCTTCTGCTGACCTATTTCGAGCCCATCCGTATCTACGTGGCGATTGCCGGTGTGCTCATCATGGCGGCGGCGGTGAGGGCCCAACTGGCGCGGCGCCGGGATGATGCCGAGGCCCCTGGGGAAGCCTGAGCGGCCCTGATTATATTCGGGCACCTGTCCCGGCCCCCCCCTGGCGAGCGGCCGGTATGAACGGTGCTATCACGCCCCGCATCTCATGCGGAACCCTTAGGGTGGCGCGGCGCGGCCGCAAATCCGAAAACCCGTGCTATTAATGGCGGCGCTCCGGCGACGGGGTTATGCTGCGCCGTTACCTAAGAAAACAGGGGATTCTCCATGCCAACCGATGCCGAAATCAATCCCGAAATCGACCTGACCGACAAATTCCTGGTCGATCCCTACCTCAATTGGGCCGAGGGGGAGGGCATTCCCATCCATCTCGATTTCGGCCACGACCTTTTGGCGCTCGAGACCGGCGACTGGGACCGCTACGAGGCCAAGGGCTGTTTCGCCCATACCCACGGGCGCGGCGATTTCATGGCCAATTACGTGCTCGAGGTCCCCGCCGGCGGCAAGACGCGGCCCATCAAGCACCTCTATGAAGCCTTTTTCTATGTCCTGGCGGGGACCGGTTCGACCACGGTGTGGATGGCCGACGGCACGTCGCGCACCTTCGAATGGGGCCCCAAGGCGGTGTTCGCCATTCCCCTCAACTGCAAATACCAGGTCTTCAACGGCTCGGGCCGGGACCCGGCGCGCCTGTCATGCACCAACGACGCGCCCTTGACCCTCAACCTCTATCACAACGTGGATTTCGTCTTCGCCAACGAGCACACCTTTCCCGAACGCATGGGCGAGAGCAACCATTTCGACGGCGAGGGCGATCTCGTGCCGGTCGATCGCGGCGCCGGCGTCGCGCCCATCAACCTGTGGGAAACCAACTTCGTCCACGACCTCGCCGGTTTCAAACTTTTCGAGATGGACGCCCGGGGCAAGGGGTCGCTGAACATCTCGTTCATCCTGGCCGACGGCACCATGCATGCCCATACCTCGCAAATCCCCAAGGGCCGCTACAAGAAGGCCCACAGGCATGCCGCCGGCACCCATGTGCACGCGGTCACCGGCGAGGGCTATTCCCTGCTCTGGTACGAGGGCGATTCCGAGTTCAAGGAGATTCCCTGGCGCCACGGGATCATGTACACGCCGCCATTTTGGATGATGCATCAGCACTTCAACACCTGCAACCAGCCCGCCCGCTACCTCGCCTGCAGCATGGGCAGCCGCCGCTATCCGTTCATCGCGCTGAGGAAGAAAAGCGCCGAAGGCGGCGGGTCCATCTCGATCCAGGACGGCGGGCGCCAGATCGAATACTTGGACCAGGACCCCCGGGTGCACCGCAAGTGGCTCGAGGCCATCGCCGCCAACGGCGTGGAATCGGAAATGGGCGACATTTTCGACGAGGATGCGATCAGGGCGCTTGGGCCCGAGGCCTTGACCGGCGTCATCCAGATGCCCAAGTCCACCGGCCCCGCGGTCTAGGTCGCTAGCGGTTCTCGCTTGCCGCCAGGACGGGGCGCTGGTTCGGCGATTTACCGCGCCCTTATAGCCGTCTATAGTAACCGCTAAAGGCTTCGCTCCGCCGACCGCGGCGCGAAAAGCCTCAACCCAAAACGGTCAGGGAGGCCGACATGAGAACTCATTTCATCAATTGGCGTTTAGTCCTCGCCGCCACGGTGGCACTGGGGGCGGCCGCGTCCCTGGCCCCGGCTTCCGCCGAGGTTTCCTTGAAGGGCAAACGCGTTCAGCTCATCATCGCGTCCAGCGCCGGCGGCGGCACCGACCGGGTGGGGCGTCTCGTCTCCCAATACATGGAGAAATATCTGCCCGGCAATCCCACCATCGTGATCCGCAACATGGGGTCCGGCGGCGGCAAGATTCGCGCCGCCAACTATCTCATGAACAAGGCCAAACCCGACGGCCTGACCTTCATGCAGAGCGACGGCACGGTCATCTCTCCGGGCACGCTGCGGCGCCGTTCGGCCCGCTACGACCCTAAGAAATTCGAATATATCGGCTCCCTCAACCGGGGCGGCGCCATCCTGTTCGTGAGCCGTAGCGCCCATAAGCGGCTCATGGATAAATCCAAGAGACCGGTGATCGTCGCCGCCATTTCGGGCACCCGTTCTTGGCAGGCCATGCCCATGTGGGGGGCCGAGTTCTTCGGCTGGAACGTACGTTGGATTCCCGGCTACCGCGGTGTCGCGCAGATGAGCAAGGCGCTGCGCCAGGGCGAGATCGACATTTTCGCCACCAACAACGCCTATATCATCGCCCAGCTTCAGGCCGACGGCGTCATCGACCTGGTGGTCCAGGATGGCCAGGTGGTCGATGGCAAGCTTTCCCCCCGGCCGTCTTTCAAAAGCGTGCCGGTTTTTTCCGACATGCTGAAAAAGGCGAAGATCTCCAAATTATCCGCTCAGGGCTTTCTTTCGATGACGGCGCCGTCCCAGGTCGACAAGTGGATGGGGCTTCCGCCGGGCACCCCCAAGGAAATTGTGAGGATGTACCGCGCGGCCTACAAGAAGTCGGTCACCGACCCCAAATTCCTCGAGGTCGGCCGCAAGCAATTTAGTAAGGAGATCAACTATATCGATGGGCAGACGGTGGCCAAGATGGTTCTCGAGGTGAACAGCGCGCCCGCCGCGGCGGTGGATTACGCCGAGAATTTGCGGAAAAAATACGGCCTGGCCGCCTTCAAGAAGAAGCGCAAGAAGAAGAAGAAAAAGAAAGCCAAAGGCAGCTGACGCCGGGGTTTGATCCCGAACCCAGCCACGACCGGCGGGCCCACCGGCCCGCCGGCGTTCGCTTGTAGGAACCATGGTTGACGCCCTTCTGATCGCCATCAGCGAGATCTTCCGGCCCTGGCCGTTGTTCCTGATGCTGATCGGCATCCTGGGGAGTTCCTTCTTCGCCGCCCTGCCGGGCATCGGCGTGCTTCTGCTGATCACCATCGTCCTGCCCTTCGCCATAACCCTCGACCCCTACCCGGCCATCGCCTTCCTGTTGGGCATCGGGGCGGTGTCCAACACCGCCAACACCTTTCCCTCGGTGCTGATCGCGGTGCCCGGCAGCGCCGGAAGCCAGGCGACCATCGTCGACGGTTTCCCCATGGCCCAGAAAGGCGAAGCCAATCGGGCCTTCGGTGCCGCCTTCATCGCCTCGCCGCTCGGCGGCATATTCGGCGCCGGGGTGCTGCTGCTCAGCCTGCCCATCCTCAAGCCCCTGGTGCTGAGCTTCGGCTCTCCGGAATTCCTGATGTTGGTGATCTGGGGGCTGTCGGCGGTCGGCGTGCTCAGCGGCACGGCCCCCATCAAGGGGCTGATCGCGGCCATTTTCGGCGTCCTGGTCTCGACCATCGGCATGGACAACAAGACCGGAATCGAGCGCTTTTCCTTCGGCGGCGAATACCTGGTGGACGGCATCAGCCTGATCCTCGTCGGCCTCGGCATCTTCGCCGTGCCCGAGATGATCGCCCTGGCGGTGCGCCGCACTTCCATCGCCCAGACCGAGGGCCTGGGCCATGGCCTGGTGCAGGGCATGCGCGACGTGTTCGACAACTGGTGGCTGGTGATCCGCTGTTCGCTGATCGGCGTCTGGGTGGGCGTGCTGCCCGGGCTGGGGTCTTCCGTCGCCGATTGGTTCGCCTATGCCCATGCGGTGCAGACCGAGAAGAACCCGGAGAATTTCGGCAAGGGCGACGTGCGCGGGGTGATCGCTCCGGAAGCGTCGAACAACGCCAAGGAGGGCGGGGCGCTGATCCCCACCATCGCCTTCGGCATTCCGGGATCGACGTCGCTCGCCTTGATGCTGGTGGCCTTCATATCCGTCGGCATCACCCCGGGCGCGGCCATGTTGACCGAGCAATTGCCCTACACCATGGCCATGATCGTGGTGCTGGTGGTGGCCAACATCATCGCCGCCGGCCTTGCCCTCGCCGCCGCCGGCCAGTTCGCCAAGCTTTCCCTGATGCCGTTCTACATCATCGTGCCGATGACCCTGATCCTTTGCGTCTCGGCCTCCTACGCGGCCCATTACGTGTGGTGGGACGTCCTGACCTTCCTTTCTTTTTCGGTGCTGGGCTACTTCATGAAGCTGTTCGACTGGCCGCGCCCGCCGCTCTTGGTGGCGGTGGTTCTCGGCGGGCAGCTGGAGGGCTATCTCTGGCTTTCCAACGCGCGCTACGGCTGGACCTGGCTGCTCCAGCCCGGCGTGCTGGCCATCCTGGCGTTGGTGATCTTCACTTTGGTGGTGCCCATCTACAAGCGCTATCGCCGCGGCCAGGGCGCGCGCGGGGCGCCGGCGGAACCGCTCAGCCGGGCCCATCGTTGGGGCGATATCGGCTTCCTCGTGTTGCTGATGGGTCTGTTGGGCGCGGCGGCCATGGTCAGCGACGATTGGGCCCTGCGTGCCTCGCTGATGATCTTCTGCCTGGCCGGGGTCGGGATTCCCCTGAGCCTGGGCCAGATCGTCCTCCATTTGCGGGCCATCGCGGGGTGGTCCCCGGACCAGGCGCCACCGCTTGATTGGGCCAAGGCGGCGGAGGCGACCAGGCGGACCGCGATCGCCCTATTGTGGCTGACCGTGCTTTCGGCCGGGGTCTATCTGGTCGGTTTTCACCTCACCGTCGCCGTCTATGCCATCGTCTTCATCCGCGTCTATGGCGGCAGCTGGCGCGAGGCCCTGATCATCGCCGGCCTCGGCGAGCTCTTCGTCATCACCGTGTTCGACTGGCTTCTCATGGTGTTCTGGCCGGTGCCGTTCCTCTTCGAGCCCTTCATCGAGGGCTGGTTTTAAGGGCGGCCAACGGCCAAAGGGGGGGGCCGATGAGCAGCGAAAACGCCATTCACATCCTACGGGTCGATCATCTGGGCATCCGCGTCGCCCATGAGGCGCGCGCCGTCGCTTTTTACGCGCGCCTGGGATTCTCGGTGATCAAGCGGGTCGAATTCGATGCCGTGGTGATCCTCCGCAACGCCGCCGGGGTGGAGATCAACCTGGTGGTCAATGCCGAGGAGGGCGGCGCCGGGGAAAACGTGTTGATGGATATCGCGCCCAAGCATGCCGGCATCACCCATGTGGCGCTCGCCGTCGCCTCCATGGGCGAGACCATCGCCGCGCTCGATGAATTTGCCATAGGGATCACCCAGGGCCCGGTCATGTTCGGCGCAGACGGCCATGTTTCCGTCTTCATCCGCGATCCCGACGGCAACGTCATCGAGTTGCGCGCGCGGGAGGAAAACCCCGATGAAATCGAAGGAATCGAAATGTACGACCCGAAAGGATAGGGCGCGCTAGCCTTCGGCGATCAGGGCGGCTTCGATCTTTTCCCTGAAACCCGCCGGCATGGCCACCGACTTCCGTGTCTCGAGGTCGAAAAAAACCTCCACTACCCGCTGGTTGGCATAGAGCTCGCCGTTCTCGGCGTCGACCAGGCGCTGGCGGTAGGTGGTGCTCTTGGTGCCCAGCTTGACGAAGGCGCTTTCCACCTTGATCAGGCTACCGGCGGTGATCTCGAGGACGAAATCGGTTTCGGTATGGGCCACCACGGTGACCGCGCCCGCGGCGTGCATGGCCTTGAAGGTGATGCCGATTCGGGCCCAGGCGTGGAAACTGGCATCGTCGAAGGCATGGGCATAGTAGCGCACGTTCATGTGCCCGAGATGATCGCAAAGCGCCGGAAAAACGACGGTGCGGTGGGTTTCCATCCATTGGCCCATGAGGCGATCCTGGCGTTTCGGTTGGTTCGGCGGAGGAGCATAATGGCCGCCGCCCGCCAGGGGAAGCGGCAAACCCGCCTCGGTCGCAATCCGTCTCCTCCGTGGGCCCGCTGACAGTGCCGGTTGGGCGCGCGCGATCTCCCCTGGCGCGGCCCGGTGCGGCGGTGGTTAAATAGGTCCGAGCTTTATCAAGGGTTCAAAGGGAGCATTTGGCCGCCGATGCCGAGATTCCGTTTCGCCATGCTCAAGGGGTTTGCGCCGGTGGCACTGGCGCTGGTGCTGGTTGCCGGGCCCGCCGGGAGGGTTTTTGCCACTCCCGGGCAGATTCACGTGGTCGACCACGCCACCGTCAACCTGCGGGCCGGGCCCAGCACCAAGGCACGGGTGATCGGCCGTCTCAAACGCGGCGACCGCGTCATGGAGTTCGAACGCCGGGGCCGTTGGTTGCGGGTGCAGCAGATGGGCAAGCTCGCGCCCGAGGGTTGGGTGCATGGCGCGCTGGTGGTGCCCGAGCCGCGGCCCACGGCCGCACGGTCCCAACCACGGCCCGAGCCCGAAGACCCCGCGCCCCCGCCGGCCACCCGGAGCGCCGCGGCGGGCGATGGTTCCGTGCTGACCCACCGGGTCCGCCGCCGCGGCCTTGCGCGGCATGGGAGGCTGATCCGCGTGGGTCGGGCGGCGCGGCCGCAGTGGCGGACCCATCACGCTTTCCGCATCGATCGGGGGCGGGCCCGCCATGATCGCCAAGTCCGTCGGCTTGGCCGGCATCGGCGGGATGGGCAGCCCCATGATGGCGCCCCATGCGGCGGACGCCGGCACGCGCGTTCATGTCCTGGACCTTGATCGTTCGGCGTCGGCGCGCCGGCCGGTCATCGGCGCCGAACCAAAGGATTTCCCCTGGCGCGCGGTTTGATTATTGCGCCATGCCGGTGACGCGCCGGGCATAAAGGGCGATTCCGCCCAGGGTGACAAGCATCGCCCCGCCGACGATCAAGAAGCTGTTGCCGATGCCGGAAACTTCGGCGATGGCGCCCATGATGACCGGCAGGATGGTGGCGCCCAAGCGGTTGGCGGTGATGCGCAAGCCGACGCTTTTGCCCTGGGACCGGGCGTCCGCCGCGCGTGCCATGATCGAAAACATCAGGGGCATGCTCAAGCCCGCCGATGCGCCCCACAATCCGGCAATGAACATCAACTGCCAGAACGTGCCCATCAATGGCGGCAGGGAAATAAAGATGATGGCGCCGGCGACGGTGACGAACATCAGATTGATCGGTTTTATGACCTTCGACAAACGGCCGACCAGCAGCGCCGCGCCGGCGCCGAGCGCCCCGGCGGCGGACATCAAAAACCCGATCTCGGTGCCGGTGAGATTGATGCTGTCGAGATAGACCACATAGAACGTGCCGCGGATGGCATAGGTGGTGTTGCGCAATATGGACACCAACACCACCACGGCGATGGCGGGAATCGCCAGCAACGCGAAGGCCTCGAGATAGCTCGATGCCCTGGGGATGAAATCCCGGGCGCGAAGCCGGTCGGCGGCGCGCGAAAGCTCTTGGGACGGTGCCGGCAGTAAGAAGGCGGCACAGAACAACCCGGCCGCCCACAAGGACATGATGAAAAACCCGCCCCACTGGCCAAAGATATCCCAGGCGGCGCCAATGATGGGCGGCACCGTCAGGTTGCCGATTAGCGCCGCCGAGCCCAGCCGTCCCGAATGGGTGGCATCCCCTTTCATGACCTGGCCGATCAGGGTCTGGGCCCCCATCCACGACATGGTCGTCGCCAAGCCGCCCAGCATCTGCAGGATGATCACCGCCCACACCCACGGCGCCAGGGGATAAATGAGGTGAACTATTAGCCCGACGATAGCGAAGACCATCATCACCCGCTTGGCGCCGAGATGGTCCATCATGGCGCCGCCATGGATCGATAGAAGTGTGGGCAGAAAATGACGGGCGCCTAGGATGACGCCGATCATGAGGGCGGAGGGATCCAGCGTCACCACCACCCACAGGGGGATCAGCAACCCCGCCATGTTCTGCATGCTGGTGGCGAGATAACCCGACACATAGACCGCCCATTGGACGCGCAGGGGTATGCTTTCGGTGGCGGGCTCGGCCAACCTTGATCCTCCCTAATCGATGTCTTCAGCGGCTGGTTGTCCCCGGAGCCGGGGCGAGGATGCCGTGTGGAATGCGCCTTAGATAAGGGACGTGTACTCATAAATCATGGGGTCGAAAAGGCAAGGCGAATGGGCACGGGCAAAATCCGCCATCACGGGGCCTGTTAAGGCGCACCTAGATGGCGGCCTCCTGATGGCGATGAATCCTCGACTCATGCGCCCTTCGGGCGGCCATGAATTGGCGATGAAACCTGCGCCTATGACATCGCTTTCAACGCCCGCTTTTGGCTGAAACCGGGCATTGGCTTAATGGGTCTGGCGGCGGCGGGCCGCCCGATGCCCACAAAAAGGGTTGGCGTTTTGGCCAAGAGCGTCATAGAAGTCCCACGTTGAGACTTGGAGAGGCGACCAAGACATGACTAAAGCTAGGGCGCGCCAACGGGCGAAGGCGAAAGCGGGGCAGAAAGCCAAAAAGCGGGAAGCCAACGCCGAGCGGCCCGGCCAACAAATCCGCCCGGGGCAGTTCGATCCGGGATCGGGTTCGATCAAAAGCCCGGCCATGAATTTCAACATCAAGAACTTCTCCCGGGCGAGACGGGGGACGGCGCGGTCGAGATAGGCCGGGCCTGGACATCCTTCACAACGACCGTGTTGTGTGAAACGCGGTGATTCGGGCGCCCCGTTAACCACTCAATGGGGGCCGGCTCAACCGTCGCCCGGTACCTTGGGGTTGGCGACACCCACCATGGTATCGCGGGTGACGATCTCGGCCAACTGCTCCTCGCTCCAGCCCTCGGTGCCCGCCGGGCGCCGGGGCAGCACCAGATAGCGCAGGGTGGCGAGGCTGTCGTGGACGCGCAGGGTCATGTCCTCGGGGATTTCAGTGCCGAACTCAGCCAGCACCTCCCTCGGCTCAATCACCACCCGGGAGCGGTAGGCCTTGCTCTTATACCAGTCGGGTGGCAGGCCCAGCACCGCGCGCGGATAGCATGAACACAGCGTACAGACGATGACGTTTTGGACCTCATCGGTGTTCTCGACACAGACCAGCTTGACCTCCCCCGGGTCGATGCCGAACTCCTTGACCGCTTCGCCGGCGTCGTCCAAAAGGCGCGCCCGGAACTTAGGATCGGTCCAGGCTCGGGCCACCATGGCGGCACCCTTGGCCGGTTTCCAGGAATCGATCTTTTCCAGCTGCGCCCTGATCTCGTCATTGGTGAGGGTGCCCTGCTCGGTCAGCAGTTCCTTCATGGCCAGCGCCATCAGCTCGTAATGGCTGGGCGGGCTGGTGTCGTCGGCCGGCGGGTGACCATGGGGATCGGGAAGCCGTTCCATCTCAATGGGTTCGTCAGCCATATCCGTTTCTCCTTCGACGCGGCGCGCCTTAAGCCGGCCGCAGCCAATGCTCGAAAATGTCGATATCCACCGTATCGTGATCGGGCCCGCGGTAATCGGGCCACACGTCCTTCTGAGCGAAGCGGACCTTGTAGACTTCTTTCTTGGGCAGGCCGTCGAAGCCGTAGGCCAGCTCCTCGGGGTTGGCATAGGCGCCGCAGGTCAGCGCGACGACCCCGGTCTTGCCGCGGATATAATGGGGCGTCCGGCGGTGTCCGGGCGGGTGGGTGAGCAACACCCGGACCGTGTCACCGGGGTTGAAGCGCGTGGTCATCGCCCAAACTCATTGATGCGCTTCTCGATCTCGGCCATGCGCCGGGTAATGGCTTCGGGCTCCAGGAGCCCCTTTTCCACCAAGAGGTCGGCCAAGGACTGGGTGTGACGCTCGAAATAGCCGGCGTCGTATGTCTCCTGGTCGAGCGCCTCGCGCGTGCGCCGGGTCTCGTCGGTGCAGATGATATTATGGCGCCCGCTGCCGAGCACGCCGCTCAATGCCGTGACGAGTTTCTGCCAGGGTTCGGGCTCGTGCAACGAAGTGTCCACCGGTCCGGCGGCTTCGCCACCGATGTCATGGGGACCACGCATCGCCTATCTCCTCTTCGGGCCTGGGTCAATGTGCTGGGGCATCTTTGCGCCATATCCGGCATCGGTCAATACGGCCGGGCGATCCGGGACTACGACGCGGCCCTCCGCCTCAGGCCCAATTTGCCCCGCGTCCATGCCAACCTAATGTCAGCTTCCGGCTATGGGGAGAGATGAGGTTAAGCTGGGCCTCGACCGGACCTTTGCGGTCCCTTTCAATGCCCATAAGAAGCCGCCAACCCATTGCGCCGAGCGCCCTTATGGGGCCTCGAAACAAGGGCCCAGAGACGACAACCCCCAAGCCGTTGTTTTAAATGGTGCCGGCGCACGGACTCGAACCGCGGACCTGACGCTTACAAGGCGACTGCTCTACCAACTGAGCTACGCCGGCATGGCGCGCAATCCAGATCAAGGGAAAATAGCGGTGCCGGGCCACGGCGGCAAGAGGGCGGGGCCCCGGCCCCCGTCGGCGCGGCGCGGTCCGGCGCGGGCCCGGTGGCCATGGGCCTTGGCGGGGATGCATCGGGCGCCGCATCGGGGTAAGATCAAGCGCGGCCCGTGCCGCGGCAACCGGAGCGCCATGCCATGGAATACCTGGGATTAGCCGGGGCGTGGAAAAAATTCGAGGGCTTCACGGTCTCGGAGCCGACGATCACGGTTTTCATCGTCTTGGGCGTGGCCGTGGTTTTGGTCCTGGCGTTCAACTGGCTGGCCAAGAAGTGAAGGATCCCCCATGCCGCCGATTGGCGTGAGTTCTGCCGCACTTGGCCCAACCCAGGGCGGTGCCCGGCGCGGCGCTTCCCGACTACCACGATATCGACAAACACCTGAAACGGGAGACCTGATCCATGCCCAGCCTCAAGGTCATCGAAGCCGACCTGCGAATCGCGTCCGACATCCTGGAATGGGAATCGGGCGATATTTTCGGCCATGTCGGTGCCCGCCTGCCGGGCGGCGAGGGCATCGCCTGCAAGGCCTTTCGCCCGGCCTCGGCCACCGAGCCCGACTGGCTGGTGCATTTCGATTTTGATGCCAAGGAGATCGGCGGCAACGGCACCTCGCCCCGGGAATGGGCGATTTATACCGAAATCTTCCGCCTCAGGCCCGATGTCCAGGCCATCGCCCATACCCATTCGCCGGCCTGCGTCGCCATGAGCCTGGCCGACCGCCAGATCATGCCGGTGCACATGCAGTCGGCCAAGTTCGGGGCCCCGGTGCCGGTCTATCCCCGGCCCATCCATATCAAGGACCGGGACGAGGGGTTCGATCTCGCCACCGCCCTAGGCGATGCCAAGGCGGTGGTCATCAAGGGCCATGGCGTGGTCACCGTGGGCAAGGATATCGACGAGGCCTGCATGAACGCCATGTATCTCGAGCGCACGGCCAAGATCCAGGGCTTCGCCCATAGCCTCGGCTTCACCGAGCCGACCCAGGAATTCCTCGACGACATGATGGAAAGCAGCCGGCGCCTGGGCGCCGTCCCCAGCAGCGCGGCGCACCTGGCGGCGCGCGGCGGCTATTCCAACGAATGGACCCATTACAAGCATAAGCTCGCCCAAGGCCTGCGCTGGACCCGCGGCTGGTCCTGAGCGGCCGGTCAGACGAGCCTTTGGACGCCCTTGAGGACAAGCCCCAGGGCCGATAACAGGATCACCGCCTGCAGCAGTCGGTGGTACTTTTGGGGGCTCGCCGTATGAAAATACCGGGTGCCCAGCCATACCCCCAGATAGACGATGGGCGACAGCGCCAATGCCTCGGCCAGCAGCTTGAGCGAGATCAGCCCGGCCACGGCGGTCACCATGAGCCGCCAACACAGCAGCAAGGTGCCGATGAGCACCAGGGTCGCCCGCAACGTGATGGGGTCCTTGCACGCGTGCTTCAGGTAGATCGCCAGGGTGATCACGCCACCGGCGCCGGCCAGCCCATTCAGGAAACCGGTGACGATGGACAAGCCCGCCGCGATCACCGGTGAGCGCAAGTCGACGCCGCGCAGCACGCGCTCCAGCAGCTTTGTCATATCAGCCAAGATGAGGACCATAATGATGCTGCCCAGAACCAGGGTGAACCAATCGGCGTCCAAATTGGCAAAGACCCAAACACCGCCCGGGATGGCGATCATCATCGCCACCAGCACCGGACGCGCGATCGCCCGGTCGCCGTCGCGAAACCCTTCGGGCAGCATCTGGAGTTGGGGAATGGTGGCGGCGACCAAGGCCAGCAGAACCGCGTGATGCGGTTCGATCAACAGCGAGGTGATGATCACGACCGGGGCGATGGCGCCGAACCCGAGGACGCCCCGGACGACGAAGGCGATGAGGTAAATCGCCGCCATGGCCAGGACGATCCCCGGCGGCACATCGTGGAAGGGTTGGCCGCCTGCAACATAGAGGTCGTTGAGGAAGTCTAGGGTGGGTTCGTACACCGTGGTTTCCCGGGACGTGGCGCGGACAACTTTTCGGCCGCCCCAGCGGCCCAATCATCCCCGGCCCAATTATCCCCTGGGGGGAACCGGAGAACGCAAAAGACGCACCTGACTCGGCGAGGATTGGCATCCCGAAGCCGGCGCGAAGGCGAGTGTAGTCGAATTCCCACCGGTGTCGAGGGTGGGGACATGGCGGCACGGTTCCAGCCCACGGCACCACGCCCGGGCCCAGCCGCGCGCTTTCCACTTTCGCCGTCGGACGCCGTCGGACTGGTCGGATGGCGCCGCCCGGCGTGTATAATGGGGCCATGGGCGCGCGGTCGAACCGGGCCCGGGCCCTTGGGAATTTTGGCGGCAAAATCCGTGGGAAAATCTGCGGCCCACCCGGGAGGACCAACGAGAATGGACAAGATCAGCTTTCCCTACCGCGCGCACAGCCATCTCATGCTGATGCACGTGATCAACGAATGCGGCGCTTGGGCGCGCCAGGACCTGGAGGTCGATTACCAGCGCGTCATCAGCCGCGAGGACGCCCACCATCTGGTGCCATCCGCCGAGGTCGAGTTCGTTTCCGGCAACCACGTCTCGACTTACGCCGCCCAGGCCCGGGGCGACACCTGGGCCTATGTCGGCCAGACCATGTCCAACAACAACATCGCCCTGGTGACCCGTCCCGATATCGG
>SMXQ01000147.1 GCA_004356985.1 Alphaproteobacteria bacterium | reverse complement strand
GCGCCTTCAAGGCCCTGGCGGCACACGAGGCCGTGTTCGGCCCGGCCGCCGACGGCGGCTATTGGCTGATCGGCCTGGCGCGCAAGCGGTTCCCGGACCCGTCCTTGGCCATGCAATTGTTCAAGGGCGTGCGCTGGTCGACCGCCCACGCCCTCGACGACACCCGCGCCAACCTGCCGCCCGGCGCCGAGGCGCCGCCGCTGGTGATCCTGGAAGACGTCGACGACGCCGCCTCCTGGCGGCGCTTTCGCGCCTCGGCCGCTGGACCGGCGCCCTGAGGGGCAAGCCGGGGCAAATCCGCAAGCTTTCGAAAAGACGGGAACCAAATTACCTGGCGGCGCTTGAGTCCTAGTCCTAGCGTTCCCTCAGGCGGGGCATCAGCTCCACCAGGTTGCACGGCCCGTGCCGGGAATCGAGCTGGTGGACGAGGATTTCGTCCCAGCCGTCGCGGCAGGCCGAGGGCGAGCCGGGCAGGGCGAAGATGTAGGTCCCCTTGGCCAACCCGCCCAGCGCCCGGGACTGCATGGTCGAGGTGCCGACCTTGGCGTAGGAAATCATGCGGAACAACTCGCCGAAGCCTTCGATGGGCTTGTCGAAGAGCGCCGCCAGCGCTTCCGGGGTCACGTCGCGCCCGGTGATGCCGGTGCCGCCGGTGGTGATCACCACGTCGATCTCCGGATCATCGATCCAGGCGCCGACGGCCTGGCGAATGGCATCCACGTCGTCGCGCACCACCTTGCGGGCGACCAATCTGTGGCCCGCGTCCTTGGCGCGTTGGATCAGGGTGTCGCCGGATTGGTCGTCGGCCTCTTGACGGCTGTCGGAAACCGTGAGGATGGCGATCCCGACGGGGATGAATTCGCGGGTCTCGTCGATGCCGGCCATGGTTCAACCCCCATCGCGGTTGGCGCCCGGCGCCGTCACCGGCGGTCCGCGCCGGGCCCGGCGGTGATGCCGTCGAGCCTTATATAGTAAGGCCAGCGCCCGCCGGCAAGGGCGTCCAGGGTGGGCGCCTTCTGGCCCAGGCGCATGCGGTAGATCCACAGATTCTCGAGCACCCTTTTCACGAACAGCCGGGTTTCGCGGGCCGGTATGGTTTCCATGAACACCAAGGGGTCGGCGCCGTGGGGCATGTTGCGCTGCCACTTGGCGGTATTGCCCGGGCCGCCGTTATAGGCGGCGATCATCATGATCATGTTGCCCGCGACGATGTCGCCGGAAAGCAGGTAGCGCATGTATTTCTGCCCCAGGGCCAGGTTGATCTCGGGGTCGAACAGCCGGGCCCGGTTGCGGCCGCGAAAGGCCCCGCTGCGGCGGCCCATGTAGCGCGCCGTGGCGGGCATGAGCTGCAACAGGCCGCGCGCCCCGCTGCGGCTCTTGGCCCTGGCGTTGAAGGCCGATTCCTGGCGGGCCAGGGCGAAAACCAGCGCCCGGTCCATGGAATAACCGCCATTGGGCGCCCAGGCCGGAATCGGGTACAGCGCCGCGTCGATGCGTTCGCCCATCAGCGCCTGCAACAGTTTCGCCGCGCGGTAGGCGGTTGCCGGGAGGCCGGCGGCGTCGGCCAGCGCCATGATGGCGCGCAGGTGGCGCGGCTCGGTGCTGTTCCTGATCGGGCGAAGCTCGCGTTCGGCGCGGCGTCCCTGGCCGACCTGGATCAGCGCCAACGCGCGCTTGCCGGCGGGGGCCGCCAACAGGGCGGTGGTTCGCTCGGCCGCCAGCGCCGGTTCATGCCAATTGAAGGTGGGCGCGCCGCCCAGCATATGGATGGCGATCAGCCCATAGAAGGTGCGGGGATTGGCCGCCGCCCGGGTGAGCCAGGGTATGACTCGGCCCGGCCTGCGCCCCACCAGGTTGGCCCGGGCCGCCCAGAAGGCCGCCCGGGAGGCTTCCTGGGGGCCGGCGCTGGGCGCCCGCGCGGCGGCGGCGAAATAGCCCGCCGCTTGGTCGTAGCGGTGAAGCTTGAAGGCGGCGAGCCCGGCCCACCACTGCGCCTCCGGCGCGGCCTTGCCCGACCGCTTGGCGGCGGCGCCGGCAAGCGCCAGGGCACGGGGAATATTTCCCCAGCGGAACCAGCCGCCGGCGATGATCGCCCGGGCGCGGTCGATGCCGGCGCGGCCGACGGCGCGCCGGGTCTTGGCGTTGTCGAGATATTTTTGCGCCGCGCTGAGCCGTTGGCGGCGCACCAAGTGCCGGATATGACGCAGCACGTGGCGTTCGGCACGGCCGCGCCTGAACCCGGCCGCCTTGGGGCGGCGGCGTTGATTGGTCTTCGCGGAGGCCGCCAAGAGCGCCCCCCCTTGGAACGACCGGGGCCGGGCCGGGGCCTTGGCGTGGTGCGGCCTGCGGCGCAACGCCAGGCGGTAGATGCGCTTGGCGTCGGGATGATCGGCGTAGCGGCCCATCCATTGGGCCAACTCGCCATAGCGCGAACGGTATTTGGTCGGATGCAGGTAGCGCTGGGCCAGCACGTGGCCCATGAGGATCCGGTCGTCGAGTCGGCGGACCAATTGCCTGGCGGCCGCCCACCGGCCCCGTTTCTGCGCCGTGAAAATCTTTCGGTAGCGTTCGATATCGGCGCGGTCGAGGATCGACGGGAACCGCGCGGCCGCGGGCGCCGGCTTGGCCGGGCCGATGATCCAGGACGCCACGGTGTCTTGGGCTTGCGCCGGACCGGCGCCCGCGGCCAGCGCCGCCAGCATGGACAAGGCCAAGGCCGCGGCGCCGAGCGCGCCGCCCGCCGTCCCGGCCGGCCGCTCCGCCGCCCGCCGATTTCGATCGCTGGTTTTCATGGCCTGCCTTGATAGCCAAAGGCGCGGCGCGCGGCAAGGGGCGTCATGGGCCATCGCCCGGAGGGGCGTCATGGGAATCGCCCGGAGGGGCGTCTGGGCCATCGCCCGAAGGGGCGTCATGAGCCATCGCCCGAAGGGGCGTCTGGGCCATCACCCAGGCGTTTTTTGATTTCTATCAGGTCGCGCCAGGTGGCGCGCTTCTGGGCCGGGCTGCGGAGCAGGAATGCCGGGTGAAAGATCGCCATGGCGGGCACCGGGCGGACCATGCGGGAGGTCTCGAAGGCGAACCATTTTCCCCGGAGCTTCATGATGCCTTCGCGGCGCGCGAGAAGGGTCTTGGCGGCGGTCCCGCCGACCAAGACGAGGATCTCCGGATCGATGATCTCGATGGTGCGTTCGACGAACGGCAGGCAGGTGGCGACCTCGGCGGGGGTGGGATTGCGGTTGCCCGGCGGACGCCAATACAAGGTATTGGTGATCAAAACCTGGCTGCGGTCGAGCCCAATGGAGGCCAGCATGCGGTCCAGCAACTGACCCGCCGGGCCGACGAAGGGAAGGCCCTGGCGGTCTTCCGCGGCGCCCGGCGCCTCGCCGATGAAGACGATACGGGCCTGGGGATTGCCGTCGGTATAAACCAGGTTGGTCGCGGTGCGGGCCAGCGGGCACCCCTCGAAGGTTAAAAGCGCGGCGCGGATGTCCTCCAGGGTCTCGGCGCCGGCGGCGATCTGGTAGGCGTTTAGGGCGTCGGGTTCGGCCATTCCCGCGGCCGCCGGCGCGGGGGGCGGGGCGGCGGCGGAAGGGGCCGGAGGGGAAGGGGCCGGAGGGGAAGGGGAAGGGGACGGGGCGGCAGGGGAATGTGCCGGCGGCGGCACTTGATCGCCCACCGGCGCGGCGCGTGGCGCCCGGGCCGGGGGTTCGCCCGCCGGCGCGGCGAAACGGTCCATGGGGTGTTCGCCGATGGCCTCGTCGGCCCCGGCCTCGATCTGCCATTTCAGCGCCGATAAAAGATTTTCCCCCGCCATCACCCGGTCAGCCTATCACGGCGTGGTTTGTCGCGCGCCGGTTTTTGCGCTATCCCTAGCCCCGCCCGGGGGCGGGCTAGGCAAGCGACCAACCCGCCGCGGGGCGGACCGGCCGAGGGAGCGGATATCAGGCCATGGACAGGGAATCGATGGAGTTCGACGTGGTCATCGTCGGCGCCGGGCCGGCCGGGCTGGCGGCGGCGATTCGCCTCAAGCAGCGGGCGCTGGAAACCGGCGGGGAGGTCTCCGTGTGCATGGTCGAAAAGGGCTCGGAAGTGGGCGCCCACATCCTGTCGGGGGCGGTGCTCGATCCCCGGGCCCTCGACCAGCTGATCCCCGATTGGCGGGACCAGGGCGCGCCGCTGGGCACCCCGGCGCTGCGCGACCGCTTCATGCTGTTGACCGCGCGCCGGGCGCTGCCCCTGCCGGTGCCGCCGCAGATGCGCAACCACGGCAATTACATCATCAGCCTCGGCAATCTGTGCCGCTGGCTGGCCGGTCAGGCCGAGGCGCTGGGGGTCGAGATCTATGCCGGCTTCGCCGCCGCCGAAGTGCTGTTCGGCGAAGACGGCGCGGTAACGGGCATCGCCACCGGGGACCTCGGCCTCGGCAAGGACGGCACGCCCACCGCCAACCATCAGCCCGGGGTCGAATTGCGGGCGCGCCAGACCCTGTTCGGAGAGGGCTGCCGCGGCTCTCTCACCAAGGGACTGATGGCCCGGTTCCGCCTTGACGCGGATTGTGAGCCGCAAACCTTCGGCCTCGGCGTCAAGGAGCTGTGGGAAGTGGACCCGGCGCTGCACCGGCCGGGGACCGTCCTCCATACCGTGGGCTGGCCGCTGGACCGGGGCACCTACGGGGGTTCGTTCCTCTATCACCTGGAAGACAACCAGGTGGCGGTGGGGCTGGTGGTCGGCCTCGATTACGCCAATCCCTATCTCAGCCCGTTCGAGGAATTCCAGCGCTTCAAGACCCACCCCGCCATCGCCCCCCTGTTCGCCGGCGGGCGCCGCATCGCCTATGGCGCGCGGGCGCTCACCGAGGGCGGCTACCAGTCGGTGCCGGAGTTGACCTTCCCGGGCGGCGCCTTGATCGGTTGCGGCGCCGGATTCATGGACGTGTCGAAGATCAAGGGAATCCACAACGCCATGAAGTCGGGGATGGCGGCGGCCGAGGCGGTGGCCGACCTGTTGGCGTCCCAGGGCGGCGGCAACCAGGCGGTGGGATACCGCGGCCGGCTGGACGCGAGTTGGGTCATGGCGGAGCTGCGCGCGGCGCGCAACATCCGCCCCGGCTTCCGCTTCGGGCTGCTGGGCGGGATGCTCCACGCCGCCATGGACGCCTATGTGCTGAGGGGGCGCGCGCCCTGGACCCTTGGCCATCGCAGGGACTTCGAGGAAACCCTGCCGTCCTCGGCCTTCCGCCCCATCGCCTACCCCAAGCCCGACGGCAAGCTGACCTTCGACCGCTTGAGCTCGGTCTTCATTTCCAACACCAATCACCGCGACAACCAGCCCTGTCACCTGAGGCTGGCCGATGAAGCGCGGGCCATCGATGTCAATTACCACCGCTTCGCCGCGCCCGAGACGCGCTATTGCCCGGCCGGCGTCTACGAGATCATCGAGGGCGACGGGGCGGCGGGGCCCCGGCTGCAGATCAACGCCCAAAATTGTATCCACTGCAAAGCCTGTGATATCAAGGACCCGACCCAGAACATCACCTGGGTGGTGCCCGAAGGCGGCGGCGGGCCAAACTATCCCAACATGTGAGCCGGGAACCCATGTTAGTATCGCGGCGGCGAAAGCAGATGGAGTGACGGTGGAGATGGTGCCAGCAATTCGCCTCGGGTCGGGCGCGTGGGCCTTGCGCGCCGTCCTGATCGCGGCGGCCGCGAGCTTGGCGTTGTCCTGGGCCGGTGCGCCCTTGGCCGCCGCCCAGGACCGCGAGACCGCCAAGGTGGGGGCCGAGCAATGGGACCCGGGGCCGTTCTCCAGCCCTTACGGCGACTACCTGGCGGCGCGCCACGCCGAGGCGGTTCACGATGTGGCGCTGGCCGCCCGGCTGTTCGAGAGAATCCTCTCCCACGCCCCGACCCACCCCGGAATCCTCCGCCAAGCCATGCATCAGATGCTGGCCGCCGGCCGCTTTGCCAAGGCCGCCGGGGTCGCCCGGCGCTATATCAAAATTCGTCCAAAAAACGTCATCGCCGGGATCACCCTGGCCATCGACGACATCGGCGCGAAGCGGCTCGACGCCGCCGCCGCCCGGCTGAAGGCGATTCCCAAGCGGGGGCTGGGCGGCTATGTCGTGCCCCTGGCGCTGGCCTGGACCCTGGCCGGCCAGGGCGAGGTCAGCGATGCCTTCGAGGCGCTGGAGCCCTTCGGCAAGCGCCGCGGGCTCAAGGTCATCCATGACTTCCATGCGGCGCTGATCCGCGATCTGGTGGGCGATACGGCGGACGCCGACGAGTTGTTCGCCTCCATCACCAAGGACAAGGAGCTTCATCCGCGCACGGTGGAGCTCGCCGGGGCCTATTTCGAGCGCCAGGGGAAGGTCGGCCGGGCGCGGGCTCTCTATGAAAAGCTGTTGGCCCGCCAGCGCGGCGCCGTCGCCGTCGAGGCGGCCCTGGCGCGCTTGAAAAAAGGCCTCAAACCGGCCAAGGCGATCACCGGTGTCGCCGATGGCGTGGCCGAGGCGCTCTGGGACATGGCCGTGCTGCTCAACGACCAGAACGTCGATCAGGTGGCGCTGATGCTGGTCCGCATGGCGCTGCATCTCAAGCCGGATTTCGCCATGGGGCAAATCCTGGTGGGCGATATCCTGGTCGGCATGGAGCGCTACGACGATGCCGTGGCGGCCTATGACCGGGTCGACCGCGGCGCGCCGCGAAGTTGGGAAGCCCGGCTCCGGGCCGCCGATACCCTGTCCCGGGCGGAGAAGGTTGCGCCGGCCCTGGACCGGCTGTCGGTGATGGCCTCCGAACGTCCGGCGCGCGCCGACGCGCTGATCGCCCGGGGCGACATCCTGCGGTTCAAGAAGCGCTATGATGAGGCCCTTGAAAACTATTATCGGGCTTTTGCCCGCATCTCCAAGATCGAGCGCCGCCATTGGTCGCTGTATTATTCCCGCGCCATATCGCTGGAGCGGTCCAAGCGCTGGAAGGAGGCGGAGAAGGACTTCCTCAAGGCCCTCGAACTGCGGCCCAACCAGCCTTTCGTGCTCAACTATCTCGGCTATTCCTGGGTCGACAAGGGGCTGCACCTGAAGCGCGCGCTGGCCATGATCGAGAAGGCGGTGCGTCTCAGGCCCAATGACGGGTTCATCGTCGACAGCCTGGGCTGGGCCCATTACCGGCTCGGCGCCTATGGCCGCGCGGCCCGCACCCTGGAACGCGCCATCACCCTGAGCCCCTACGATTCGGCCATCAACGACCATCTGGGCGATGCCTACTGGCGGGTGGGCCGGCGCATGGAGGCACGTTTCCAGTGGCGCCGCGCGCTCCGTTTCGATGCCGAGCCCGATACCGTCGCCGGGATCAAGAAGAAGCTTGAGAACGGTCTCGGCAAGACGCCGCGAAAAAGCAAGGCGTCGGGGGAGGATGCCGGGCCCCGCGGCGGGTGAACGCGCCCCTGACCCTCGCCGCCCCGGCCAAGCTCAACCT
>SMXQ01000146.1 GCA_004356985.1 Alphaproteobacteria bacterium | reverse complement strand
TCGCCCAGGCCCGGGCGTTGGTCGCCAAGGTGCCGATCACCGCCGCCAAGGCCAGCGAAAAAGCCTTCAACGGCATCTTCAAAAAGAAGCGCAAAAAGAAGACCACCAAGGTGACCGGCCGCCAGGCCCAGTTCGAACAAGCCTGGGATACCGAGATCAAGGCCAATTACGCCAAGGCCAAGACCCTGGCGAATAAAGCCGCCTCCATGATGTAGCAGGCATCTCTGCCAAGGGCGGGGTCCGGCGCGATTCGCATATCGCGCCGGACCCCCCTTCATCTCTCGTTCACGCTAGTATCATCAGGGCGGAGGGACGGCTTTGGACTGGTTTTCGAAAAGGCAATGGGGAGCGGGGGCGGTGGCCATCTTGATCGGCCTGTTCCTGTTCGTGTTCCTGATCGTGCCGGTGGCCATGGTCATTTTCGTCGCCTTCCAGGACCCCAATACCGGTGCTTTGACCCTGGTCAATTTCGTCGATTTCTTCAATTCCTCCCTGTTCCGCGAATCCTTCTTCAATTCCTTTTACGTCGCCCTTATGTCGGTGTTGCTGTCATCGGCCATCGCCCTTCCGCTGGCCTATTTCACTACCCGGTTCAATTTCGGCGGCGCCATCCTGATCCAGACCTTGGGCATCGTGCCGCTGATCATGCCGCCCTTCGTCGGCGCCGTGGCGATGCTGTTGTTGTTCGGCGAAAATGGCTCGGTCAACCTCATCATCAATGATTGGTTCGGCTTCACCATCCCCTTCATGGAAGGGCTCAACGGCGTCATCTTGGTCGAATCCATCCACTATTTTCCGTTCATTCTGATCAACCTTTCCGCCGCCCTGCTCAACGTCGACCGGTCCATGGAGGAATCGGCCCAGAACCTCGGCGCCGCCGGCATCCGCCTTTTCCGGCGCATCGTCTTTCCCCTGGCCATGCCGGGCTACGTGGCCGGCGCGTCGCTGGTATTCCTCAAGGTATTTGACGATTTGGGCACGCCTTTGTTGTTGAACATCAACAATATGCTGGCGCCACAAGCCTACCTGCGAATTTCGTCGATTGGTATCTCCGACCCCATGGGTTACGTCATTTCGGTGATTCTGGTGGCTTTTTCGCTGTTCTCCCTGTGGGTCGCGTTCCTGGCAATCAAGGGCAAGGACTACGCCACCATTCAAAAGGGCGGCGGCGGGTTGATGAAGCGCGACCTGCAGCCATGGGAAAAAATCGGCTGTTACGCGGTGATTATTCTGATCCTGCTGGCGGTGCTCTCGCCCCATATCGGCCTGGCGCTGTTGTCTTTCGGAACCGTGTGGTCGTTCAGCGTCCTGCCTGACGCCTACACCTTCGCCCATTACGAAAATATGCTGAGAACGGCGGATCAATACATTTACAACACCCTTCTCTATGCCGGATTGGCGGCTCTCATCGACGTGGTGCTGGGGACCGCCATCGCTTACCTGGTGTTGCGGACCAAATTGATCGGGCGCAAGTGGCTCGACTTCATCGCCATGGGGGCGGTGGCCGTTCCCGGCGTCGTGCTGGGTATCGGTTACCTTCGCACCTTCGTCGAATTCAACGTGCCCATCGTCGACAAGCCCCTGTCATCGTGGTGGGTGATCATCGTCATCGCGCTCGCCATCCGCCGCCTGCCCTACGCCTTGCGCGCCTGTTTCGCCGCCCTGCAACAGGTCAGCATAATGCTGGAAGAAGCCGCCGAAAACCTGGGCGCCACCAAATACCGGGCGTTGCGCCGCATCGTCGTGCCGCTGATGTCGGGCGGAATTTTGGCCGGTTTCATCACCAGCTTCGCCACCGCTTCAGTCGAATTGTCGGCCACCATCATGTTGGTCTCGGCGGAATCCGACGCACCATTGGCCTACGGTATTTACGAGTTCATGCAATCCGCCGCCGGCCGGGGGCCGGGGGCGGCCCTGGGCATCATCGCCGTCCTTATTGTCGGCATCGCCACCTATGTTTCCCATCGCGTCATCGCATACACCGAAAAACAGCGCAGCGCCGGCGCCAACCATGCCAGGGAAGCCTGAGAGAGAGGATACCCCATGACCGATACCCGACCCCAAGCCGTCGGCGTCACCATCAAGGATCTCAGCCTGTCCTTCGACACCACGGAGGTGCTTAGGGGGATCAACCTCACCATCGAGCCTGGCGAATTCTTTACCTTCTTAGGCCCGTCTGGTTCGGGAAAATCGACGCTGCTTCGCGCCATCGCCGGTTTCGGACCCAGCCCCAAGGGGGCCATCCTGATCGGCGGCGACGATGTTACCCACGTTCCACCCTGGCGGCGCAATGTCGGCATGGTGTTCCAGAGCTATGCGCTGTGGCCCCACATGACGGTCCGCAAGAACGTCGCCTTCGGGCTTGAGGAACGCAAGGTGGGGGCCCGGGAAATCAACGACCGGGTGGACGCGGCGCTGGATCTGGTGGACCTGAGGGAATTCGCCGATCGCCGGCCGTCACAATTGTCCGGCGGTCAACAGCAACGGGTGGCGCTGGCCCGCACCATCGTCATCGAACCCCGGGTGCTGCTTCTGGATGAACCGCTGTCGAACCTCGACGCCAACCTCAGGGTGCAGATGCGCCGCGAAATTCTGGAACTGCAACGGAAGCTGGGGCTGACCACCATCTTCGTCACCCATGACCAGGAGGAAGCCAACACCACGTCGGACCGCATCGCCGTGCTCAACGACGGCATCATCCAGCAGGTGGGTGCGCCCATGGAGCTTTACGACAATCCCTGCAACCGTTTCGTCGCCGATTTTCTCGGCACCGCCAACCTGATCGACGGCCGGATGGAAATGGAAGCCGCGACGCCGGTGTTCCAAGCCGACGACGGGATCAAAATCCTGTTGGCAGGAAGGGAGATCGCGGGCGGCCCGGGCACGGCCATGTTCCGGCCCCAGGACCTGGAAATCGTCAAGGCCGGGGCCCCCCGCGCCGCCGCCGGCGCCGTTCTCCTCGGCAGCGTCTGCCACCGGGAATTCCTCGGCGGCCTGATCCGTTATGCCGTGCGGGTGGGGACGCGCGAGATCCTGGTCGAGGATTCCCATCACGCCGGCGGCCAGGTCTTCCAAATCGGCGAAGACGTGGCCCTTCACCTCGACGTGGACCAAGTCCAGGTGCTCGGCCGATGACCACCGCGGCGCGGCGCCGGCGCGGCCAGGGATAGTCGAGACCACGGCGCCTGATCCGGGAATCGGGCCAATCGGTTCCCTTGGCCTCCCTTGTGCACTAAGGTTTTATCTTCGCGCCGTCAAATAAGACCGCGATGTCAGTAACGGCGCTTTCGAAACAGGGAGACGATCGTTATGGATTTCAGACATAGAATTAAAGTGTCGGCCATGGCAGCCGTGTGTTTCGCCGTGGCGGGGATGCCTTCCCAGGCCGCCTCGGATGTTGGATCCTTCTATCGGGGCAAGACCATGACCATGTATATCGGCGTGTCCGCCGGCGGCGGGTACGATGCCTATGCCCGCATGGTGGTCCGCCACATCACCCGCTTCATTCCCGGAAATCCCCGCATGGTCGCCAAGAACTACACCGGCGCCAGCGGCATGCGGATGCTGAACTCGCTTTACAACGTGTTCAAGCAGGACGGCACCAATCTCGCCCACATCGGCCGCAACCTCATCGCCGAGCCGCTGTTCGGCAACAAGGCGGCTAAGTTTGACGGTTCCAAGATCAAATGGCTGGGAAGCGCCAACCAGGAATACAGCATGTGCACCTTCTGGTTTAAGCACAACATCAAGACGGTGGAAGACATGATCAGCCAGCCGCTGATCATGGGCGGCATTTCCATCGGCAGCACCATCGACATCCACACCCGGCTGGTGAACAATTTGCTGGGTGGCCAGATGCGGCTGGTCACCGGGTATCCCGGTGGCGCCGACATCAACTTTGCCATGGAGCGGGGCGAGGTCCAGGGCCGCTGCGCCTGGTCGTGGTCTTCCATCAACGCCACCGGCGGCGCCTGGCTGCGGGACAAGAAGATCTCCATGGTGCTTCAGTTCGGCATGAAACAGCATCCCGACCTCAAGCACGTGCCGCTGATCCGCGACCTGGTCAAGAACAAGCGCGACGCCCAGGCCCTTGACGTCCATCTTTCCGCCCAGCTCTATGGACGGCCGTTCGGCATGGGCCCGGGTGTGCCCGACGACCGCTTCAAGGTCATGCGCAAGGCGTTCTGGTCGACCATGACGGACGAAAAGTTCCTCGCGGATACGAAGAAGCGGCGTCTCATCATCGACCCGGCGCCGGGTGAGGAGGTCGAGAGACTGGTCAAGATGGTCTACGCCTTCCCGCCCGACGTCATCGCCCGGGCCAAGGAGATCGGCACATCTTCGGCGCGGACCAAGGTCTCCAAGGCCGTGGTGCCGGTGTTCACCTATACGGGCAAGATCACCAAGATCAAGCGCGGGGGCCGGCGCGTGTCGTGGAAGGGCGGCGGCAAGAAAGGCAAGCTGAAGGTATCGGGCCGCAGGACCAAGATCACCGTCGGCGGCAAAAAGGCCAAACGCAAGAACCTGAAGGTCGGCATGGCATGCTCCTTCAAGGTCAAGGGTGCAAGTTCGGCCCTCAACATCGACTGCAAATAGGCCCAAGCGCCCAACAGTTTGGCCGCGGGCGGCGAACACCGCCGCCCGCGGCCTTTTTCTTTTCCCCGGGGAACTCCCCTAGGCGTGGGCAAGCACCACGCAGCGAAGGTCTGAGACCCCAAGGCCCAAGTCCATGGCGCCGAAGTTGTCGCCGCCGTCGTCGCTGGCGTAAATTTTGCCGTTGCGGCAGCCGGCATAAAGGCGCCCGGGGATCTCTTGGTCGACGATGATCACCTCGGGGAAATCCTCGCTCGCCATGCCGCCGGCGATGCCCTGCCAGTTCGCCCCGCCGTCGTCGGAGCGAATCATGGTCGCTTCGGCGCCGCTGGCCCGCCGACGCCATCCCCCCGGCGGGCCATTGGCGAGCGCCGAATACACGCGCTTGGGATCATGGGGATCGAGGGTGATGGGAACCGAATATTCGCTGCTGAAGTTCATTGCCGCCGGCGTCCAACTGTCGCCCGCGTCTTGGCTGATATAAAGCGCGCGCCCCGGTGCGT
>SMXQ01000145.1 GCA_004356985.1 Alphaproteobacteria bacterium | reverse complement strand
CCCGGGCCATCTTTTCGAAGGTGATCGTGTATCCGGCGATCTCGGTGCTTTCGCCGGGCGCCATGATGAGGATGCGTTCGGTCTGCCAGGCGGACGAGGCGGTGATGCCGAGGACGACGATGCCGAGCGCGCCATGGGCGATGGTCATGGCGATGGCCGAGCGCGGCAGGTGACGAAGACGGTTGAGGCTGGAGCCGAGCGGTACCCGGAACAGGCGGATGCGCTCCACAAGCTCGGTCAGGGTGCCGGCCATCAGCCATATGGCGAGGGTGACGCCGAGGATGGCGTAGGCCGGGCCATCGTTGAGCGCCATGGTGGCAAAGGCGGCCAGACCGGCGATCACGGCGGCGGCGCGCAAGCGCGAGAGCGCGCCGGGGAGGTCGCCCCGTTTCCACGACAGCAGGGGGCCGATCCCCATGACCACCAGCAAGGGGACCATCAGCGGCACGAAGGTCAGGGTGAAATAGGGCGGGCCCACGGAAACCTTGCCGCCGCCGAGCACTTCGAGGAACAAGGGAAAGAGGGTGCCGATGAAGACCGTGGCGCAGGCGGTTCCCAGCAACAGGTTGTTGAGCACCAGCCCCCCTTCCCGGGAGATCGGCGCGAACAGCGCGTCGGTCTTGAGCGACGGTGCGCGCAAGGCATACAGGCCGAGCCCGCCCACCGTGGCGACCGTCAGCAGGCCCAAGATGAACATCCCGCGCTGGGGGTCGCTGGCGAAAGTGTGAACCGAGGTCAGCACGCCCGAGCGCACCAGGAAGGTCCCCAACAGAGACAACACGAAGGTGAGGATGGCGAGCAGGATGGTCCAGCTTTTCAGCGCCCCGCGCTTCTCGACGATGATGGCCGAATGCAGCAACGCGGTCCCCGCCAGCCAGGGCATGAACGACGCGTTCTCCACCGGGTCCCAGAACCAGAACCCGCCCCAGCCCAACTCGTAATAGGCCCACCAACTGCCCAGGGCGATGCCAAGGGTCAGCGCGCACCAAGCGGCGAGGGTCCAGGGCCGCACCCAGCGCGCCCAGGCGGCGTCCACCCTGCCCTCGATCAGCGCCGCCATGGCGAAGGAAAAGGCGATGGAGAAGCCCACATAGCCGAGATAGAGAAAGGGCGGATGAAAGGCCAGGCCAGGATCCTGGAGGATGGGGTTGAGGCCGCTGCCGTCGATCGGTGCCGGGTCGAGCCGCAGGAACGGGTTCGACGTGGCCAGGATAAAGGCCAGGAATCCCACCCCGATCATGCCTTGGACGGCGATCACCCGGGCCCGCAGGGTCGGTGGCAGGTTGGCCCCAAAGCCCGCCACCGCCCCGCCAAACAGCGCCAGGATCAACACCCACAACACCATGGACCCTTCGTGATTTCCCCAGACCCCGCTGATTTTGTAGAGCAGCGGCTTCGCCGAGTGGGAGTTTGCGGCGACGAGGGCCAAGGAAAAGTCCGACACCACGAAGGCGTGCACGAGGCTGGCGAACGCCGCGGCGATAAAGACCAACTGGCCGATGGCCGCCATCCGCCCGGCATCCATCAGCGCCCCGTCGCGCCGCGCCGCGCCCACCAAGGGCACCACCGCCTGGATGCAGGCCAGCACCAGGGCGAGGATCAACGCGAAATGGCCGGCCTCAACTATCATGGGCTGGCCCCGGTTGCCGGCGCCGCGCCCTGGTTCTTCGCCCCGGGCTTCCACCGGCCCGATTTCCTGAGCGCGTCGGCCACCTCTTTCGGCATGTAGGTCTCGTCGTGCTTGGCGAGAATCTCGGAAGCCCGGAACACGCCGTCGGCGCCGAGGCGCCCCTGGGCGACGACCCCTTGGCCCTCGCGGAACAGGTCGGGCAGGATGCCGCGATAGCGCACCTCCACCCGGTTGGTGAGGTCGGTGATGGCGAAGCGCACCTCGATGCCGCCGCCGGACTTGCGCAGGCTGCCCTCTTCCACCAGGCCGCCGACGCGGACCATGGAATTGTCGGGCACCGCCCGGGTCTTGAGGTCGGTGGGCGTGAGGAAGAACACCAGGGCGTCCTCGAAGGCATTGAGAACCAGCGCCGCCGCCCCGCCCAGGGTGATCGCCGCGGCGACCAGGACATAAAGGCGCCGGCGCTTGGCGGTCAGCGCGCGGCGCGGCGGGCGGGCCATGGTCATGGGTCTGTCCCCTGGCCGTTTAGCGCCTCTGCCGGCGCCGCTTCCCCGCCAGGGGCGGCGGCCTTGGCCCGGGCGCGCCGAAGACGGTCGAGGCTGCGTTCGGCACCGCGCAGGCGGGCCACGGTGGATACCGCCATCCAGCAGAGCACCGCGGCGGCGGTGGCGAAGGCGGGCCAGACATAGATGCCGTAGCCGCCGAGATAAAGTGCGTTGCCGATGGTGTCCATGGCGGGGCTCTTCAGATGCGTTCCCGGCGGGCCGGGTTCGAACCCGCGCCGCCCATGGCGCTTGCCATCATCAACGCCGCCACCTTGCGGCCGGCGATCTCGGCCCGCACCCTAAGCACCAATAGTGCCAAAAAATAGGCAGCGAAGCCCACCGCCATCAGCACCAGGGGCGTCAGCATGGACGGATGGATGGCGGGCCCGCCGCTGCGCAGCACCGAGGCCGGCTGGTGCAGGGTCGACCACCAGTCCACGGAAAACTTGATGATCGGAATATTGACGAAGCCGACGATGGCGAGAAGGGCGGCGGCCCGGTTGCCGCGATCGGGATCGTCGAAGGCCGAGGCCAGCGCCATGTAGCCGAGGTAGAGGAAGAACAGGATCAACACGGAGGTCAGCCGCGCGTCCCAAACCCACCAAGTGCCCCAACTGGTCTGGCCCCAAAGCGCGCCGGTCACCAGGCAAATCACGGTGAACCCGGTGCCCAGCGGCGCCGCGGCGCGGCCAATCAGGTAGCCCAGCGGATGCTTCCACACCAGGGCCATGGCCGAGACCAAGGCGATCAGCGAATAGACCGCCAACGCCATCCAGGCCGAGGGCACGTGGATATACATGATGCGCACCGAATCGCCCTGCTGGTAATCGGCCGGTGAGCTCACCAGCGCGAACCACAGGCCGGCGCCCATGCCGAGAGCCGCCACGGCCCAGCACCAGGGCAGGACGCGGGCGCCGATGCGCATGAAACGCGCGGGGTTGGCGAGGAAGTGGATCATCGTCTCTTGGGTCCCATGGCGGCGCGTCTTGCGGTTCGGGGCGTTGGCATGAGGCTCACCTCGCGGCCTGCCGCAGCGCGGCGGCGGCGGCCAGTGGAGCCAAGGCCAGGGCGCCGAGGAGCAACCCGCCGAGCGCCATGATCCGCGCGCTCGCGTCGATCCCGTCGATGGCCGCCGTGACCACGCCGACGCCGAAAATCAGCACCGGAATATACAGGGGAAGCACCAGAAGCGAAATCAAAACCCCGCCCCTGCGGGCGCCCAGCGTCAGGGCCGCGCCGATGGCGCCGATCAGGGTCAAGACGGGCGTCCCCAGAGCCAGCGACAAGGCCAGGTGGGCCAGCCCCGCCCGGTCCATGTTGAGGACCAGGGCGAGCACCGGCGCCGCCACGATCAACGGTAAGCCGGTGGTGACCCAGTGGGCCGCCGCCTTGGCCAGAACCGTCAGTTCCAGCGGCATCTCGGAAACCAGCAATTGGTCGAGGCTGCCATCCTCGAAATCGGCGAGGAACAGGCGGTCGAGGGCCAGCATAGCCGCCAGCAGGGCGGTGACCCAGACCAGGCCCGGCGCGATCCGGGCGAGCAGCGCCGTGTCATTGCCGATGGCGAAGGGAAAGAGAACCACGGTGAGGACGAAGAACCCGACCACCACCATGGTATCGGCACCGCGCCTGAACGAGAGCCGGATATCGAAGGCCAGCAGGGCAAAAAACGCCGTCATGGGTCCTGGTCCACGCCGAGGCCCCAAGTGTCGGGGTCGGCAATCCCGGCCGCGGCCCCGGCGAAACGTGCGATTTCCAGGGTCTCTATGCCGTCGACGGCGATCGGCCCATGGGTCGCGACCACCGCCATGCCGCCCGCCGCGACGTGACCGGCAAGGGCGTCATCGAAGGCGCGCGCGCCGGCGCCGTCCAAGGCGGTGGCCGGTTCGTCCATGAGCCAGAGTTTGGCCGCCGTTGCCACCACCCGGCCGAGCGCCACCCGGCGCCGCTGGCCCGCCGAAAGATAGCCGCAGGGAAGCGCCGCCAGGGGGCCGAGGGCAAAGGTCTCCATGGCCTCGTCGATGGCCTGGCGCCGTGCTTGGGCGTTGCCGGGGCCGTTGACCACGGCCCAGAACGCCAGCGTCTCGGTGACCGTCGCCAACGGTTTCAATCCGTCGCCATGGCCGAGATAGGCGATCCGCCCGGTCTCGGTGGGAAGCTCCACGGAACCCGCCGCCGCCGGGGCCAGCCCGGCCAGGATCGCCAGCAGGCTCGACTTGCCGATGCCGTTGGGACCGGTCAGCGCCATGACGCCGCCCGGGGCCAGGGAAAACCCGAGGCCGGCGAACAGCAGCCGCCCGCCGCGGACGCAGGCGATGTCGCGGGCGATGAGTTGATCCACCCGGCCCATGGCGGGTTGCTGATCGGTCATGGCCCCCCTATAGCATAAACCGGGGCATAAACCGGGCATTCCGGGGCCCTTGGCCGGGGCCCCGGCGGCCAAGGGCCAAAATGCTCTTGGACCAAAAAAAGCGGTCACCGGTGGAGGGACCGGTGACCGCGCCAACTTCCGGTTGGGGGACCGGAGCTTGGAGGCTAGAGCCGGAGACCACGCCTGGGGGTGAGGGGGGAGGATGCGACGGTCATCCGGCACCGTCATAAGAGCTTTTCAATGTGACGCCAATTGGTCCGGATCATGGCGGAAATGTGATATCTGAGAATTTTCCCAAAGGGCTTGGAATTCAAGGGTTTCGGCTCCGGACCGACGGTCCATTTGACGCCGCCGCCAATCTCCGCTAACACCCTTTTTTCAGCGATATCGGTTGTTTACCGGCAAACGGGACACGGGCGGCACGGGGGTCACGCCCTGGCCCGCTCCGCCAGAGGGAGAATCACCTTGGCCAACAGCGCAGGCAACAGTTTCAATGCGAAGAGGACCCTTGAGGTCGATGGCAAGAGCTACACCTACTTCGGACTGCCCGAGGCGGCGGCGGGCGGCCTCGGCGATATCTCCCGCCTGCCGGTGACCCTGAAGATATTGCTGGAAAACCTGCTTCGGCACGAAGATGGGCGGACCGTGACCGCGGACGACGTGCGCGCGCTCGCCGACTGGGTTAAGGAGCGCCGGTCCGACCGGGAAATCGCCTATAGCCCGGCCCGGGTGCTGATGCAGGACCTCACCGGCGTGCCTGCCGTGGTCGACCTTGCCGCCATGCGCCAGGCGATGATCGACCTGGGCGGCGACCCCAACCGCATCAATCCGCTGTCGCCGGTGGATCTGGTGGTCGACCATTCGGTGATGGTCGATTTCTACGGCACCGCCGACGCCGCCACCGCCAACGTGACCCGGGAATACGAACGCAATCAGGAACGTTATTCCTTCCTGCGCTGGGGTCAGGCCGCATTCGATAATTTCCGGGTGGTGCCGCCCGGCGCCGGCATCTGCCACCAGGTCAACCTGGAATACCTCTGCAAGGTCGTCTGGCACGACGATGACGGCCTCGCCTATCCCGATACCCTGGTCGGCACCGATTCCCACACCACCATGGTGAACGGGCTTGCGGTGCTGGGATGGGGCGTCGGCGGCATCGAGGCGGAAGCGGTGATGCTGGGCCAGCCCATGAGCATGCTGATCCCCGAGGTGGTGGGCTTTAGGATGACCGGCGCTCTCCGGGAAGGGACCACCGCCACCGATCTGGTGCTGACCGTGGTGCAGATGCTGCGCGAGAAGGGCGTGGTCAGCAAATTCGTCGAGTTCTTCGGCGAAGGGCTCGACCATCTGACCCTGGCCGACCGCGCCACCATCGCCAACATGGCCCCTGAATACGGCGCCACCTGCGGCTACTTTCCGGTCGATGAGGAAACCCTTTCGTATCTGCGCTTCACCGGGCGGGACGACGATACCGTCGCCCTGACCGAGGCCTATGCCAAGGCCCAAGGCCTGTGGCGCGACACGGCAGCACCGGAGCCGGTCTTCACCGACACCCTGGAGCTCGACATTTCCACCGTCGAGCCGTCCCTGGCCGGCCCCAAACGGCCCCAGGACCGGGTCCTGCTGTCGGACGCCGATAAGGCCTTCGAGGACGCCTTGGGCGATCTTCTCTCCGGCGCCAATGCCGGTGCGGCCATCGCCGTGGACGGCATGGACCATGACCTCACCCATGGCGACGTCGTCATCGCCGCCATCACCAGCTGTACCAATACCTCCAACCCGGCGGTGATGCTGGGCGCCGGCCTGTTGGCCCGCAACGCGGTGGCCAAGGGTTTGACCACCAGGCCCTGGGTCAAGACGTCGCTGGCGCCGGGCTCCCAGGTGGTCGCCGATTACCTGGTCAATGCCGGCCTCCAGGCGCCGTTGGACGAGCTCGGCTTCAATCTGGTGGGCTTCGGCTGCACCACCTGCATCGGCAATTCGGGTCCCTTGGACGAACCCATCTCCAAGGCCATCGACGCGGGCAACCTGGTGGCGACGGCGGTGCTGTCTTCGAACCGCAATTTCGAGGGCCGCGTGCACCCTTACGTGAAGGCCAATTACCTTGCCTCGCCGCCCCTGGTGGTGGCTTACGCCCTGGCCGGGTCGCTCAGGAAGAACATCGTCACCGATGCCCTTGGCCAGGACCGCGACGGCAACGATGTCTTCCTCAGGGATATCTGGCCGGCCAATTCCGAAATCGCCGAGGCTATCGAACAATCGCTCACCCCGGAAATGTTCCGGACGCGCTACGCCAATATCTTCGAGGGCGACGAACAGTGGCGCGCGGTGAAGACCAGTTCCTCCCTGGCCTATGAATGGGAAGAGGGATCCACCTATTGTCGCCTGCCGCCGTATTTCGAGGGCATGGGCAGGGAACCCGAACCGGTGGTCGACATCAGGGGCGCGCGGCTGCTGGCGCTGCTCGGCGATTCCATCACCACCGACCACATATCGCCGGCCGGCTCCATCATGGCCGATAGCCCCGCCGGGAGGTACCTGGTGCGCCGCCAAGTGGGGGTCCAGGACTTCAATTCCTATGGCACCCGGCGCGGCAATCACGAGGTGATGATGCGGGGCACCTTCGCCAATATCCGCATCCGCAACGAAATGGTGCCGGGCATCGAGGGCGGCATTACCCGCCACATGCCCGACGGCGAAGAGATGCCGATTTTCGACGCGGCCATGAAGTACGCCGAGGAAGGCGTGCCCTTGGTGGTCATCGCCGGCAAGGAATACGGCACCGGTTCGTCGCGGGACTGGGCGGCCAAGGGGACGCTGCTTTTGGGGATCCGCGCGGTGATCACCGAATCGTTTGAGCGCATCCACCGTTCAAACCTGGTGGGCATGGGCGTCCTGCCGTTGGTGTTGCCCGAGGGCGTGACCCGCAAGACCCTGAATTTGGACGGTTCGGAGACCTTCGATATCGTCGGCATCGCCGGTGAGATCACGCCGGGCATGGAGTTGCCGTTGACCATCACCCGCGCCGACGGCGCCACCGAGACGGTCCCCCTCAAGTGCCGGATCGATACCCTGGACGAGGTCGATTACTACCGCCATGGCGGCATCCTGCAATATGTGTTGCGCGGCCTGCTGGATTCCTGAGGCGCGGCCCGCCACGCGATGGGAGGCTTAGGTGGCCGGCGATTTGGCCAACAAACGCGCCTGGGTCATTACCGAAGGCCACACGGGGGTTGAAATCCAGGCGGTCGCCTTGGCCGCGGCCCTGGGGTTGGAACCCCGCGTCATGCGCGTGAAGGCGCCTAACCTGTGGGCCTGGATGCCGGCCAATGTCTGGCCGGCGCCGATTCTATTCGCCCGTTTGCAAGGTGCCGGGCTCAAGCCTCCCTGGCCCGATGTCCTGATCACCTGCGGTCGGCGCAGCGCCGCCCTGGGGCTCGCCATCCGGGCGAAAAGCAGGAAAGACGGGGCCCTGGGAACCTTCGCCATTCATATCCTTAATCCCCAGGTGGAAGCGAAGGGGTGGGACGTCGTGGTCACCCCCCGCCACGATCTGGATAACCTCCGACAGCACCGTCACGGCGGGCCCAACGTGATCCCGACCCTGGGGTCTCTCCATTCCCTCGACCCCCTCTGCCTGGCGCGGGAGGCGGGCAAGATTGGCGACCGGTTCGCGGCCCTGCCCCGGCCCTTGGTGGTGGTGTTGGTGGGCGGCCACAGCCAAAATTACCAGATGGGGGCCGCGTGCATGGAGACCCTCGGCGCGCAGCTGCGGCGCCTGTTTGATGCCAGCGGCGGCGGCTTCGCGGTGATGACGTCGCGGCGCACCGGGGAGGAGAATATCGCCGTCCTGGTCCGTACGCTCGCCGGGACCGGCGCCTATTTCTGGGACGGCCAAGGGGATAATCCCTATCGCGGGTTTCTCGGACTCGCCGACGCCCTGGTGGTGACCTGCGATTCGGTCAACATGATCACCGAGGCGGCGGCGACGGGAAAACCGGTCTATGTGGCGACCTTCGAGGCCAACTCGGACCGCATCGAGCACTTCAACAAGGATATGCGGTCGGCCGGACACGTGCGGATTTTCCAAGGCGAGATCGATTTTTCCTGGGCCCCCCAGCCGCTGTTGGAAACCCCGCGGGTCGCCGCTGAAATCTCTGCCCGCTACGCGGCCCAACGGTCGCCGGGGCCTTGATGGGGCAACCGCCGGTCGGGCGGGCCCCCTGGCCATCACCAAACTGTGAAGTCGATTGACTGGTCATGGTGCCTTTGGGCGCGATAGGGTCGGGCCATGCGTCATGCTTTCCACGGCCCCAAGCGGCACGCTTTGAGGCGGCACACTTTCAAGCGGCACAGCGCGGCTTTTATCGTTTTAGCCCTGGCCTTTTCGACCCTCGCTTTCACTGGCGCTTTCACCGGTGAGGCGCGGGCGGCGGGCGACGGGCGCAAGGGCCCCGGGTTGGTGGTGGTCGAGTTGTACACCTCCCAATCGTGCAGTTCCTGCCCGCCGGCGGACAAGTTCTTGGGCGAACTGGCCAAGCGCAAGGATATTCTGGCTCTTTCCATGCACGTCGATTACTGGAACGCCCTGGGCTGGCGCGACCCCTGGTCCAGCGCCGACGTGACGGCGCGCCAGCGGCGCTATATGCGGTCCCTTGGGGCGCGTTACGTTTCCACCCCCCAGGCCATCATCGGCGGCGAATCCTATGCTGTGGGATCCAACCGCCCGGCGGTCTTCCGGCTGATCGAAAAAGCACGGCGCGCCCAACGCGCGCGGGTGCAACCGATCGTGACCATGCCGGTTCCCGGGCGGCTGACGGTGACATTGCCCGACGTCAAGCTGGCGGCGCCGGCCACGGTCTGGTTCGTGGCTTTCGACGACCGTCACACGGCGCGCATCACCGCCGGCGAAAACACAGGTGCCACGATCACCTATACCAACGTGGTGCGGGCGCTGCGCCCGATCGGAACCTGGACCGGCAAGGCGCGTTCTTTCGAGATCGACATTTCCAAGGAGCGCGAGGCGGGCTTCGGCAATTGTGCGATTCTCGTCCAGGCCGGAGGCAGCGGCCCGATTCTCGGCGCGGTGTCCCTGCCCTTGTTGCCCGCGGTTCATTAACACCAATCTTCCAGGCCGGGTGCTTTCACCCATGACCATGGTTGGCGATCTTCGCCGATGCCCTCCATCGCCGTGCCATGGGCGCGGCATGGCGGCGCGGACGATTCCTGGCCTGGGGCACATTCTGGCTTCGGGGGCCGGCTTCGGGGGGCCGGCTTTCGGGGGATACTGATCGATGATGAAAATTGGTCGAGGGATGCTAAAATAATAACAAAGGCTACCCACAGCGCTCCTCTGCCATAGCGCTCCCCTGGAGGACATCATGGCCCTTTCCGTGCAGATTACCTTCCGTGATATCGACCCCAGCGATGCCATCGAGGCGCGGATCAACGACCGGGTCAGGCGGCTGCAGAAGTTCGCCAAGCGCGCCACCGGCCTTCACGTGACCGTCGCCGCCCCCCACCATAGCGGCCAAAAGGGCAGGCTTTACCAATTCACCTTGGAGCTGCTGATGCCGGGCCGGGATATCGTCGTCAAACAGGGCGATACGCCCGACCACGCCCATGAGGATGTCTACGTGGCCATGCGCGACGCCTTCGCCGCGCTGGAGCGCCGGGTCCACGACCATGTGGACAAGAGGGGCCCATGAGGAACGCCCGGTCCCGCCCGTTCCCGGTGCCGCCATCGTGCCCGCGCCGCGGCATCCCATAGCCCGCGGATCGGCGCCGCCGGCGCCGCGCGTCACCGCCGTCTTGGGACCCACCAATACCGGCAAGACGTATCTCGCGCTCGACCGCATGATGGGCCACCCCTCGGGCATGATGGGCTTTCCCCTGCGGCTTTTGGCGCGGGAAAACTATGACCGGGCGGTGGCCATCAAGGGCGCCGACAAGGTGGCCCTGGTGACCGGCGAAGAGAAGATCATCCCGGCCCATCCCAGCTATTTCCTGTGTACCGTCGAATCCATGCCGCTGGGCCGCGAAGTGGCCTTCCTTGCCATCGACGAAGTGCAACTTGCCGCCGATCCCGACCGCGGCCATGTCTTTACCGACCGTATCTTGCACGCGCGCGGCTACAATGAGACCATGCTGCTGGGTTCCGACACCATGGCGCCCATCATCCGGCGCTTGGTGCCTCATTGCGAATTCATTTCCCGGCCGCGTTTTTCGCGGCTTTCCTACGCCGGCACCGACAAGATCACCCGCCTGCCCGCGCGCAGCGCCGTGGTGGCGTTCTCCGCCGCCGGCGTCTACGGGATCGCCGAGTTGCTGCGCCGCCAAAGGGGCGGGGCGGCGGTGGTCATGGGCGCGCTCAGCCCGCGCACCCGCAACGCCCAGGTGGCGATGTTCCAGAACGGCGAGGTGGATTACCTTGTCGCCACCGATGCCATCGGCATGGGGCTCAACATGGATGTGAGCCACGTCGCCTTCGGCGAGCTCGGCAAATTCGACGGCCGGGCGCGGCGCCCCCTATCGGCCGCGGAACTGGCGCAGATCGCCGGCCGCGCCGGACGTCACATGGCGGACGGCACCTTCGGCACCACCGCCGACGTGGGACCCCTGAGCCCGGAATTGGTCGCCGCCCTTGAAAGCCATTCATTCGAGCGCCTTCATACCGTCTATTGGCGCAATTCGGATCTTCCTTTCGCCAATCTGGGGGCGCTGCTGAGGGCGCTGGATTCGCCCGCCCCCGCCCCGGGTCTGGTGGCGGTCCGCCACGGGCCCGACCATCTGGCCCTGAAATCCTTGGCCGCCGAGGACGATATCGCCCAGGCCGCGTCGGGGCCGGACCAGGTGCGGCTTCTCTGGGAGGTCTGCCAGATCCCCGATTTCCGCGGCCGCGCCGGGGCCACCCATGCGCGTTTCCTGGGCATTGTCTACCGCCATCTTGCCGGGGGCGGCACCCTGCCCGACGATTGGATCGCCGGAAATATCGACCGCCTGGACCGGGCCGATGGCGATATCGAGACACTGACCGGGCGGATCGATCAGATCCGCACCTGGACCTATATCTCGAACCGGGCCGATTGGGTCCGCGATGACGGCGCCTGGCAGGCCCGCACCCGCACGGTCGAGGACAAGCTGTCCGACGCCCTCCACGACCGCCTGACCCAGCGCTTCGTGGACAAGCGCACCACCGCGCTGGTCAAGGGACTTCGCGCCAAGGGCCAATTGGCGGCCGACATCGGCAGTGACGGCGCGGTGACCGTGGAGGGCTATGTGGTGGGGCGGCTCGACGGGCTCCGGTTCCGGTCTGCGGCCCTCGGCGGCGGCGACGGCGCGGTCGCCCGCAAGGCGCTTCAGAACGCCGCCGTGCGGGCGCTGGGGCCGGAAATAGCGGCGCGGCTGGCGGCCATCGCCGAGGCCGGAACAGACGACCTCGCCATGGCCGGCGACGGCGTGATCCGCTGGCGCGGCGCGGCCATCGCCCACCTGGCCGCGGGCCGTCATCCCTTGACCCCGGCGATCCGCGTCTTGCCCGGGAATCTTATGAGCACCCGCCAAGAGGCCGCCCTTCTCGGCGATCTCGAAACATGGCTTGGGGACCATCTGCGCCGCCATCTGGGCCCGCTGGTATCGGCCCTGGAGGCGGGCCGGGACGCCACCCTTGCCGGTCCGGTCAGGGGCATTCTTTACCGCTTGGCCGAATCGCTTGGGGCGGTGCCGCGGCGCGAGGCCCAGGGGCTGCTGGGTGAACTGGACGCACGGGGCGCCAAGGCGCTGGCCCGCGCGGGCGCGCGGCTGGGCACCGAAACCGTGTTCCTGGACGGCATCGGCGGCCAGCAGGAGGTGCGGCTGCGCGGCCTGCTGTGGTGCGTTTCGGCCGGCGTGGCGGGCGATCAGGCGGCCCGGTGGGTCGAAGCCTTGGCCGGGGCCAATGGCGGGGCGCCGCGTGATCCCGCCTGGCCCGGCGCATTCTGTCGGGCTTGCGGCTACGTTCCCCTCGGTGCCCGGGTCCTCGCCTGCGCGCGGGCCGAGACGCTGGCCGCCATTGCCCGCAAACGCGCCCGGCAGGGGGCGTTTGCGCCGACCCGAGAATTGCGCCGCTTGGCCGGCGGCAGCGTCGATGACTTGGTCGGCGCCCTGGTGGCGCTGGGCTTCCAGGCGGAAGATGGCCCGGACGGCGTGGGGTTCGCCTCGGGCCATGGCCGCCGGGCCGCTCGCGGGGCCGCCAAGACTGCCGCCAAGCGCCGCAGGGGGGGACGCAAACCGGCCGCGCCGGCCTCGCCTTTCGCCAAACTAGCCGACCTCAAGCTCAAGCGGTGAGGGGCGCACCGTGAGCGATCTGGTGCTGCGAATGGACAAATGGCTGTACCATGCCCGGTTCTTCAAAAGCCGTTCGCTGGCCCAGCGGCTATGCGGCGGCGGCCGGGCGCGCCTCAACGGCAACCGGGTCACCAAGGCCCATGTCATGGTGCGTCCCGGCGACGTGCTGACCTTTCCCAAGGGCCCCCATGTGCGCGTGGTGCGGGTGGCGGCACTCGGGGTTCGCCGCGGACCGGCGGCGGAAGCGGCGACCTTGTATGAAGACCTGGCGCCGCCGCCATCGGCGAAATCCAAGGCCGCCCCGCCGCGCCCGGTCCCGGCCCGGCGCGATCCCGGCGCCGGGCGCCCCACCAAGACCGAACGCCGTGCCACGGACCGGCTGAAGGGCCACTGACCCTCGCCCGCCGGCCCGGCCGCGCGGCCGGAACCTGGGCTTGCCGGGCCGGGCGGGCTGTGATACCCAAGGCCCCCATGATCAATCGGATAAAATCGTTTCTGTCGGGGCTCAAGGCCCGGCAAGGAGGGCCTTTGGAGGAAGACGGCGACGACCAGGTCCGGCTCTGCGCGGCGGCGCTTTTGGTGGAGGTGGCGTGGCTCGACCAGGACTTCGACGATGGTGAACGGCGCCACATCGTCGAGTTGCTGGGCGGGCGTTTCGGTCTCACCACCGAGGAGGCCGAAACCCTGGTGGCCGCGGCCGAGGAGAAGGTTCACGCGGCAACCCAGATCCTGCCTTTCACGCGGCTGATCAAGGACAGGTTTTCACATGTTGAGCGGATTGAAATGGTTGAAATGCTGTGGCAAGTGGTTTACGCGGACGGTGTGCTTCACGATCATGAAGCGGCCCTGATGCGCCAGATCGGCGGTTTGGTTTACGTCAGCGACCAGGAACGCGGGGCCGCGCGCAAACGCGTGCTGGCCAGGCTGAAGTCATCTGCCGGATAGGGCTTTGAAAGGAAGAAGAAATCCATGACTTATGTCGTCGTCGATTCCTGCATTAAATGCAAATACATGGATTGCATCGAGGTTTGCCCCGTGGACTGCTTCTACGAAGGGGAAAACTTTTTGGTGATCAATCCCGAGGAATGCATCGACTGCGGAGTTTGCGAGCCCGAATGCCCGGTCGAGGCGATCTTGCCGGATACCGAGGGCGACCTTCAGAAATGGGTGGAAATCAACCAGAAATACGCCGATGCCTGGCCCAATATCACGCGCAAGGGAACGCCGCCGGCCGATGCCGACGATTGGAAGGACGTCAAGGACAAGTTCGAAGCGCATTTCGATCCCAATCCCGGCACCGAAAACGCTAAATAGGCGCCGCATCGGGCGGCTGGAAAACTACTGAAAATTATGCTATAAACGAGTTGCGGCTACGGTGGTAGTCCCCTGATTTTATTGGGGATATACGGGAAGCTGTGGATCGGGGCGGGCCGCATCCATTTGCCCGCCGAATCCCCGCTCATGAGGGTGCGTGCGGCATTGGAGCACGAACGGGACGTTGGCTTGGGCGCGAACGGCGGCGGCATTTCGGTCGAATGTGGGGCGCCCGGCTTGGCGCGGCGCAGTTTTATATTAGCACTCGTCCCCAGGAACGGACGGCCGGAAACGGTCGTGGTGACGGAAATTCGTAAGGATCAAAATGGCAGCCAAGACTAGGAAAAAGACCACGGTAAAGACGGCCAAGACGCCGGTGAAGGCCAAGGCGGCGAAGGCCGCGCCGAAGAAGGCGCCAGCCGCGAAACCGACCGTGGCCAAGAAAGCCGCGCCGGTCAAGAAAGCCGCGCCGGTCAAGAAGGTGGTGGCCGCCAAGGCCCCGGCGCCCAAGAAGGCCGCGCCAAAATCGCTGCCGCCGAAGAAATTGGGCAATTTCGCCTGTGGCGATTTCGTCGTCTACCCGACCCATGGGGTGGGCCGGATTATCGCCATCGAGGACCAGGAAGTTGCGGGCTACCAGTTGCGCCTTTTCGTGGTGCGGTTCGACAAGGAAAAAATGACCCTGCGCATCCCCGTGGGCAAGGCCGAGGGGGCAGGCCTGAGGAAACTGGCCTCACGCCAGAAGATCGATGTCGCCATCACCACGCTGAAGGGCCGGTCCAGGGTCAACCGCGCCATGTGGAGCCGCCGGGCCCAGGAATACGAGGCCAAGATCAATTCCGGCGACCCGGTGTCCATCGCCGAGGTGGTTCGCGACCTGCACCGCAATGCGGGCCAGCCCGACCAGTCCTATTCGGAACGCCAAATCTACGAAGCGGCACTGGACCGTCTGGCCCGGGAAGTGGCGGCGGTCGATAAGACCGACTCGGATGTGGCGACCATGAAACTGGAAGAAATTCTGGAAGCCGCGGCTTGATCGGGGCTCCCCATACGCCGCCCAAGGCCGGTATCCTTTCGCTGCCGGCCTAATCGTCGGGGCGCCATTGAGCAATATCGAGCCATTCGGCCGCAGTGCGCACCAGAGAATTAGAGCACTTTCCGACCAAATTGAATCAATTTGATGGGGCTCATGGCGCGAGACCGCAGCAACCAGTCCCCAGGGGGCGGGTTTAGGCCAGGCGCCAGGTTTAAGCCAGGCGCCAGGTTTAAGCCAGGCGCCGGGTTTAAGGTGGTGACGGGGGGCCAGACCGGCGTCGACCGCGCCGCCTTGGATGCCGCGCTCGACGGCGGCGTTCCCTGCGGCGGCTGGTGCCCGGCGGGGCGTTGGGCCGAAGACGGGCCGATCCCCGCGCGCTACCCGCTGATCGAGACGCCCGAGACGGATCCCGCCTTCCGGACGCGGCGCAATGTGGCCGATGGGGACGGCACCCTGATCATCGTCGATGGCGCGCCCGACCAGGGCAGCCGGCTCGCCTGCGCCGCGGCGCGGGAACTCGGCCGGGCGCGGCTCACGGTGGACCTGTCGCAGACCGCCCCAGACGCCGCGCGCGCGCGCGTGGCGGCCTGGATCGCCCGAGAAAACATCTCCGTTCTCAATATCGCCGGACCCCGGGAAAGCAGCGCCCCCGGGATCTATTCCCGCGCATATGATCTGCTCACGAGCCTCTTCGCCGGCCTGAAGTGACGATCTTGACTCGCTGACCGGGGATCAGCCGGTCCCTGGGGCCGAGGCCGTTGATGACCCGGAAATGCTCTTCCGCGAACCGATCGACGGCCATGCGCCGGGCCAACCGGGCGACCGTATCGCCACGCCGGACACGGACGATCCTGATCCGATAGGGCCGCCATCCCTGGGCAACCGATGGCGAAACCCCGCGGAAGGAAGTGACGGTTTCCCGGTAGGCGTCGTAAAGCCTTTGGCTGGAACCGCCGGGGCCGGTGAACATGAAGCGGTACATGCGCACACCCCGGCGAATCGCCACCAGGCGAAGATTGGTGATTCCCCGCCGGCTCCGGACCCGGGCCGCGCCGCCGGCCGCCGCCATGCCGTTGATGGACGAGCTGTCGAGCTCGGTCAAGCGCAGGTTGGGGGCCCATACGTTGACCAAATAATCATAAGGAGAGCGGCGACCGGCCCGGCTGGCGGCGCTGAAAATGATCACCATCCCGTCCGGTCCCTTGGCCAGGACCTGGCTCGGCTGGTTGACCATGTGAAAGCCTCGGGGCACCCGGAAACGGATGCGCATGTCGGGGTGCAGAAAATCCCGGCCGCGCACGAAGCCCTGTTCAGGGGTGTCGCCGTAGATCATGCCGCCGATCTTCCGGAGATAAACGTCGCGCCCGACGATGGGGTTGGGATGCTGGATGCCGCCGGCCTCGCGCGCGGCACGCGCGACCCTTTCCAGGGTGCGTGGATGGGTCGACATGATATTGGATTGGTCGACCGCGCTCGGCGATCGCCCCGCAAGCCGGGCCGCGAGGCGCGCGTGCGCCCGGAGGCTGCTGAGGAAATCCGCCATCGCCTGGGGATCGAAGCCGGCCCGCTTGAGATAGCGGATACCAAGCTTGTCGGCCTCGAACTCCTGCTCCCGGGAATAGCCGCGCAGGTAGGAACCCAGGCGGCTGCCGGTCAGGCGCGCGAGATCGCCGCTGCCGGTCAGGATGCCGATGGCGGTGGCGCCGATCCCGGCGAAGACGGAACGGCTGTGGCGCTGGGCCGCGTGGCGCGCGGTGACATGGCCGATTTCATGGGCCAGCACGCCGGCGATCTCGGCCTCGGAATTGGCCAGCGCCAGGAGCCCGCGGGTGATGTAGACATAGCCGCCCGGCAGGGCGAAGGCGTTGATCATGCCGGTGTTGAGCACCGTGAAGGTGAACCGCAATTTGGGCAATTCGGAGGTGCGCGCGAGAAGCGTTCCGACCGACGACACGTAACGCTGCAAATCGGCGTCGTTGATGGCGCCGCCGAAGGCCGGCATCAGTTTGCGGTGCTCGCGCGCGCCGATGCGGGCCTCTTCCTCGGGCGAAAGGAAGGTCATCATCCTTTCGCCGGTGGCGGGATTGGTGGCGCAGCCCGAAAGCGGCCCCGCCAGTGCCAGCGCCATCAGCGCCGCCAGCCCCGCGGTTCCGGGCCCTCCCGTCCCGCGCCCGGCGCGCGGGCGAAAGTTGGCCCAAAATCCTGTCCCTGTCATGGCGCCAGCACCTCGATCTGCTCGGCGTGGGTGGCCTCGATCATCGGCCCATTCCACAAGCGAAGCCAGCCGCGCACCCGTACCTTCTTGCCTTCCAAGCGCTTGAGCCGCTTGCCGAAGGCCTTGCGAAAGCTGCGGAGATCGCGGCGGCGGATGGAAATGGTGAAGTCGGTGCGCCACTCGGCCCCGAAATTGATATAGGCCCAGCGCCGGATCACCGCCGTCCGTTTGACGCGGCCTTCCACCAGCTGGAAGGTGCCGATATGCGCCCCCGCCCGGCGGTGGGATAACACGGCGTAAAAGGGATTCGCCCAAATACCCCGCTTCGCCACCCGGGCCCGGCGCTCGATCCTCAGCATTTCCGCCACGGCCTCTCGGTTGTCGGGGAAGGAGTAGACCCGTGCCCAGCCGCGGCCCAGCATTTCACCCTGAATCCACAGATCGTCGGACCGGCGCACGAGATGCGCCAGCACGCGGCCGTGGCGGTCGGCGCGCGCGCCGCCGAACAGCACCCGGAGCCTCTTGCCGGCGGTCAATTGGGCGAGCGCGGCCTTGGCCTCGTCGGCCAGGGGCCATTTCCGGAAGCCGGCGCGCCCGAGCGGCAGCTTCGGCGCCTGGATGCCCACCAGGCGCACCTCGCGCCCGTCGTCGAGCACCAAAGTGTCGCCGTCGACGATCCTAACGGCGGTGCCGCCGCCGCCCGCCTCAAGACCCTTGGGAAGTTTGAAGGCATGGCCGGACCCGGCGCCGAGGAAAACAGCGACGGCGAGGACGGGGGCCAGGACGGCGGAGCTGACGGCGCGCACGGTCATGAGCCCATTGTACAGCCAACAGCATGACCCGGCCAAATAGGGTAACTGGTTCCCTTTGACCGCGCCCGGCCGCAGCCCCTAAGATGGCGCAAACCCGACCCGGAGTCCCATGGACCAGACCCGCCCCTCGCGCCGGACCGCGCTCTATCCCCCTGCCGAGCCCACCGCCAAGGGCATGCTGACGCTCGATTCGCGCCATCGCATGTATTGGGAGGTCTCGGGCAATCCCGAGGGCATCCCGGTGGTGTTCCTCCATGGCGGGCCTGGGGCCGGGTGCCACCCCCATCACCGGCGCTATTTCGATCCCCGCCGGTACCGGGTCATCCTCTTCGACCAGCGCGGCGCCGGGCGTTCGGAGCCCATGGGCGAACTCACCGACAACACCACCGCGCATTTGGTGGACGACCTGGAGCGCCTGCGCGGGCATCTCGGCGTCGAGAATTGGCTGCTGTTCGGCGGGTCCTGGGGCTCGGCCCTGGCCCTGGCCTATGGCGAGGCCCATGCCGAGCGGTGCTTGGGGTTTATCCTCAGGGGCATCTTCCTGGGCCGGGCTTCGGAGGTGGATTGGTTCCTCAACGGCATGGGCACGTTCTTCCCCGAGGCGCGGCGGCGGTTCGTGGAATTCCTGCCCGCCAATGAACGCGGCGACCTGCTCGGCGCCTATCATCGCCGGCTCACCGACGACGATCCCGAGGTGCACATGCCCGCGGCCCGGGTCTGGGCGGCCTACGAGGGCGCGTGTTCGACCCTGCGCCACGATTCCAAGGCCGATGCCGGGGAAAATGGCGGGGCCGGCGGCGGTGGCAGCGGCAAGGGCGCCTTCACCCTGGCCCGGATCGAGGCCCATTACTTCATCAATGACATGTTCATGGAGGAGGACGCGCTGATCGAGAACATCGGCCGCCTGGAAGGCGTGCCCGCGGTGATCGTCCAGGGGCGCTACGACATGGTCTGTCCCATCAAGGGCGCCGATGCCCTGGTCCGGGCCTGGCCGGGCAGGCCGGGGGAGAACGGGCTGGAATACCACGTCATCGCCGATGCCGGCCACGCGGCCTCGGAACCGGGCACGCGGGCGGCGCTGATGGCGGCGACGGAGAAGTTCAAGTCCTTGGGGGACTAAGCCAACGGTTCAATTTGACTAGAAAATGCTCTAATGCCATAGAATGACGTGCGGCGCCGGGGCCGCCCGGCAATGAACCATCGTCGTCATGGGGGGAGAAATTGCAATTTCTTGATGTCATGACCAGGGTGGGGCATTGGGCCAAGGGCGCGCGTGCCGGCCATCGCGTCTTCCCCGTCCTTGTGCTTTGCGCCCTTCTGGCGGCGCTGCCCATGACCGGCGCCCGGGCGCTCGACCCCGCCTTCCTCACCTTCGGCGCCGGCAGTTTCGACCTGAACGGCGGCGACACCACGGCGACCCTTTCGGTGGAGTACACCCACGACCAGCGCCTGTTCTGGGAGTTCAAGCCCATGGGCGGCCTGATGGCCACCCTGGACGGCGCCTTCTACGTCTATGGGGGCTTGGCGGTGGATATCTTCTTAGGCCAGCGCTTTGTGCTGACCCCTTCCTTCGCGCCCGGCCTCTATAGGGAAGGCGGCGGCAAGGATCTGGGCCACGTGATCGAGTTCCGCTCCTCGGTCAAGCTCGCCTACCGCTTCGACAACCGCGCGCGCCTGGGCCTGGACCTCTATCATCTGTCCAACGCCGGGCTGGCCAACCGCAACCCCGGCGCCAACGCCCTGATGCTCACCTACTCCATGCCGTTGGGCCCGCCCAGGCGCTGAACGGCGCCCGCCGCGGGATCGCTAGGGGCGTTTCCAGAGGCCGGCCCCGCTGCTATAAGGTGGACCCCAGCGCCCGTAGCTCAGCAGGATAGAGCACCAGATTCCTAATCTGGGGGTCGTGGGTTCGAGTCCCGCCGGGCGCGCCAATTTTTCAATGAGTTAGTAAACAATATCCGATGTTGATTTTTTGAAATAGCTTTGGGGTAACGTTTCGGG
>SMXQ01000144.1 GCA_004356985.1 Alphaproteobacteria bacterium | reverse complement strand
GGGATCGAGTCGGGTCCAGCGCCAACTTCTATCGACCTTGGAAGGACCGACCCAGTTCAGCCTCCGGGTACCGGAGGACGCCAAGCCCGTCACCTACGGGGCACTATTCTGGGACCTGAAAACCAAACATGACGCCACCCTATTTGGCGTCGCCGAAAGTACGCTGGGCGATGATCTCATCTTGAACGCACCGTCGGAGCACCAGGTCGATCCTGGCATGATCCTGTATTTCATGGCGGCCCAGCGGATCGAACCGGCGCAGATCGACTGGGACGCTCTGGGCGCGCAATGAGGATGGCGACACGAATATTATTCTGAAGACGTGGAGGTAATATGTTTGGCGGAACGATGAAGGCGCTCTTCAAGAGCGGGGCCCGTGACTTAAAGAAAAAGCTCTCCAAAGCCGTCGAAGAGGATGATTTTGCCACACCTCTTGGGCTCCGCATCGGCGCCGCGGTCGATATCGATACGCTGCCGCTGCGCATGCATGCGGACGACCTTCATGTCGAACTACCCGAGGAAACGCTGATCATCGTCGCCCAAGGGTATATCGATTTGGGAGATGCGACTTACGCTCATCGTTACTACACCGCCGATGACACCATGATCCAGGTTTTGACCGTGGCGGGCATGGAAGACCAACATGTGGAGGAACTGACCCTCTATGTGCCGTACCAAAGTTATTACCCCGACAGTGACGGCGCCTGGGCGCAATGGACATCGAAGGGCGGCAAAATCGGCGCACCGGTATTTCGACTCGACGACGGCACCGAATATTCGCGTATTTGGTTCGATACCACCGAGGGTTACACGAAACCAGTGGAATTCACCGAATCGGTGTATGAAGATCCCGACTCCGACGAATGCAAAGATCTCTTCCACAAGGTCATGCTTTATGGACGAAATTTAGAGGAAGGAAAGAAAAACGAATACCTAATGGTTTCAGTTGAGTCCTACGAAGGCGAACGGACAGTCGAGCTGGTGGTCGGCGTGGACCTCGACCTTCCCAACCTGAAAGTGATTTAGGTTGGCGGCATAAAACAGTGTGACAGGCAACGCGTCCCGCGTAGCTGAGGTAATGATCTGGAGGCTCGAATGAGCGAGCAAATTGGGATTTTTTTGGTAAGTCTTTCCGAGTTTTTGATTTTCTTCGTCGTTGCCGCCGTGTTGACAATCCTTTTCGTCGTCATCTACACGCGCGTCACGAAGCATGACGAGCTCGCCCTCATCAAGAAGAATTCGACGGCCGCCGCGGTCGCCTTTTCCGGAAGTTTGATCGGGTTTGCGCTGCCCCTCGCCAGCACTATGATCAATTCCGTTACCGTTGTCGAAATGGCGCTCTGGGGGATGGTCGCACTGATTGTCCAAGTGCTCGTTTATCTCCTCATTCGTCTCCCCATGCCGCGCGTTTCCGAACGGATCGAAGCCGATGAGGTAGCCGCCGGAATTTGGCTCGGCGCGTGTTCAATGGTGGCGGGTATCCTAAACGCCGCCAGTATGACCACCTGAGGACAGAGGCGCAGCGAATGAAATGGATGAACGCATTCAAGTTTTCCCTCCTGGGCGCCACCGCGCTCGCCCTCGTCGCCTGCGGAGAAGCGGAAGAAGATGTCCTGGTCTATAATTCCGTCGAAGCATGCGTCAAGGGCGGTCAGCAAGACGAAGCGGTATGCAAAGCTGAATTCGCCAAGGCCCAGAAACTCCATAACGAGGTTGCCCCCCGTTACGATCGCGCCAACAATTGTTATTCCGACTTCGGATATAACCGATGCTATCAGTCCCGTTCCTCGACCGGAACCTCGATTTGGCTGCCTTTAATGGCGGGCTATATGCTGGGGTCCCGCATGGGACGGACCACCATATCGCCGCAGCCGCTCTACCGCCCAACTTCAAATCCTAACCGGTTTTACACGGCGAGAAGCGGCCGGGTCGGCGCGGTCTCGGCAAACGGCCGTACCCAGGTCGCCAAATCTCAGGTTAGCCGGCCGCCGGTACGAACCCGCACTGTCGCACGGGGCGGATTCGGCGCTCGAGCGACGAGTAGAAGGGGCGCCGGAAGCTGACTCAAGCGCGCCTTTCGTAAAGGCTTAATTATCGCGGCGTTTGAGACTTACTGAATTTGCGGTCGAGCCAGACGACAACAATGCCAGCGATCAAGCCGAACAGATGCCCCTCGAAGGAAACGTAGCTTCGTAGCGGCAGAATGCCCCACAAAAGTCCGCCATATGTCATAACCGTAACGATGGCGATGGCGATGGTGGTTATGCTGCGTTCTATAATGGCACGGGCCAATATTGCACCGAAATAGCCGAACACCAGTCCGCTTGCTCCGACGTGGTAGGCCTCGCGCGCAAACACCCACACCAATGCGCCCGACAGAAGGGTGACCGTTACGGTCGTTTCCCAAAAGCGTCTCTTTCCTCCCGCAAGTGTGAGGGCTCCGAGAATTAACAGCGGAACCGTGTTGGAGGCGGTGTGCCAAAATCCACTATGAAGTAACGGCGCCAGTGGGATACCGATTAGGCCAGTAAAACTGCGGGGCAATATTCCGAATGAAACCAGTCGATGCCCGATAAACAGGTTCACGATTTCGACAATCCAGATCAGGGCGACAAGGACGAGTACGGGCTGAAGTTTATTAGCGATCATGGGCATCAAGAGCAGTTATCGCCGAGGGACATTGTCATGTATGGACGCCCCCCGATATGCAAGGAAAAAGCTGACTTGAAACGGCGGGTGAGCTTGCCGTCATGGTTCCGGCCTTTCGGTGCGGTACGCTGACCGCTGGCGTGCAAAGAATCCGTTGGATCGACGCCCAGTCAGAGTAGCGAGCTTGATGCTCGGGATTTTGCCTCGGGTTTGGCCGATCCTGGGAACACCCTGTTTCGCCATCAAATCGTCGTTACCCGCGCAATGACCCCTGGGCGCATTGATCGCCATGGTGCGTTGCCGGACCAACAGCTCACGGACCCGGTGCAGCATCAGGACCGATTGCTGCTCGGCGCTCTTCGCCTGTCACGAAGCGCATGGTGGGGCGGACCACCGCCTCGCAGATCGCCTCGGCGTCCGCCGCATCGTTCTTGTTGGTCTTCACGAACGGGCGGACGGATTGCGGTGGGACCAACCGGACCTCATGGCCAAGTGCCTGAAGTTCCCGCGCCCAGTGATGAGCGCTCGCACATGCTTCCATGCCGACCAGGCAGGGCGGCAGATCCGCAAAAAACGGCACCAGCTTGGCCCGCCTCAACTTCTTCCGCAGCACAGGCCGCCCTTCACTATCCGCTCCGTGAACCTGAAAATCGTGCTTTGCCAAATCCAAACCAATCGTCGTACCTTCGTCATGGGGGCGTCCGTACCATCAGAGTAAATTGGCTTGAGCCTCCTGGCAAGGTTCCTTAGCCGCCGGCGATGCGCAATCCATTCTGTTATTTAAATAGCTCGCCCGAGGTGATCCGCCTCGCGGTGATGATGTATATCCGCTATCCGCTGTCTCTGCGGCAAGTCGAAGATCTGCTTTTCGAACGTGGTAGTGACATCTGCCACGAGACGGCACGCTTCTGGTGAAACCGGTTCGGTCCAATGTTTGCTAACGAGATCAGGAAGCGGCGCGTTCATCATCGGTCGTTTTCGCGATGGCGATGGCATTTGGACGAGGTGTTCGTCAGGATCAACGGCGAGACGCACTATCTGTGGCGTGCGGGTGATCACGAAGGCGAGGTGCTTGAGGTTTTCGCGGGCGTTGCGCCGGGATTGCAGAGCTGCGCCGAAGTTCCTGAAGCGAACGATGAAATGTTACGGCCGGCCGGAATTGATCGTGACCGACCGGCTTCGTTCATACGGTGCGGCGATGAAAGTCATTGGGGTCGCAGATCGTCAGGCATGCGGACAATGGCTCAACAATCGAGCCGAGAATTCCCACCAGCCATTCCGGCGAAGGGAAGGCGCGATGGCCAGGTTCAGGGATATAAAGACCCTGCAGAAATTTGCCGCCGCCCATGCCTCGATCCACAACCACGTCAACCAGGACCGCCACCTCAACCGCCGTGAAATCTTCAAGGAGAACCGCGCTGCCGCGCTCGCTGAATGGCGTCAACTCGCCGCGTGAGAGACCTTGACCGCCGCTGATCTGCCAAGTCTTGCCTGGTTTATCTGACAAAGCCCCGATTCCTGTTCCTTCAATATCCCGATAATCTGTTCTTCGCTAAAGCGGCTGCGCTTCATAAATCCGTCTCCTCGTCGGCAACGGACTCTACTTTAAACTGGAGGAAATTACGGGGAACAGGTCAAAGGAACCATGGCAACTCGTTAAGCGAAGCGCCGATTGTTTCCAAAAGACCTGACTCCCTGGGTAGCTTTGGCGAAGTACCGCGGACGCTACCACAATCCGCTAGGGGCCAAAAGCGCGAACACGCGATGGCATGGTCACGTCAATCGACGGCTCTGTGCCGATCCCCAGTGCTGTGGTGCACGCCGGTAAATTTTTCGACCATGGTTGGCGCCAGTGGCCGCCGCACGGTCGCCGGATCGATCCCGGCGCGCATGGCCGCCATCAACCCCGCCGCTTCGAGGTAGTTATCCACCTCGAAATATCGGCCCTTTGGCCAAGGCAGAACCGACAGGTCATTTTTCATCAAGTTGGTGTTCTCCCGCACGGCGATCACCGGAATGCCTTGCCGGAGCGCCGCCAAGGTCGGCAGGCCGAGGCACCCCTCGGGGATAACCAGGCAGGACACATCTTTGGCCGAAAGGGTGGCACCGCCGGTCATTTCCAGCGGATCGGTAACAATCGCCGGGCTTCGATGCAATCCCTTCAAGATACAATGGAGAAACGCCATGGACACGGATTCTGCCGCCAGCCGGGGCTCGACGATGCCGACATCGGCATCGGCGACATCGCGATTTTCCAGCATCGGCGAATGGGCCGACGGCAGGTTGAAAAGGCTTGAGACGGCGTGGGTCAGGAGTGCCTCCACCCCACCCCATGGGTTCACCATTTTGCCGCCCGAGTCGAAATACGCCTCGTGGTATTCCAACGGCACGTCGATGACCGATGCGATGGCGACGGCGTCAAAGCTGCCGCTCTCCTTTTCCAGAATCTCATAAAGGGCGGCAAAGTTTTCGACCCGGCCCGCGGCACGGCCCGAACCCGCGTATTGCGCGCTCAGGCGAACGGGGTGTTCCATCTTGATGACCTTGGGACAGTCAAGGCCGAACGAAGCGCGCGCCGCACTCACCGCATTGACCGCGGTATTCACGAAAAGCTCATCCTCATGATCGTCGATAATCACCAACACACGGTTCGACCGCACCGGGCCGAGTCCAACCGTTCCCATGAGGAAACGGGTGAGGATGCTCCCTTCCACATAGAGGGTGTTCTCGGTCATCTCGTTGAGGTCACTCGCATTGACCGTATTGGGGTGGGTGATCAGATTGTCGCAGATTCCCGCCAGCATGCGGACCACGGGCGTCGCATCACCCGCATGGCCGCCGATTTCCGCGCCGATCCCCGTGGGCACCATGAACACCGCATTGAAGCCATGGTTGCGCGCCCTGCCGCGATGCCTGAATTCGAACAAAGATCCGGCCGCCAGGTCCGATCCCAACCCTTCCAGGATCCCTACTTCACACTCACACGCCCCATCATGGGATTTCGTTACCGCGAAACGGATCGGCACGGCGTCGCCGGAAATGCGGAAGCGCTGCGACCTTTGGACCTGATCCAGGAAATCAGGCGCCGCCGGCGAAATCGGGAGCGAGAGAAATTTCTCAGTGATTTGCATGTTCGACCACTCCGCACTGACGCGCGAAATCCTCATAGGTGAATTTTTTTTCCAGCACCAGTTCCCCCTCCGCCGTCAGGGCGTAAATAGACGGCAGATTGATGCCGTTGAAGTAATTAGCCTTGACCAACGAGTACGCGCCGGCATTGGCGAACACGATCTTGGAGCCAACGTCGAGGGGCTCATGGAAGGCATAGGTTCCGAACAGGTCACCGGCAAGGCATGTGCCCCCCGCAAGGAGGTATTCATATTCGCCTTCTTCGCTATCGCCGATGACGTCGGGGGCGAATTCGTATTCGAACACTTCGGGCCAATGATTGGTCGTGGCATCCAAAACGGCAACGGACTTTTCCCCGCTCACGAAGATGTCCACTACCGAGGCCACCAGATAACCAGATTGGCGCACCATGGCGGTGCCGGGTTCAACGAACACTTCGAGCCCAAAACGAGAGCGCAACAAATCAACGCTTTCGTGGAATGCGCCCAAGGTATTGGGGTCATCGAACAAGTAGCCGCCGCCGAGGTTGATCCATTCTAATTTCTCCAGAAATGGTCCGATACGGTCGGCGAGGTGGCGCACCGTGGCCAGCAGGCCGGAAAATTCGCTGGCCTCGCTATTGGTATGGAAATGCAGTCCCGATATCCCTTTGAGCCGGCCAGGCACCTGACGGTGAATTTCTTCGAGGTATTCGAGGGGCACGCCAAGCTTGGAGTTCACCCGGCACGGGTCATAGCGAAGGTCACGAACCAGGGACATGCCCGGGTTGACGCGGAGCCCGCATTTCACTTGGCCGATCAACTCCGGCCCGTACATCTGCCACTGGCTCAGGGAATTGAGCGTCACGGCATTGCACAGCGCCGCCACCTCCGCGACCTCGTCGGCGCGGAGGCCGGGGTTGGTCAGATGGATCGAACCGTGGCCCCCCAAGACCTCGCGTGACAGGCGTGCCTCGAAAACCGAACTCGCGGCAAAACCATCGACGCTGCCAGCGATAGCATCCAGGACACCGCGAACCGTATTGGCCTTGGGCGAATAAAGGGTCTTGCAGCCGACATCGCGAGCAATCGCTCCGACCCGTTGAACATCTGATCGAAGCTGCCGTTCATCGTAGATATAGGCTGGTGTAGTTTGTGGCTCAAACACGGTGTGCCGCCCCCTCGGGCCCTTAATCATTCTACGAAATTACCATAGTCGTCACGCGCCGCGAATCTTCGAGTTACCATTTTTCGCATCAGCATAAACGTGATCCAATACCAAGTGTTGATTCGATTCCATCCCCGACGCCTTGCCCCGAGAATAGGCCAAGGTCGGCTCCTTAGGGAGATCAAAAAAGGCTTTGGGTTTGAGCGTCTAATAGGGACCGTCTTCGGGGCAACGCCGAATCCGTAGATATTATTCCCGGGCAACCGCGGAAAATTTTCCGATTCGATCGATCTCATCGTCGAACACGATGGCATTGCCTATGGAACTGTTTGTCCCCATGCGCGTGCGGCAAAATTTGTTGGCCGGGCGGCTAGGGCAAAAACCGAAGCCGCCGAGAATTTCAGGCTTCTTAACGCGATTCGTTGAGTAATACCCTTAGAGCATTTTCCATGTATAGGGGGATGGTGTTGGTTCGGAGGTGGACCCATCGATTTGGGTTGGAGAATAAACGTAGTGCCCGGTAGCGTGAGTGCCTCGGGGGCGTCCCTGCATGACAATGCCCATCAAAGGGGTCTTCGATGGGCCCCGTTTAATCAATGATGTGATACACCGGCGCCTTCTCCAATTCCCACTTCCCGGATTGCCCGTCGTAGCGGGATAAGGTGAAGCAATGCCAATCGGTGTCGTCCAGCTTCGGATGATCGGCCCGATAGTAATACCCCGGCCACCGGGTTTCCGTCCGGAACATGGTGTGCTGGGTCACACACTCGGCGGTCAAGACCCGGTGCTGAAGCTCCCACGCCCGCATGAGCTGGTGAAGGTCTTCGGCCCCGAGATGGTCGAGGTCTTCCTTCAGCATGGTTAGCAACTCCAGCCCGCGGGTCAGCATCGGTTCGTTGGTGAGGTAGTTGGTGCTGGTGCCCCCGACGTATTCGTCCATGATCTTCTCGAGACGCTGAAGACCATGAATCGGCAAGAGATAGCTCGGTGAAACGGTCCCCGCGACGATCTCGTTGCGGCCGACCTGGTAGGTCTCCATGGGCTGGTAGACCATGGTCTTGAGATTTTCGTACTCGGTCTCATCGACCTGAGGCTGGTCGTTCCCCAGGTCGTTGACGTACCTGACCGCAGCCTTGCCAGCGATCCGGCCTTCGGTGAAGGACCCCGACGAGAACTTGTGGGCGGTGCCGCCGATGGTGTCGCCGGCGCCGAAGAGTCCCTCGACGGTCATCATCCGGTTGTATCCCCACTGGTATTCATCGGGCGCGTAGTCCTCCGGACCGCTCGCCCAAGCGCCTGAACAAGTGGCGTGGGAGCCCATGACGTAAGGCTCGGACATGACCAGCTCGGGATTGGTTTCCTTGGGATCGATGTTCTGCGACGCCCAGACGACCGCCTGGCTGATGGTCATGCCCAGGAAGTTCTCCCAGCCGACTTGCTCCTTGTGCGGGTCTTTGAAGGCCTCCTTGGTCACCATGCGGATGGGGCCCCTGCCGGCCTTGATCTCCTGGAGAAAGGCGTGGTTCCGCAGGCAGGTCGGCACCGGCTGATGATCCACGTAATCGCCGACCATTTCCTTGATGGAGTCGTACCAGGTGGGCTCGTAATTTTCCCCATAGGCGTTTTCGGTGGTCGTCTTGAGATGCAGGAAGTAGGCGCCCACCGGACCATAGCCGTCCTTGAATCTGGTGAGGACGATGCGATTCTCCATCTGCGTCATCTTGGCGCCGACTTGGATCGGCAGCGCGTAGGCAGAGGCGCTGCTCCACGGGGCATACCAGGTCCGCCCCATGCCCTCTCCCACCGAGTGGGGCTTGAAAATGTGCGACGCGCCACCGGCGGCGACGATGACGGCCTTGGCGCGAAAGACGTAGAAATCCCCGCTACGGACGTTGAAACCGACGGCCCCGGCGACCCTGTTGGGCTTGGTCTTGTCCATCAGCAGGTGGGTCACCATGATCCGGTTGTAGACCTTGGTGGCGGCCTTGCGGGCGGCCTCGGCGACGATCGGCTTGTAGCTTTCGCCGTGAATCATGATCTGCCATTTGCCTTCGCGCAGATACCGCCCGGTTTCCGGGTCCTTCATGATCGGCAGGCCCCACTCCTCGAACTTATGCACCGTGGAGTCGACATGGCGGGCGATATCGTAGGCCAGATCCTCCCGCACCAGACCCATGAGGTCGTTGCGGGCGTACCGCACATGGTCCTCGGGCTGGTTCTCATCCCACTGCATGCCCATGTAGCAGTTGATCGCATACAGGCCCTGGGCGACGGCGCCGCTGCGCTCGATGTTCGCCTTCTCGACGACGACAACCTTTTTGTCGCGCCCCCAGTACCTCGATTCGTAGGTGGCCCCACAGCCGCCAAAGCCGCCGCCGATGACGAGGATGTCGGCATCCACAAATACCGTTTTTCTCCGTGAGAATAGGCCCATTAGACCAATCCTTGCTTGAGCCTATCGGGAGTCAACGCGGGCAATTTATCGATGTGGAGTGCCTCCGGTTCGTGCGCGAGTTCCTGGCCGTTTATGGCATCGGGGCTGGGCGCCTGGTAATCTGACGGTGATTTGATCGATCCCCATGGCGTGGTCCGGATCGGGGACACGAAATTCTTTTCGCGGCCGTCCCGGAACTTGATCTTCCATGAGACGGTACCCTTCTCCTCTTCGCGAAGCACCCGAACACTGTGGCCCAAGGGAGCGAAGTCGGCATAACCGCGGATGTCGATGGCGTTTTGCGGGCACGCCTTCACACAGGCGTAGCACTCCCAGCACATATTGGGCTCGATGTTATAGGCACGGCGGTAGGTGGTATCGATATGCATAATGTCGGATGGGCAGATATCGACGCAATGTCCGCAGCCGTCGCAACTGGTCATGTAAACAAATGTCGGCATGGGTTTCCGTTATCTCCTGGTTCGAAGACCAATGATGGGCTGATTAATAATGGCGGGGTTCGCGGCGGGCGCTGCCGAAGATTTCGGGCCTGTCGGCGGGGCCCGGCAGGTTGCGCCTCGAACCGTTGGCTTCTTCCACCCGTTTCTGCAATGCCGCCGCCGGCTTGTAGAACATGTGTGAGAATTTGGACCACGGAATGGATGCGAAGAGCACCGTCGTGGCGAGGAGGTACAATCCGAGGAACACATTTGTCCACCAATTGCCCGTCGCCTGCAGATAGGCCCAAGCCAGGCCCAGGGTCGCGCTGGCGAGAAGCGAGAGAATGAACAGGTCGGCGCGCACCACGCGGAACGGTGAATTGCCCTCGGCGGCGACGTCGACCCGAATGAAGAACCAGAACCAGTAACCGCCGAGGCAAACCATCAGGGCCCCCATGGTCCACACTTGCGGCAGGATGGCGGGCGCCGGCGTGGCGGGCGTTGGGTACCAGAACACCATGATGCCGGTGGTGATGGCGTAAGCAAGGAAACCGTACATTGTCAGGAGGTGGGCAATCCTGCGCCGCGCGTTGCAGAATTCACCGGATGTCAGGCCCTCCACCACGGCGGTCTGGATCGCCAGGGACACCATTTCCCCGCCACCGACTCGCCGCGTCCCTTTATTCTTTACATTCCGCCAATTGTTGAAGAAGTACTTGGCGCTTTTTTTATGAATGATGTCGTACAGCGTGCCACCCGTGACCAGGATGATCATGATGACGACATAGGTCTGCATGACGATGGGTGGTATGGACGCCGAAAGCTCGGCGAAGGGACTGCTGGTGAACATTGAATTACCCCGATTTTAGCCAGTTATTATCAACGCGAGGACCACAGGCATGGCGGTCTCGAAAAAGCCCTCGCCCACCGCGTGCGGCCGCCAGAGGTCGGTCGCGCCACAGGGCGCGCGCACCGCCGCGCGCGCCTTGACAACGGTAATCTCGGGGTCGCGCACGGTGAAACCGACCGCGCCGTCAAGACTCGAAGTCCGGATGAGATTATCGGTGGGGACACCCGGTTTCGACATCCATATGATACTTATCTCGAATGGTCTCGTAAACAACATACACTATGAATATGCCCCTCCATGGGGAACGTCGAACGGGCGGAGGGATAAATTGGGTGAGGGTGTTTATCACATGTCGAATCTGGTTCCTCCCCATGGCGGCGGCGGGCTCGAACCCAGGCTGCTTGGCTCTGGGCCCAATGGCGGGGACGAACGCGCCGAGGCGTTGAAACGGGCGGCCAAGCAGAAGGCCGTGCCCATGACCAGCCGCGAGACGTCGGATCTGGTGATGCTGGCCATGGGGGCCTATACGCCGCTGGACGGCTTCATGGGATTCGATGATTGGCGCGGGGCCTGCGTGGACATGAAGTTGCGCGACGGCACGTTCTGGCCGATTCCCATCACCTTATCCTGCCATCGGGACTTGGCCGACGCTATCGCGCCCGGCCAGGAAGTGGCCCTGGTCGATGAAGAATCGGACCAGATCATGGCGGTCATGGAGGTCGCGGAAAAATACGCCATCGACCGGGAGTTGGAATGTTCAGAGGTCTTTGGAACCACCGACCCCGCGCACCCCGGGGTCGCCAAGGTGATGGCCCAGGGCGAGGTCAACCTGGGCGGACCGGTGCGGGTGCTGAGCGAGGGCGCCTATCCGCAAGACTTCAAGGGCCTGTACCTGCGTCCGGCCGAGACCCGCGCCCTTTTCGCCGAACGGGGCTGGTCGCGGGTGGCGGCCTTCCAAACCAGAAACCCCATGCACCGCAGCCACGAGTACCTGGCCAAGGTCGCCATCGAGGTTTGCGACGGCCTTTTGATCCATCAGGTCCTGGGCAAGCTCAAGCCCGGCGATATCCCGGCCGAGGTTCGGGCCCAGGCGATCGATGCCCTGGTGGAGAACTACTTCGCGCCCGATACCGTCATCCAGGCCGGCTATCCCATCGAGATGCGCTATGCCGGGCCGCGCGAGGCCCTGCTGCACGCCCTGTTCCGGCAGAACTTCGGCTGCTCCCACTTGGTGGTCGGCCGCGATCATGCCGGCGTCGGGAACTACTACGGGCCCCTCGATGCCCACCACATATTCGATACCCTGGACCCCGGCAGCCTCGAGATCGAACCCTTGAAGATGGCGGTGACCTTCTATTGCAACATCTGCCAAAGCACCGCCACCGACCGGACCTGTCCCCACGACGAGGCCCAGCGGCTGGCGATTTCGGGCACCCGGCTGCGCGAGATGTTCGCCAATCACGAGCCCATCCCGGCCACCTTCAGCCGCCCCGAAGTCCTCAAGGTGCTTCAAGACCATTACGACGGCTTGAGATGACCGGCGCCGGGCGGGACTTCGTTCGCTCCCCTGACGGCGGATCGAGGAAAGATCGGATGGTCATCGCCCAGATCAGCGACACCCACATCCTGGCAAGGTCGTCGGACCAGGCCGTGGCCGCCCCCCGCGCCGATAACCTGCGGCGGTGCATCGCCGATATCAACCGGCAGGGGGTGGATGTGGTGGTCCACACGGGAGACAGCGTGCACCACGGCACAGCCGAAGAGTATGCGCACCTGCGCGAGATCTTGGCTGACTTGGAAGCGCCGTTGTTGCTGATTCCCGGCAATCGCGACCGCCATGGCGCGCTGAGTGCCGCGTTCGGCCACCTCTCTTATCTGCCCAGGAACGGTGATTTTTTTCATTACGCCGTGGAAGACTATCCCCTTCGCCTGGTGGCACTCGATTCGGTTGCCGCGGGTGAACGCAAAGGCGTGTTCTGCGCCCGGCGCCTGGCCTGGCTGGAGGAGACTCTCGCCCGGGAACCGGGCAGGCCGACGGTTCTTTTCGTTCACCACCCGCCGTTCGATATCGCCGGGCATTATGTGGGCGGATACCGGCGCCCACGGGACGCCCGGGATCTGGCGGCGGTGGTCAGCCGCCATCCACAGGTCGAGCGGCTGCTGTGCGGCCACGTCCATATATTGCACCGTGCGCAATGGGGCGGCACGGTCGCCACCACTATGCCCAGCGTCGCGGTGGACCTGCGCAAGGGGGCCGATGGAACGATCGAAGCGGCGCCCTCGTACCTCCTGCACGTCGCCTCGGGCGCGGGCGGCCTGGTCAGTCATACGCGGGTGGTGACCCACTGATCGCCTTCCCCGGCGCGAATGATGGTGATGCGGGCATTGTCCGAGCATCAAGCTCGCCAGTCTGACTGGGCGTCGATCCAACGGATTCCTTGCCCGCCGGCGGCCATGGTGCCGCCACCGAAAGCCCCGACACATGGCGGCAAGTTCGCCCGCCGTTGCGAGTCGGTTTCTCCCCTTGCAAATCCCGGGGCGTCCCTCCATGACGATGCCCGGCGCGTCGCAATTCGCAACCATCATTTAGGTGTATAACCGGAACGTCGCGGCGGCTCATATGGACCGTCCCGCACGCGCATAAGACGAACCAAATAGGGGGGCAGGATGCACGAAAGCCAGCTTCATCTGCTTAGGACGCGGCGTTTCCTGCCGCTGTTCGTCACCCTGTTTCTCGGCGCCGGAAACGACAACCTGTTCAAGAACGCCATCGCGGTACTGGTGCTTTACCGGATCGCCGAACAAGCGTCTTACAACGGAGAAGTTCTGGTGACCGTGGCGGCGGGAATCTTCATGCTGCCCTTCTTCCTGTTCTCGGCCACCGGCGGACAGCTCGCGGACAAGCTGGATAAGGCGATTCTTATCCGCGTCATCAAGGCGGCAGAAGTCATCATCATGGGCCTCGGTGCCGTGGCCCTGTTTGCCGGAGACGTCTACTTCATGCTTGGCGTTTTATTCCTCATGGGGACCCAGTCCGCCTTTTTCGGCCCCGTCAAGTATTCCATCCTTCCGGTGCACTTGCACGAGGACGAATTAATCGGCGGCAATGCCTTCCTGGAAGCCGGCACCTTCACCGCCATCCTGCTGGGCACCATCGCCGGCGGCCTGCTGGTCCTCACCGACGATGGCATCGCGATCATTTCCATGGGCATCGTCGGCCTAGCGGTTATTGGACTGGCGGCCAGTTTCTCCATCCCGCGCACCCAGGCGCTCGAGCCCGGCCTCGCCATCAACCCCAACCTATTGGGCGAGACCTGGGCCACCATCCGGCGGGCCACGAAGGAGCGGACGATCTTTCTTTCGATCCTGGGCATATCATGGTTCTGGCTGGTCGGGGCCACCTTGCTGGCCCAGTTCCCCAATCTCGCCAAATCCGTGTTTAACGCCGACAACTACGTCGTCACGCTGTTGTTGGTGGTGGCGACTCTCGGCATCGCCCTTGGGTCGTTGCTCTGCAATACGATGCTGAAGGGGGAAATATCGGCCAAGTACGTGCCCTTCGCGGCTTTCGGCATGTCGATCTTCCTGTTCGATCTATACCTGGCCTGCCCGGAACCCGGGGCGGCGGCCGGTCCCTTGATAGGGATCGGGGTCTTCCTTGAATCCGCCGGCAACTGGCGCGTTCTTTTCGACATCTTCGCCGTGACGGTTTGCGGCGGCATATTCACGGTGCCGCTCTACGCGATCCTGCAGAGCCGCGGCGACAAGGCCGAGCTGTCCCGGGTGATCGCCGGCAATAATATCCTGAACGCATTGTTCATGGTGGTCGGGGCGGCCGTCGCCGCGGTGATGTTGGGTTTCGATTTCACCGTCCCCCAACTCGTCCTCGTCATGGCGGCGGTCAACGGCGTGGTCACGATCTACATCTGTGGACTGCTGCCTGACGCCGTGGTCAAGGCGTTCCTCATCTCGCTCCTGAAACTCTGCTACCGCGTCGAAGTCCGAGGGCTGGAGAATTATGCGAAGGCGGGCAAACGGGCCGTCGTCGTGGTCAATCACGTGTCCTTTCTGGATGCCGTGTTGCTCGCCGTTTTTTTGCCGGTGAAGCCGATGTTCGCGATCGACACCCGTGTCGCCGAAAAGTGGTGGATCAAAGCCTTCCTGCGCTTGGTCGATCTTTTCCCCATGGACCCGACGAACCCCATGGCCACCAAGTCATTGATTAAGGCGGTCAGGGAAGACCGGCACTGTGTCATCTTTCCCGAAGGCCGGCTCACCGTCACCGGAGCGCTCATGAAGGTCTATGAGGGACCGGGAATGATCGCCGACAAGTCCCAGGCCATGCTGGTGCCGGTACGGATTGACGGGATGCAATATACCCCCTTCTCGCGTCTCAGGGGGAAGGTCCGGATCCGCTGGTTCCCCAAGGTCACGATAACCATCCTGCCACCCCGGCGCTTCGACATTCCGGCGAACATCGTTGGCCGCGCCCGCCGTCAGTTGGCGGGCATAAAGCTCTACGACATCATGAGCGACATGATTTTCGAGACCTGCGACCGCCGCCAGACTTTGTTCGAAGCCCTGCTCAACGCCCGGGCGGTCAACGGCCGCAAACAGCTGATCGCCGAAGATATCGAACGCCATGCCATGGACTACGGCCGTTTCATCCTGGGCTCCCGGGTGCTCGGCAGAAAGCTCACCCCGTCGACCGAGAAAGGAGAATACGTCGGGGTCATGCTGCCGAACTCGGTCGGCGCGGTCATGGTTTTCTTCGCATTGCAGGCGTTCGGCCGGGTGCCGGCGATGCTGAATTATTCAACCGGCACCAAGAACATGATCGCGGCGTTGAAAGCGGCCGAGATCAAGACGGTGTTGACTTCTCGCCGTTTCGCCGAGATGGCGCAAATGACAGAGACCATTGAAAGCCTCGGCGCTCACGCCGAGATCGTCTACCTCGAAGACCTGAAGGATAAAATATCGTTCTCCGATAAAGCCTGGGGCGCGATATCCGGTCCATTGGCCCGGTCCATCCATAAGCGTTTGCGGATCGGACCGGACGACCCGGCCGTGGTGCTGTTCACTTCGGGTTCCGAAGGGACGCCCAAAGGCGTCGTTCTGAGCCACGCGAATCTTCTTGCCAACCGTTACCAGCTTGCGGCCCGTATCGATTTCAACCCGACGGATATTGTCTTCAACGCGCTTCCGATCTTTCATTCTTTCGGGCTGACCGGCGGCACGCTGTTGCCGATGCTCTCGGGCGTCAAGACCTTCCTTTACCCCTCTCCCCTCCATTACCGGATGGTGCCGGCGCTTGTCTATGACACCAACGCGACGATCCTGTTCGGCACCGACACCTTCCTTGGAGGTTATGCACGTGTCGCACATCCCTATGACTTCTACAGTGTTCGTTATGTCTTCGCCGGCGCCGAGAGGGTCAAGGAGGAGACCCGCCAGACCTGGGCCGACAAGTTCGGGCTTCGGATACTCGAAGGTTACGGTACAACGGAAACCTCCCCCATTCTCTCCACCAACACGCCCCTACACTACAAACCGGGGACGGTGGGCCGCTTCATGCCCGGCATCGAATACGACCTGGAACCGGTGCCGGGGATCAGCGAAGGGGGGAGGCTGGTGGTCTCCGGCCCCAATATCATGTTGGGCTACCTGAGGGCTGAAAACCCCGGCGTTCTGGAGCCTCCGGTTGACGGCCGCTACGACACCGGCGACATCGTTTCCGTGGACGCCGAAGGTTTCGTCACCATCTTGGGCCGCGTCAAGCGTTTCGCCAAAATCGCCGGAGAGATGGTCTCACTAACCGCCGTCGAGGGTTACGCCAACGCCGTCTGGCCCGGCCATATGCACGCCGTGGTCAGCGTCCCGGACGCGCGCAAGGGTGAGCAACTCGTCCTGGTGACCGACAAGCCCGACGCGGACCGTGACGATTTGTTGAGCTATGCCAAGGACCAGGGCATCGCCGAGCTGATGGTGCCCAAGG
>SMXQ01000143.1 GCA_004356985.1 Alphaproteobacteria bacterium | reverse complement strand
CTCTACGGCATGGCCCTGACCGGCGCCAACCTTGCGCAGATAAAGCTGACCGGCGCGGATCTCACCCACAGCTCGCTCGATGGCGCCGACCTGAGCGAGGCGGACCTTTTCGCCACCAACTTTACCAATTGCGACCTGAAGACCGCCAATCTCTCCGGTGCGGACATGCGCGGCGCCTGCCTGCGCGACGCCGACCTGACCGGTGCCTGCATGGCCGGCGCGGACCTGCGCGAGGGCAACCTGATGGCCCTCTCCGAGGACAAAAAGGAACTCGAGCTCTTGATCAGGAAATTCGGCACGGTCGACCTCTGCCAGGTGAATCTGCGCGGCGCCAAGCTGTCGGGAAGGCTGCTCGTCAATGCCAACATCCTGCAGACCGATCTCACCGATGCCAGCCTGTGCGGGGTCGACCTGACGGGGGCGGATCTCAGCGGTTCGAACCTCAACGGCGCCGATATATCCGGCGCCGTGCTGACCGGCGCGAACCTCGCCCGGGTCTCCCTCATGGGGGCCAACCTGGCCGGCGCCACCCTCACCAACGTCGATTTGTCTTCCGCGAACCTGGCGGGATGCGACCTCAGCTTCGTGGACCTATCCACCGTCGCCTTGGAAAACGCGGTTTACCTTCGGGCGCCCGAAAACCTTTCCCCGTCCATTCAGGAAATCCTCAACGCCCACTACGCGTGGGTCGACAGCGGTGGCGCCAGGGGCGAACGGGCGGACCTGACCGAGGCCGACCTCGCCCATGTCGATCTCGCCGAGGCTAATCTCAGCGGGGCCACGCTCAACATGGCGAAACTGACCGGCGCGAACCTTGCCGGGTGCCAGTTCTTGATGGCCGATCTCGGCAACGCCGATCTCGACAACTGCAATCTGCGCGGCGCCGATCTTTCCGGCACCAATATGGCGAAAGCCGACCTCTCGGGATCGAACCTGTGCGACGCCGTGTTGGAGCCCGCCGACATCAACGATTCCCACGGCCAGCCCACCGGCCGCAAATGGCCCACCAACCTGACCGACGCGAACCTGTCGGGCGCCGACCTGACCGGCGCCAAGCTGGACGGCTGCCGGATCGACGGCGCCAATTTCGAGGGCGCCCGCCTGGACCGCACGGTGCTCGCGGCGAAATCGGCGGCGGCGGGCGGCGGCGGGTCTTGACCCCAGGGGCGGGGACGTCAAGGGCGGCGCGGGGCAGGGCTAGGGCGTTTCCCCGGCCGCGGCCTGGGCGCCTTCGAGGGTGCCCTCGGGAACCATGACCGCACCCTGGAACAACAGGCGCGCGGTGCGCAGGATACCGGCGCTTTTGACCGCCGGCGGGGTTTGCGATAGATCGAGCGTCAGCGCCACGTCGATGGTCCCGGTGGGATGCTCGATGGTGATCGCCATTTTCTCGCCGATCTCGATTCGGGCGAATTCATGAGCCAGGGTCCCCGGCGTCACGGCGGCGACCGCGAGGCAGATAGCGCCGGTCACCGCATGGGCTTCATGGGTGGCGTGGGGCGTGAAATAGCGCGAATTGAGGGTGCCGCCATGGCGCGCCGGGGCCAGCAACACCGGCTTGGGGATGACCATTTTGGTGACATCGCCCAGGCCCATCATCTCGCCCGCGGCCAAGCGAATGGCCTCCAGCCGGGCGAAAAAATCCGTATCGTTGTCGAGTTCCTCCGCCGTCTCATAGCCGGTCTTGCCCATGTCCTCGGCGCGCATCATCATCACCGGCATGGCGGCGTCGGCCAGGGTGACGGGGATGCCGTCGATGCGGTCGGCCACGTTGCCGGTGGGGAACAGCGCCCCGGTCTTGGCGCCCAGGCAATCGATGAAATTGAGGATCACCGGCGCGGCGCTGCCCGGCACGCCGTCGATGGTGGCCGACCCCGCGTATTGCACCGCGCCGCCCGGGGTCTGGAAGACCGCCTCCACCAGGTCGCCGGTATTGACCAGGCGGATACGCACCCGGGTCTCGCCGTCGGCCGCGGCCACCAGCCCCCGCTCGATGGCGAACGGGCCGACGCCGGCCAGGATATTTCCGCAGGTCGGGCCGGTATCGACCATGTTCTCCTCCACCAAGACCTGGGCGAAGAGGTAATCGACATCGATTCCGGGCTCATCGGACGGGCCGACGATGGCGACCTTGGAGGTCAGCGGCGTCGCCCCGCCCATGCCGTCGATCTGGCGCGCATCGGGCGAACCCATGGCGGCCAGCAGAAGCCGGTCGCGGGCGGTAGCGTCGGGGGGCAAGTCGCCAGCCTCGAAATAAAGCCCGCGCGAGGTTCCGCCGCGCATGAAAAGCGCGGGAATGGCTGTCTGCATGGCTGGTGCGCTCCGTGCTTGGTGGCCGTGGGTGTTCCGCATACTTAGCCCACGGGCACGGCCCATGACAAGGCGGCCCCCGTGCTCAGGCCGATTTGACGTAATCCGCCGCCGAGCTTCCTGCGACCTTGCCGAACACCGCGCCGTTGATCAGTCCGGCGCCGCCGGGATAGTTGTGAAAGAACACGCCGCCGACCAGTTCGCCGGCCGCGAACAGGCCCGGGATGGGCCGGTAATCGGTGCTCTGGACCCGGGCGTCGGCGTCGATGCGCAAGCCGCCGAAGGTGAAGGTGATGCCGCAGGTGATGGCATAGGCCTCGAAGGGCGGTTCGTCGATGGTGTTGGCCCAGTTGCTCTTGGGCAGGGCCAGCCCTTCGGTGCCCCGGCCGTCGAGAACGTTGGGGTTGAACGCAACGTTGGTTTTGACCGCCCCATTGTATTCCTTGATGGTGCGCAGGAAGCCGTCGCCATCGACGCCTTCCAGCTTGGCCGCCAGGCCTTCCAGGGTATCGGCACTGGCCTTGGTCACCTGGCGGATGCGGTATTCGTCGCGCAACAGGTGGGTGACCTTGGCATCGAAGATCTGCCAGGCGAAATGGCCCGGCTGGGCGAGCACCTCTGCGCCGTATTTGGCGTAGGTGTAATTGCGGAAGTCGGCGCCTTCGTCGACGAAGCGTTCGCCCCGGGCGTTGACGATCAGGCCAAAGGGATAGGAATGTTTCTGGAAATTGTCGCCCACCGCCAGGTCGCCGAATTCGGGCGCGTTGAGCTCCCACCCCACGGCATGGCAGCCCGACCAGTTGCCCGCGGTCGAAGCGCCGATCTCCAGGGCCATGCGGATGCCGTCGCCGGTGTTGTAAGGGGTGCCGCGGACCTTGGCGAGGTCCCAGCCCGGACCCAGATAGCGGGTGCGCATCTCGACGTTGGCCTGGAACCCGCCGGCGGCCAGGACCACCGCCTTGGCCGGGATGTCCTCCAGCGCCCCATCGTGGCGGATCTTGACCCCCTGGACGCCGCAGCCGTCGGTGATCAGCGACAGCGCCCGGGATTCATAGCGGATCTCCGCCCCGGCCTTGAGCGCGGAATTGGTCAGCATCTCGACCAGGCCGGGGCCGCCGCCCACGGTCTCGACGGTCAAGCCGCCCCAGAACTTGAACTTGCCGTCCACCTTGAAGGCCTGGCGGCCATAGATGGGGACGAAGCGCACGCCCTGGGCGCGCATCCATTTCATGGTGGCGAAACTCTGGCGCACCAGCACCTCGCACAGATCCGGATCGGACCGGTACTGGGTCACCCGGAACATGTCGTCGAAGAACTGGTCTTCGTCATAGGTGCCGAAATCGGTGTTGGCGATCTCGTCCTCGGTCAGGTCGGGGATCACTTCGCGCAGGTCCTCGACCCCCCGATAGGCGAAGCGGATGGCCCCGGCGGTGAACCGGGAATTGCCGCCGCTTTGGTCCTCGGGCGCGCATTCCAGGACCAGGACGCTGGCGCCGTTCTCCAGGGCCGAAAGGGCCGCGCAGAGGGCGGCATTGCCGGCCCCCACGACGACGACGTCATAACTCTTCGATGGCATGGTCCAACCTCTATCTCAATTCGGCGTGGGTTGGCCGGCCTGCCTTGGCCAGCCTGCCTTGGGGAGCCCTTCACGGGGGAATACTCGGCGTGCGATCCTTTGGGGAGGGTAACACAAAACCCCAGGCACGCCGCCGTGAGTTCCGGCCGGCCGCGCCCCCGCCGGCGTCAAGGGGGCGGGCCATGACGCGGGCCGCGGCGCGGCCACGGGGAAGGGGCCGGGCCACCCCCGGTGCGGCGCCGGCGCCGGCCCAAGCCGCCCCCTTCCCTGTAGACGAGAGCCGCGCCGGCGGGAAGGTGGAGTAAGGTTTGCGCCGGGCGCGCCATTGGGCTAAATTTCCGCCGCGCAAGTTTCGGCCTCGGGCGGCCCGGGCCGCCCGAGGCCGCGGCGCTTCGGCATGCACCCGTAGCTCAGCTGGATAGAGCGCTGCCCTCCGAAGGCAGAGGTCGTGGGTTCGAATCCCGCCGGGTGCGCCAATTTTTCAATGGGTTAGCCCCCATAAAGCCCTAACGCCATGGTCTCGACCGCTTCCGGTCGGCCCCTCGCGCGCGCCTTTCCGACGACGCGCGCATTCTACCGACGCCTAGCGCCGAGACTCGGCGAACAAGTCTTTGAGCGCGAAAAAGAATTTAAGGATTTGAGCCATTTCCGCGAACAACTGCTTTCGCAGCCTTAGCGCGCCCTTGATGTCATTCGCAACGTCCTCCCGACGCCTATTTTTCCGTGCGATGGTTTCTTTTCGGGTGAAATAATCCAACGAAATCCGGGTGAGAGAAAGCTTGCGGCCATGGTAGATGCGCATTTGGACGTCGATCATTCTTCGGTCATCGCGTTGGCGATACTTCGCGTTCCAAAACGCCTCGGCTTTTTGGCAGCCTTTTTGCCATGCGTCGTAAGTTCGCCTTCGCCCAAGGATCGACCTATTTAGTTCGCACGAGAGAACGATCTCCAGCAGCGCCGCGCGTTCGCCCGCGGAGAAGCGGCGGATATCGTCCGCCACCTTTATCTTGACCGCGGCATCCCCCGGGTTTTCGCCCAGGAATGGGATCGAAGATGGATTTCCGGGTTCGGCTGGCGCCGCGGCGACCGGTGCCGCGGCGAACAACAAAGCGGCGAAACAATACCCAAATGAATTCATTGTCTCCTCCGCCATTGCCGCCACGGGGGCGGCCCACCCATCACGTTTATGGGATTCCGATGACCGATAATGCGCGGCTGCGCCTGCCGATGGCAAGGTCCGCCAATCACCGCCGGCGTGCGATGCTTATCCCTGGGCTTTAGAGGCGCGAAGATTGGGTGGCGGGGGGAAGGGCCGGGGGCTTTTCTCCGGCGACCACCTTGCCGGTAGTGATGTCCTCGACCCAGATCCAGTCGCGTTTGTCCCTGCGCTCCGCCGGAATGCGGTATTCGTGCCCGGCCTCGGCCATGAAAACTATGGAAAGATCGCGCAAGGTGTAACTGCCGATACAACCGGCGATGGGGAAGTAAAAGCCACAGAAGGCCACCTCGGGGGATTTCCGGTAGCGGACCCTTGCCGAATGTCGGCCTGGAAGAATGTGGATGGGCGACCCTAGACCGCGTTTTCCGTCGATTTCGTAAATATTTGTTCGATGCTTAAATATCGGATAGGGCACGATGAACATGAGCCCAAGGGATTGGCCGCGCCAAACCTTTTTATGGAGGACCGCGATCTCGGACTTGGGCAACTCCCGCCCCTGATAGGCCTTCATGGCGCATCCCGACGCCAACACGGCGGTCGCTACCACCAGGGACAAAAGGCCCCGGCGCGCGGTCAAAACCTTTGCCAGATCGGCCAATGGTCGCATTGCCATCCTTCGGGGCCAGTCGGTGCTTCGGCTGGTGGTCCACCGGCCACACACCTCATGCCGGCCCCTGACCCCGGGCGGACATGGGAAGCTCGTGGCGCTGATCATCAAAGCGGTGTTTGATTAACAAATCGTTGTAATTGGGGGCAAATATGGGGGCGTGGGGGGATCATCCATGGGTTTTCATTCGCCGCCCCGGCGACCGGCGGTGGGTTCAAGGCAGGGCCGCGGGCGCCAATCCATGGGGGATTCCAAAATTCCGCTTTTGCGCCATGGCGGCCACGCCCCGCTTGTCGCCGGCGCGGGCCGGGTGCTAGCCTCTGAGAAATCACGGAAGAACCCGGGCCGCCGGCGGCGGTGGGGCGCATCAGGGAGAAACCGCATGTTCGCCGAGATCAATCACATGGCCATTTCCAGTTCCAACTACCCGATGATGGGCCGCTTCTACGAGGCGGTGTTCGGCCTGCGCTGCGCCACCCACCGCCCGTTCCACGGGGTGGTCTATTCCGACGGCTATTGCGGGCTCAACATCAATCCCAAGCGCGACGGCGCGCCCGCGGGGTTGGACCATTTCGGCTTTCTGGTAGATGACGTCGAGGAGGTGCGGGCGCGCATGGCGTCGAGCTGGCCCGGCTCGGACCTGGTCAAGCGGCCCTCGACCCGGCCGTTCGCCGCCTATAGCGGCAACGATCCCGACTGCAACGTCTTCGACCTCGCCCAGAGGAAGAACGATCAGCGCAAGAACATTTACGCCGAGGCCGCCGCCGAGGGTTGGAACCAGGAACGTTACCTCAACAAATTCGCCATCCGCACCAGGAACGTCGACAAGGTCGCCCAGTTCTACATGGAGGTGTTCGAACTGGCGCCGGTCAATATGGCATCCGAGGAAGGCTGCAAGCACCTGACCGACGGCCGGGTGACGCTGTCGCTCCTGCCCTGGTCCATCGGCACCTACGCCAAGGTGGGAATCAAGCATCCCGGGCCCGAGCATTTCGGCTTCAGGGTCGAAAGCATCCAAGCGCTCAAGGACGACGTGGCCAAGGCCACCGGCGCCAACCAGTACCTCGCGCCCTTCCAACCGGGTGCCAGCCCCGAGGCCGACGCGCGCAAGGACATGTTCGCCCGCTGGGCCACCGGCAGCTACCAGATGTCCGACCCCGACGGCACCTGGATCGACATCACCGACCAATAGCCGCGCCTCGGCCCGCGCCGCGGCACCCTGGCGGTCCCGGCGATAGCCGGCGCGGGGCGCGGGGCGCGCCCGTGCGATCCCCTTAGGCCGCGCCGCCGCGATGTGACATCATCGGCCCCATGCTGATGCTGGAACAGGTGGCCAAGCGGTTCGGTGCGGTCCGCGCCCTTCATCCTCTCGACCTGGCGGTGGAGCCGGGCCGGACCCTGGTGGTGATCGGCCCTTCGGGCTGCGGCAAATCGACCCTGCTGGGGATGATGAACGGCCTGGTGCGCCCGGATTCCGGGCGGGTGATCTTCGACGGCGAGGTGCTTTCGCCGGTGACCCTGATGGCGGCGCGCCGGCGCATGGGCTACGTCATCCAGGAAGGCGGGCTGTTTCCCCACCTGAGCGCGGCCGCCAACGTCACCTTGCTGGCGCGCACCCTGGGCTGGCCCCCGGATCGGGTAAATGCGCGCCTGGAGGTGCTCTCGGCCCTGACCCATTTCCCCCGCCCCGCCCTGGCGCGCTTCCCGGGGGAGCTTTCGGGCGGCCAGCGCCAGCGGCTCAGCCTCATGCGGGCCTTGATGCTGGACCCCGAATTGCTGCTCTTGGACGAGCCCCTGGGGGCGCTCGATCCGCTGATCCGCTTCGAGCTTCAGGTGGAACTGCGGGAAATTTTCCGATCCCTGGGAAAGACCGTGGTGATGGTCACCCACGATCTTGGCGAGGCCGCGTTTTTCGCCGACACCATTTTGCTGATGCGGGACGGCCGGGTGGTCCAGCACGGCAGTATCAACGACTTGACCCAGCGGCCCGAAGATCCCTTCGTCACCCGCTTCATCGAAGCCCAGCGTGGCCATTGGCAGACCGGGGACGGCGCCTCATGATGCGCCGCGGGATCACCCGGCGGCTTCCCCTGGCAGGCCTTATGGTGGCGCTCGCGGGCCTTTTTCTCCCGCTCGCGGGGGTGGCCGGCGGCGCGGCGGCGGCGGCGGAAGAGGTGCGCATCGGCTCCAAGAAATTCACCGAATCGGTGATCCTGGGCGAGGCCGCCCGTCTGTTGCTGACCGAGGCCGGCCTCGCGGCCCGCCACCGGCGCGAACTCGGCGGCACCCGGATCCTGTGGAACGCGCTTCTTCGCGGCGATATCGACATCTATCCCGAATATACCGGCACGCTCCGGGCCGAAACCCTGGCCAAGCTCCGCCTCGAGAGCGATGGGGCGCTGGGCCAGGCGCTCCGCGCCCGCGGCCTTCGCATGACGCCGCCCATCGGCTTCGACAACACCTATGCCTTGGGAATGACCGCCGACCGGGCCAAGGCGCTCGGCATCTCCAGCATTTCAGACCTCGCGCGTCATCCCCGCCTGCGCTTCGGATTCGGCAACGAATTCATGGACCGGGCGGATGGCTGGCCCGCCCTCCAGCGCCGCTATGGCCTACCCCAGACCAACATCCGCGGCCTCGATCACGACCTCGGCTACCGCGGGCTGGCGGCCGGCGACATCGACGTCATGGACCTTTATTCCACCGACGCCGAGATCGCCTATTACGGGCTCAAGGTGCTGGCCGACGATCTCGGGCATTTCCCCGCCTATGCGGCGGTCTTCCTCTACCGCGCCGATCTCGAAGCTCGGGCCCCCGGCGCACTGGGCGCCCTGGCGCGGCTTTCGGGCCGCATCGATGATGCCGCCATGGCGCGGCTCAACGGCGCGGTGAAACTGAAGGGCTGGAGCGAGGCCCGGGCGGCGGCGGATTTCCTCAATACGGAGCTTGGCCTAAAGGTCAGCCCAGGGACCCGGTCCGCCGCCGCCCGCCTTTGGGAGAACACCCTGGCCCACCTGAGCCTGGTGGGCATCAGCCTGGGCGCCGCGATTTTGGTGTCCATCCCGTTGGGCGTGCTCGCCGCACGGCGCCGCCGCGCGGGACGGGTGATCCTGGGCACGGTGGGCGTGATCCAGACCCTGCCGGCGCTCGCCCTTCTGGTTTTCATGATCCCGCTGTTGGGCATCGGCGCGCCGCCGGCCATCGTCGCGCTGTTTCTCTACAGCCTTTTGCCCATCGTCCGGAACACCCATGCGGGGCTCGCGGGGATCGCCGAGCCGCTGCGCCGTTCGGCCCTGGCCCTGGGCCTGACCGAGGCCGCGCGGCTTTGGCGCATCGAGCTTCCCCTGGCGGCGCCGGTGATCCTTGCCGGCATCAAGACTTCGGCGGTGATTAATATCGGGACGGCGACGCTCGGTGCCTTGATCGGCGCCGGCGGCTACGGCCAGCCGATCCTGACCGGCATCCGGCTCGACGATACCGCGCTGATCCTGCAGGGTGCGATTCCCGCGGCCGCCCTGGCCCTCGCCGTCCAGGGGGCGTTCGAGATCGCCGAGCGCCACTTCATCCCGCGCGGTCTTCGGGCGCGCGGGCAAGAAACCTGAAAGGCATTAGGGGGCGGCCCGAGGCGGCGGATTCGCCGGACAACAGTAGGGCGCGGGCGGCTTTGCCCGGACCCGCGCGCCAGACGGGCGGGCCAGACACGTTGGCCAGGTGCCTTAGGCGGCTTTGGAGGCCCGCGCGTCTTCGATCAGACGAACCAATTCGGCCTTGGTGAAGGGCTTGCGGATGAGTCTCCAGCCCTTGACGAAATCGGAATTCGTCACGGCATCCAACTCGGCATATCCCGTCATGAAGACGATCATGAGTTCCGGATGGCGGGCTTTGAGGGTCTCGGCGACTTCGATCCCGTTCATTGGGCCGGCCAGCACGATATCGCTCAGCACCAATTCGATGCCCAGGCGTTCGCCTCCCGCCATGACGGCAAGGGCCTTGGGGCCGTCATCCACCGCCACCACGTCGTAGCCCGCGCTGATCAGCATGGCGGTGGTGGTGGCGCGGACGTCGCTGTCGTCCTCGACCAAAAGGATCTTGCCGCGAATTATTTGTGTTTCCCCTTGCGCGGCGTCCTCCGCATCCACGCCAGAGCCGGCAAGGTGTGGCTCGTCCTCCCGCCGGGGAATGCGGATCCGGACCGTGGTGCCCCGCCCCGGCTCACTTTCGATCGCCACATAGCCGCCGGACTGCTTGGCGAAGCCGTAAACCATGGACAACCCCAGCCCGCTGCCTTCGCCCAATTTTTTGGTGGTGAAGAAGGGCTCGAAGACGTGCTCCATGACCTCCGACGACATGCCGGCCCCGGTATCGGTGACCGAAATTTCCACGTAGGGGCCGGGCGCGATGCCTTCCTGGGCCGCCGTGTCCCCGGGAGACGACGTCACGTTGGAGGCTAGGACGGTGATCCGCCCGCCGGCCGGCATGGCATCCCGGGCATTGACGATAAGGTTCAGGACCGCCGATGAAAGCTGGGTGCGGTCGACGAAGACCGGCCAAAGGTCGTCTTGGCATTCGATATGGAAATCGATGGCCTCGCTGAGCACCCGGCGGGTGAAATCGGTCAATTCCGCTGTCAGCGTCGCGACATCGGTGACTTCCGGGTTCAGGGCCTGACAGCGGCTGAAAGCCATCAAGTGGGCGGTGAGGGACGCGCCGCGTTCGGTTGCCCTCATCGCCGTCTCGACGAACTGCCGCACGTCCCTGCCTTCGTCCAGCGCCTCTTTGGCCAGTTCAAGGTTGCCCAGGCTGACCGCCAGAAGGTTGTTGAAATCGTGGGCGATGCCGCCGGTCAACTGGCCCACCGCCTCCATCTTCTGGGCCTGGTGCAGTTGCTTCTCCGACTCACGCCGCTCGGTGATATCCGTCACCGTCGATATGTAGCCGCCATCGGGGGTCGGCGTGCGTGCGTAGAAATAGATCGTGCCGTCGGGCAGCGTGCGCTCGCTGCTTTCCGCGAAGCCGCCCCTGGAGAGCTTTTCCGCCATCACGGCCTCGACGTCACAATCACCGTAATGCCCTCGTTCGGCCCGGTAACGGATCAGCTCCCGGCGGCTCATCCCTTTGTGCAAGAAGTCAGGCGGCAGTTGCATGATTTCGGCATATTGGGAATTGAAGGCGATCAAGACATGCTGAGGATCATAAACCGCGATGCCCTGGACCATGTGCTCGAAGGTGGCTTCGAGCACATGGGTTTGCGCGGCAAGTTGCTTTTCCGCCCGCTTGCGGTCGGTGATGTCGGTGGCGGTGGCGACAAGCCCGCCATCGGGCATGGGGGTGCGCTGGTAGATGTAAGTCCGGCCGCTTGCAAGGGTACGTTCGACGGATTTGAGCGCCGTATCCTCCGCCAACCCCGAGTTGAACAAGGAATCGATGTCGCCGTCGCCGAGGCCGCTGCTTTGGGCGCGGTAGCGGAGAATCTCCTCGCGTTCCATGCCGAGCCTCAGGAAACCCGGCGGATACCCGACGATTTCCGCGAATTGCGGGTTGAAGGCCACCAGCCTGCGGTCGCCATCGAAAACCGCGATGCCCTGGGACATGTTTTGGAACGTGGCCTCGAGAAGCGCCGCTTGAGTCGAAATTCTCCGTTCCGCTTTTTGCTGCTTGGTGAGGTCCGTGAAGGTGGTGATGAAGCCGCCGCCCGGCAATTTCTTTCGGTGGTAGATATAGGCCGTGCCGTCGGCCAAGGTCCGTTCCCCCACCTTCTCGCTTCCCGTCCTGAACCGCTTGAGCCGTTCCCGGCATATTTCCTCCGGGTCTCCCGGGCCGAGTTGGCCGCTCTCGGCGCAATAGCGCATAATTTTCTCGAGATGCATCCCGGTGCGGAGGAATCCGGGCGGATACCCTATCATTTTGGCGTACTGGCCATTGAACGACACGAGCCGTTCATCGGCGCCATAGACGACGACGCCCTGGGTCATGTTGTCGAACACCAGCTCCAAAAGCTCTTTCTTTTCCGCCGCCTCGTCCTCGATCTTCCTGCGTTCGGTGATATCCCGGAGAACGCCGATGAAGAGCCGCTCGTCACCATCGGTCATTTCGCCCACCACGATTTCGAGAGGGAAGGTCGAGCCGTCCTTGCGTTTTCCCGTGACCTCCCGGGGGCCGACACCGATGATCTTGCTGTGGCCGGTCTCGCGGTAGCGGCGCAGGCGGCCGTCATGGGCCATGGCGTCCGATCGGGTCATGAGGATGGAGACGTTTTTCCCGCGCACCTCTTCGGCCTGGTAACCGAACATTTTTTCGGCCGACTTACTGAAGGATTCGATCAGCCCGGTCTCGCCGATGGTGATGATGCCGTCGGCGGCGTGGTCCATGACGCCACGGATGCGGCGCTCGCTCTCGGCAAGGGAATGCTGGACGCTGCGCCGTTCGAAAATCACCAGGGTGGTCACCCAGACAGCGACCAGCGCCAAGGCGCGGTCGACCGCGGCGACCAAGGGCGGGGCGGACCCATGGGAGAAAAAATAGCCGAGCACGATCAGGGCGGTCGCGGTGGCCGACAGGGCGAAAACAAACCTGCGGTCGTCCGACCAGGCGCCCAAGACCACCAGCCCCATATAGGTGACGCCGGTTCCGACGCCCGGCGGCATGGCGAGATCGAAGATGAATATAAGCGCCGCCAGGATGGCCGCCAAGCCAACCCGACCCATCCGGATTAGGGACTGCGCACTCGTGCTCACAGACATTTTCCAAGTCCTCCGCCATGGAATGGTCCGGTAGCTGATTAGTTGCCTAAGATGCTAACAGCATTTTAGGCAAAATGCATAATTCATAATAAATATGGTTAATATTGACGCGGTATGGCGCCGGATCATCGGGCCGGCTGCTTTCGCGGCGGAAACCCTCCACGCCTCATGGGCCGTGGGTCCTCGAAACCAGGGGGTTTCCACCATCGGGTCCAGGGGATACAACATACCGAGCAGCATCATCGAGGACCCTACCCATGACCAATAGCCCGCAAAACCTGGCCCGCAAGCTGATCGCCCGCGCGCTGGTGGACGGCGACATGTCGCCCGGCGCCGAGGTGCGCCTCAAGGCGGATCAGGTCTTGCTCCAGGACGCCACTTCGACCCTGACCATGCTGGCGCTGGAGGCCATGGGGCTCGAGCGCATCAAGGTGGATTTGGCCTGCCAGTATATCGACCACAACCTGATTCAGGCCGACTTCAAGAATCCCGACGACCACCTGTTCCTGCAAAGCGCCGCAAACCGCTTTGGCGTCCACTTCTCGCGTCCCGGCAACGGCATATCCCACCCGGTCCATATGGAGCGCTTGGGCCTGCCCGGCCGTTTCCTGGTGGGCGCCGATTCCCACACCCCGGCGGCGGGTTCCTTGGGCATGCTGGCGATCGGCGCCGGCAGCGTCGAAGTGGCGACGGTGATGGCCGGCCAGCCGCTTGCCATCCGCATGCCGGAAATCATGGGGGTGCGGCTGACCGGATCCCTGCCCGACTGGGTCAGCGCCAAGGACGTCATCCTCGAGATGCTGCGCCGCCATTCGGTGAAGGGCGGGGTCGGGCGCATCATCGAGTATTTCGGCCCCGGGATCGAAGGCTTGAGCGCCATGGACCGCCACGTGATCTGCAACATGGGGACCGAGCTCGGCGCCACCTCCTCGGTGTTTCCCGCCGACCAGGCGGTGCGGGATTTTCTCGCCTATCACGGGCGGGAAGGGGATTTCTGCGAACTCATCGCGGACGAGGATTGCGGCTACGACCACACCGAGGAGATCGACCTTTCGGCGCTGGAGCCCCTGATCGCCACCCCGGGAAGCCCCGACAACGTGGTCACCGTGCGCGAGGTGGCGGGCGTTCCGGTCTACCAGGCCTATATCGGGTCGTCCGCCAACCCCGGCATCCGCGACTTCGCCGTGCCCGCCGCCATGCTCGAGGGCCGCCAGGTGCATATCGAGGTATCGTTCGATATCAACCCGCCGAGCCGCCAGGTGTTGATGGACCTGATGCGCTCAAACGCGCTCACTTCCCTGATCCAGGCGGGCGGGCGGTTGCACCAGGCGGGGTGCAACGGCTGCATGGGCATGGGCCAGGCGCCAGCGTCGGGCAAGAACAGCCTGCGCACGGTGCCCCGCAACTTCCCCGGCCGCTCGGGCAATGCCGACGACCGGGTCTGGCTTTGCAGCCCGGAAACGGCGACGGCGGCGGCGCTGACCGGGGTGATCACCGATCCCCGGGACCTCCCCATGGACTACCCGCACCCGGCCACGGCGGAGAGGGGGGTGGATCTCACGGACCTGCTGGCGGCCCCGCCGCCGGCCGCCGACGCCCGTAAGGTAACCATCGTCCACGGCCCCAATATCGCGGCGCTGCCGCTGATCGAAGTGCCCGAGGATTCGCTGGCGGTGCCGGTGGCCCTGAAGATGGGCGACGACGTTTCCACCGACGCCATCAACCCGGCCGGGGCCGAGGTGATGCCGTACCGCGCCAATGTCCAAAAAATCGCCGCCTTTTCCTTCCGCCGGGTTGACCCCACCTATGTCGCGCGCGCCGAGGAAACCCGGGAGTCGTCGGGCCACGCTTTGGTCGGCGGCAAAAATTACGGGCAAGGGTCGAGCCGCGAGCATGCGGCCCTCGCCCCCCGCTGGCTGGGCTTGCGCCTGGTGCTGGCCAAGTCGTTCGCCCGCATCCACGAACAGAATCTGGTCAACGCGGGGGTGCTGGCGCTGTGTTTCGATGATGCGGACGATCATGCGTTGATCGAGGCCGGCGACATCATCACCGTGACCGGCATCCACCAGGGCGTCGCCCAAGGCCGGGAAATCGCCATCCGCCTTGCCGACAAGGGCATCGAGATCGCCTGTCGCCACAATATGTCGCCGCGCCAGGTGGAGATTTTCCTGGCCGGCGGGTTGGTCAACTGGTTTAAGGCCAGGTTCGCCGATTCCGGCACCGCCGGCGCGGCGTGAGCCCCGCGCATTAGAGCCCCGCTAGTCCCTTATTCAACCAGTTGGTTGAATAAGGGACTAGCGGGGCGCCGGCTTAACCCTTCAGCATCCTTTCGACCTGGGCGTACTGCTTGGGCCAGGGCATCTCGAAGCCCAGTTCCACCGCCGCGTGGCGGGTGAAGAAGGGATCGTAGAGATGCCATTTGGCGAGCACGCAGAGATCCGCCCGGCCTTCTTCGATCACCCCGTTGGCGTCTTCGGCGGAGCGGATATTGCCCACGGTCATGGTGGGTTTCCCGGTGGCCTTGCGGATGGTTTCGGAAAACGGCGTCTGATACAGCCCCACCGGCTTGGGCCGGCCCTGGGAGGTCACCGCCCCAGACGAGACATCGACGATGTCGAGGCCGGCATCGAACAGCATGGTGGCCATGGCGATCCCGTCGTCCAAGGTATTGCCGCCCTCTTCGTAGTCGATCGCCGATATGCGCGCCGAAATCGGCTTGTCGGCGGGCCAGACGGCGCGCACCGCCGCCAACACCTCCAGCGGGAAGCGCATGCGCCCGGCCAGGTCGCCGCCGTATTGGTCGTCGCGCGCATTGGCCAGCGGCGACATGAAGGACGACAGAAGGTAGCCGTGGCCCATATGGAACTCGATCATGTCGAAGCCCGCCTCGTCGGCCCAAAGGGCGCCTTGGGCGAAGCGCTGGACCATATCGGCGATGTCGTCATGGCTCATTTCCCGGGGCGTGGCGCTGCCCTCGCCAAACGCGATGGCGCTGGGCGCGATCAACTCCCAGGCCGCGTCGCCGAGCCCGCCCGCGCCCCGTTCCCAGGACCGCGGCACCGCCCCCTTGCGCCCGGCATGGGCCAGCTGCACGGCGATCTTGGCGTCGCTCTCACCGTGGACGAAGTCCACCACCCGCTTCCAGGCCAGGGCGTGGGAGGCCTTGTACATGCCGGCACAGCCCGGCGAGATGCGCCCATGGGGATGAATATTGGTCATTTCGGTTATGATCAGCCCGGCGCCCCCCAAGGCACGGGCGCCGAGATGGACCAGTTGGAAGTCCCCCACCGTGCCGTCCTCGGCCGAATACATGCACATGGGCGAAAGCACGACCCGGTTGGAAAGCGCCATGCCGCGCAGCTTCAGCGGCGTGAACAGCGCCGGAACTCGGGATGCGGGATTTTCCGCCTCGGTCATTGTCGGGGCTCCTGATGGCTTCCCGGTCCAGGGCCGGCCGGGCCTTCCAAGGTTATATCCCAGCCAACCCCAGGCCGCCAGGGGAGCGCCGCCGCGGCCCAGGAAATCGTTGACGCCCGCATCTACAAAGACGATACCGGCTGCCATGGATGATCACCCAGAGGGGGAGGACCCCGCGCCCACGCCCGCACCGGCGCCCGCACCGGCGATTACCGTCCATGACCTCACCAAGAGTTTCGGCGCGACCAAGAGTTTCGGCGCCGTCAAGGCCGTGGACGGCATCTCCTTCACCATCGCCCGGGGCGAAACGGCGGCGCTGCTGGGCGCCAACGGGGCCGGCAAGACCACCACCATCGCCATGCTGGTCGGGCTTCTGATTGCCGACGGCGGCACCATCACCGTGCTCGGCGAAGACATGGCGCGCCACCGCTACCGGGTGTTGGGGCGGATCAACCTGTCCTCTCCCTATATCGACCTGCCGCGACGCCTGACGGTGGAGGAAAACCTGGCCGTGTTCGCCCGCCTCTACGGCGTCGAGAACATATCCCGGCGCATCGAGGAACTGGCCGAGGAGCTCGAATTGGGCCCCTTGTTGCGCCGCCCGTCGGGCACCCTGTCGTCGGGGCAGCGTTCCCGCATGGCCCTCGCCAAGGCCCTGATCAACCGTCCCGAAGTGCTGTTCCTGGACGAACCCACGGCGTCCCTCGACCCCGACACCGCGGACCGCATCCGCACCTATCTCGCCGCCTATCGGGCGCGGGAGAACGCCACCATCTTCATGGCATCGCACAACATGGCGGAGGTCGAGCGCATGTGCACCACGGTGATGATCATGAAGGCCGGGCGGATCGAACGGTCGGGCACGCCGCGGCAACTGATCGCGCAAACCGGGTGTTCGAACCTGGAAGAGGTGTTCCTCGACATCGTCCGGGGGAGGGCCGCCCAATGATCGGGCGGCCAAGCACGTCGCGCGCGGCCGCCGCCTTCTCCGCCGGCCGGGTCGGCGCCATGGTGCTGCGCTACGTCTATATCCTCAGGGGATCCTGGCCGCGCATCGTCGAACTCGCCTACTGGCCCTTGATGCAGGTCGTGCTGTGGGGATTCATTTCCAAGTTCCTGGCCACCAATTCCAGCTGGGTGGCACAGGGGGCGGGGGTGTTGATCGGCGCGGCGCTGTTATGGGACGTGTTGTTCCGCGGCCAGCTCGGTTTCTCGATCTCCTTTCTCGAGGAAATGTGGTCGCGCAATCTCGCCAACCTGTTCATCAGCCCGCTGCGCCCTTACGAATTCGTGGCGGCGCTGACCCTCATGAGCCTCATCCGCACCCTGATCGGGGTCGTTCCGGCGGCTTTCCTCGCCATCCTTTTCTATGGCTATTCGGTATTCGACCTGGGTCTCCCCTTGGTCGCTTTTTTCTTTTTGCTGATGATGATGGGCTGGGCCGTGGGGTTGGTGATCACCGCGCTGATCATGCGCTTCGGGCTGGGCGCGGAAGGCCTCGCCTGGATCGCCATATTCGCCCTGGCGCCGCTATCGGGGGTGTTCTATCCGGTGGCCATCCTGCCCGACTGGCTGCAAGTCGTCTCCTGGGCATTGCCATCGGCCTATGTCTTCGAAGGCATGCGCGCGGTGATCTTCGACGGCACCTTGCGCGTCGATCACCTGGTCCGGGCGCTGGCCCTCGACATCGTCTACATCGCCGCCGCCGGGGCGTATTTCCTCCACACCTTCCATGTCGCGCGGCGCAAGGGCCTGCTCATGGGGATCGGCGAATGACGCCGGGTTGCGCCCCGGTCGCGCGCGCAACGTCCGGTCGCTTAGTTCTATTTAACCCATTTGTGCTCTATTCTCCGGCAATCGATCGAACCCCCTGGAGGGAGCAGAGCGGATCATGGTGAAACGCGCGCAACGCCGCCGGCGCGGCGGTGCCGAGGATGGAGATGCGGCGCCGTTCGATCCGGCCGGAATCCTCAAGGATTGGTGGGATGCCGTGGCCGTGGCCGCCGCCGCGCTGGCCGGCGCGCCGTTGCGCCTCTGCGGCATCAAGACCGCCAAGCTCGAGCGCGGCCAGCTGGCCGCCTCGGCGCGCGGTTTTCCCTTGGTGGGGCTCGCCCTGGGGCTGGCCGCGGCGCTGGTCTATAGCCTCGCCACCGGGCTCGGCCTACCGCCGCTGATCGCCTCCCTGCTGGCCGTCGCCACCCTGGCCTTCCTGGGCGGGGCCGTCTTCGAGGGCGGACTGGCGCGGGTCGCCGACGCGCTGATCGCGGGCGGCTCGAAGACCCAGAACCTGGCGCGGCTGAAGGAAGAGGCGTTGGGCGCCTATGGCACCATGGTTTTAGTGATCTGCCTCGGGCTCCGGGTCGGCGCCCTGGCGTCCCTGGAGAACCCGGGCGCGGTGACGGCGGCGCTGGCCGCGGCCCTTTCGCTATCCTGGGCGGCGGTGGCCGTGGTGCTCTATACCCTACCCCCGGCCAGGCGCTCGGGATTCGCCCACCAAGCGGGCCGCCCGGCGCTCGACCAGACGGTGCTGGCGGCCTTATTGGCGGCGGCCTTGGCGCTGCTCGTCCTGGGCCCGGTCGCCACCGTCGCCGCCCTTGCCATAGGCGGCCTTGGGGCGGCCAAGTTCGCCTGGTTCGCCAAGCGGAACTTCGGCGGCACCACCGGCGATGTACTCGGCGCCGTCCAGCAGGGAGCGGAAATCGGGGTCTTGCTCGCCATCGTCGCGCTGGCCTGAGGGAGGCCGCCATGACCGTCACCACCCGTTGGTGGTGGATCCGCCACGACAAGGTCCACAACCCGGAAAACCGTCTTTACGGCCAGAGCGACATCAAGGCCGTGATCTCCCATGCCGGCGCCTATGAGAGGCTGGCCCCGAGCCTTCCCGCCGACGCTCTATGGCTGTGCTCGCATCTGAGCCGGACCCGGGAAACCGCGGCGGCGCTGCGGCCCCATATGGAGGCTCTCGGCCATGACCCGCCCGAGACGCTGGAATTGCCGGAAATCGCCGAGCAGGATTTCGGCGCCTGGCAGGGCATGAATTTCGCCGAGCTCAAAGCCCATCTCGGCGACGGATTCGACGCCTTCTGGCGGGCCCCCGCCGAGGCCCGGCCGCCGGGCGGGGAAAGTTTCGCCGAGGTGATCGCGCGGGTGGCCGAGGCCGTCGGGCGCATCACCGAACAGCACCCGGGGCGCGACATCGTCGCCTTCGCCCACGGCGGCTCGATCCGCGCGGCGCTGGCGGCGGCCCTTGAGCTGTCGCCGGAATGCGCGCTCCGCTTCCAGATCCGCAACCTGTCGCTCACCCGCATCGATCACCTGGTCCCGGATGAGGACCCGCCCTCGGGCATGCGCCATCCCTGGCACGTGCACCAGGTCAACCAGCTCCATCCCGAGGACGACTGAACCCGGCGCATGGATGGGCCGGCTTCGGGCCCTAGAGACAAGGCCCTAGGATGCCAGTTTCACCAGAAGCAGCGCCGCCACCCCCGCCGCCAGGATCAGTCCGCCGACCGACAAAAGGTACACCGCGCGGCGGATGTCCACCGGGTTGACCCGGGCCCGGCCGTCGCCGATCCAGCCGCCCAGCGATGGCCTTGGGCCGCCGGGACCGCAAAGCGCCAGGCCCAGCATCCCCGCCAGCGGGGCCACCAGCCAGCCGCCGTTAGGGCCCGGATAGCGCTTGGCGTGGCGCCGCAGGATGGCGACGCCGGTGGCCGGCGCCGCACCGGGAAGAAACACGCCGCCGAGAAGCAGGATGCCGCCGGCCAGGCGCGCCGGCAGGTAATCGAGGGCATGGTGAAGGCGGCGGGCGGCCAGGCCGAACGCCTCGGCCCGCGGCCCCCGCGCGGCGAAGACCGTTTCCATGGCCTGGGCCGTGCCGTAGATAAAAATGCCGGGAAGGCCGGCAAGGCAATACCAAAAGACCGGCGCCACCAGGCGCTTCAGGAACCCCCTGGCGCCTTCCTCGAGTGCCATGCGGGCGATGGAGAAGTCGTCCGCATCGCCATGGTTTCCCGCCACCACGGGGGCCAGCGCGGCGCGGGCGGCGGCCGGGTCTTGATGCCGCAGCCCATCCGCCGCCAACCCCATGGCGCTGACCACCCGGCTCTGGGACAGCGCCAGGAACAGCACCACCACTTCGGCGGCAATGCCGAAGGGCAACGCCATGGCCGCCCGCCACAGCCCCCAGCCCAGCCCGGCGGCCAGGACCAGCGCCGCGGCCGCCACCACGGCGCCGCGGATGACGCGGTTGGCTTCGGCGCGCCGTTCGCGGTTGAGCCGCCGTTCGATGGCGGCCAATAAGCGCCCGATTCCAGGCAGCGGCGGGGGCAGGTGCCGGCCCGCTTGCGGCACCAGCCCCAAGACCAGGTCGAGCATCAGCACCGCCAGCAGGACCACCAGGGGCGTGCCGCCGGCGGACCCGGCAAGGGGCGAAAATTCAAGCATCTTCCGGCGCCGTCCGCTCCCGCTGTTTCAATTCCTGGCCAAGCATGGGGGTGCCGCCCCAGCCCTGCCAAAGGGCATCTCCGCGAATACTTTCATAGCCCGGGGCCGGGGGCCGGTAAACCGGAAACCGGCAGGCGCGGCAGCCGGCCGCCGGACGGCACGGGCACATTCCGGCCAAATCATCGCCGTCAAATGGTTCAATTTAGGTGGATTGTGCTCTAGTCTGCTCTCCGCGCCAAACCAGCGCGCGGCCCAGGAGGGCTAAGACGACATGGAATTCGCGGGCATGGATCTGCCGGACATCGCGCCGGGAACGGTGTGGCTGGTCGGCGCCGGCCCCGGCGACCCCGGACTGATCACCATATACGCTGCCCATGGGCTGGCCCATGCCGAGGTGGTCGTCTACGACGCCCTGGTGGACCGCCAAATCCTCGACCTCGCCAATCCCGGGGCCGAGATGATCTTCGCCGGCAAGCGCGGCGGGCGGCCGTCGGCCAGCCAGCTCGACATTTCCCAGCGCCTGGTGGAACGCGCCCGGGCGGGCCGCCGGGTGCTGCGCCTGAAGGGGGGCGATCCCTGCGTTTTCGGGCGCGGCGGCGAGGAAGCCCTGGCCCTGGCGCGGGCGGGGATCCCCTTCAGGCTGGTGCCGGGCATCACCGCGGGAATCGGCGGCCTCGCCTATGCCGGGATCCCCGCCACCCATCGCGACACCAACGCCGCCATCACCTTCGTCACCGGACATTCGGCGGCGGGCGATGTTCCCGACAACCTCGACTGGGCGGCCCTGGCCAAGGGATCGCCCACCCTGGTGCTCTACATGGCGCTGCCCCACCTCGAGCGCATCGCCGCCCTGCTGATGGCGGCGGGACGAAGCCCGGAGGAGCCGGTCGCCATCATCTCCAGCGCCACCACGGCCAACCAACGCAACCTGTTCACCACCCTGAAGGAGGCCGCCGCCGCCGCCAAGGCCGCCGCCATGGCCCCGCCGGTCCTGGTGGTTATCGGACAAAATGTCGCCTTCCACGAACAATTGGACTGGTTCAAGGCGCTAACAAACTAAGGAGAGCTGCTTGATGGCAGAGGGTTCGGCCCTGGAGCCGCCGTTCTGGAAACGGAAAACGCTTGGCGAGATGACCCGCGAGGAGTGGGAATCGCTGTGCGACGGCTGCGGCAAGTGTTGCCTTCTCAAGCTCGAGGACTGGGACACGGCGGAGGTGTCCTATACGTCCATCGCCTGCCGCGGGCTCGATCTCCAAACCTGCCGCTGTAAGTTCTATTCGCGGCGCAAGAGCGAAGTGCACGACTGCATCGTGCTCACCCCGAAGATGGTGGAGAAATTCACCTGGCTGCCGGGCACCTGCGCCTACCGCCTGATCGCCGAGGGCAAGGACCTCGAGGACTGGCATCCCCTGGTCTCCGGGGACCCGGAATCGGTGCATGCCGCGGGGATATCGGTGCGCGGCCGGGCCACGCCGGAAAAGGCGGCCGGGGACGAGCTCGAGGATTTCATCGTCGACTGGCCGAAATAGCGGTTCCCCCATTGGCCATGGGTTGGTGCGCGCGCCGGTAAAATTCATTCCCGCCAAATGGTTCATTTCGGCCCCATAGTGCACTAGAATCCGGCCATGGCGCCGTCGCACCCCCAGCACATCAAAGGCGTATTCGCGGCAGCCTTGACGCTGCTCGACGCCGATCTCGCCCCCGATATCCCGGCCTGCGTCGCCCATTGCCGATGGTTGCTGGCCAATGGCTGCGACGGCATTGGGCTGCTCGGCACCACCGGCGAGGCGCCCTCCTTTTCCGTCGGCCAACGCCTTGGGCTTCTGGACGCCACCCTGGAAGGCGGCATTGCCAAGCACCGGCTGATGGTCGGTACCGGCGCGGCGGCGCTTGCCGACGCCGTCGAATTGACCGGCCACGCGGTGAGCTCCGGTGTCGCCGGCTGCCTGGTGGTGCCGCCGTTTTATTTCAAGAATATCGGTGATGAAGGCCTTTTCGCCTGGTACGCCGCGCTGATCGAGCGCGTCGGGGAGGCCGATCTCCGGCTCATCCTGTATCACTTCCCGCAGATGTCGGCGGTGCCGATCCCCCACAAGGTGATCGCCCGGCTAGTGGCGGCGTTCCCCGGCACCATCGCCGGGCTCAAGGATTCATCGGGGGATCTCGACAACATGCTCGGGTTGATCGAGGCCTTCCCGGGCTTGGCCATATTCTCCGGCACCGAGCGCTACCTGCTGGCCGTGCTGGAGGCCGGCGGGGCCGGCTGCATCACCGCCGGCGCCAACGTGACTTCGCGGGAAATCGGCCGCCTTTACGCCCATTGGCGGGAATTCGGCGGCGACCCGGAGGCCGGCGCCCTCCAGCAACGGGTGACGGCGCTCCGCGACCTCATCGAGGGCGTCCCCATGATCGCCGCCATGAAGGTCCTGGTCGCCCGGCACCGGGGGCAGGCGGGCCTGGCCCGGGTGGCGCCGCCGCTGGCCGGTCTGGCCGACGCGGACGCCAGCGCCTTCCTCGCGCGGGTGGACGAAGCCGGGCTGATCCTGCCATGAGCCGCGCGCGTGCCGCTGCCCCGGGCGGGCCCCAGGAATGCATTTTAGAAGTCGACGGCCGCGCCATTTTGGTCCGTGCGCGGCGCCACCGGCGGGCGCGGCGCATCACCCTTCGCGTCGATGCCCGCGAAGACTGTGCCGTCCTCACCCTTCCCGCGAGGACGAGCCTGGAAAGCGGCTTCGGCTTCGCCCGGGAAAAGGCCGGATGGCTGGCGCGCCGGCTGGCGGCGCTGCCCCCGCTCACCCCTTTCGACGATGATGCGGTGATCCCGTTCAGGGGCGCGCCTTTGCTGATCCGGCATTTCCCGCTGGCCGGGCCGCACCCGGTGCTAACGGGCGGCATCCTGCACATGCCCGGGGATGCCGCCGGCTTGGCGGCGCGGGTCGGGGATTGGCTGCGCGGCGAGGCGCTGGAAGCGCTGACCCGGGCGGCCACCCAGATGGCCGCGTCCATCGGCCGGCCGCCGCCGCCCATCGGCATCCGCGATCCAAGGGCGCGCTGGGGCAGCTGTTCCGCCAAGGGCAGGCTGTCGTTTTCCTGGCGCCTGATCATGGCGCCGCCCATGGTGCTGGATTACGTGGTGGCCCACGAGGTCGCCCATCTGCTTCACCTCGACCACGGCGCCGGATTCAAGGCCCAGCTCGCCCGGCTGGCGGCGCGGGAAGGCGAAGCGCGCGATTGGCTTGCCCGCGAAGGATCGGGCCTCCACCGTTATGGCTGAACCGGCCGCGCCGCCGGCCGCCGCCGGGCCCAAAACCCGCCTTGGGCCCGAATCCTTCGCCATGATCCTTCTGCTCACCGTGCTGGCGGCCTTTGGCGCGCTCTCCAACAACATGTTGCTGCCCTCCCTGCCGGCGCTGTCTATGGCCTTCCAGGTGCCCGCCGGGGCCGCCATGCTGGCCGTTTCGACGTTTCTCTGGGGCTTCGGCGTGGGCCAGTTGTTTTTCGGGTCCCTGTCGGACCGTTTCGGGCGCCGGCCCGTGCTCATGGGCGGGCTCGGCCTTTACACCCTGGCCTCGGCCGCCTGCATCGCCGCGCCCGACATGGAATCCCTGGTGGCCGCCCGCTTGGCGCAGGGGTTTGCGGCGGCTTCGACCCAGGTCCTGGCCCGGGCCATCGTGCGCGACCATTTCACGCCGCTGCGCGCCGCCAGGGTGCTGTCGTTGATGTCGGCCGCCTTCGCCTTCGCCTCGGCCCTTGCCCCGCTGGCCGGCGGCCTCGCCCAATCCTGGTTGGGATGGCAAGGGGTGTTCATGGTCCTCACCCTGATCGGCGCGGGGACGTTTCTGGTGGTCTTGGGTCGGTTCGGCGAAAGCCTCGCCGCGCGCGACGCCGCGGCCATGAACCCGGCGCGGCTTCTCGCCAATTACCGGAGCCTCTGCGCCAGCCGCGTGTTTGCCGGCTACACCCTCACCTTCGCCACCGCCTTCGCCGGCATGTTCGCCTTCCATTCGGGATCCTCCTTCGTCCTCATCACCCTTCTCGGCTTCTCACCGGAAATTTTCGGCCTGTTCTTCGCCTTCGTGATCGGCGGATATTTCGTCGGCACCCTAGTTTCGGCGCGGGCGACCATGCGATGGGGCGTCTACCGAATGGTGGGCCTCGGCATTCTCGTCTGCGTGGCATCGGCGGGCCTCATGGCCGCCCTGGTGCTGGCGGGGCCGACCGGCGCGGCGCCAATCCTGGTTCCCCAATTCGGCTTCATGTTCGGCATCGGCCTGATCCTGCCCAACGCCATCGCCGGCGCGTTGGGCCCCTTCGCCGACAAGGCGGGGGCGGCCTCGGCGCTGCTGGGCTTCACCCAGCAGACCGCCGGCGGGGCCATGGTGGCGCTGTTGGGCGGCCTGGTGGATGGCACCGCGGCGCCCATGGTGGGATGCATCTTCGCCGGCGCGCTGTTGTCCCTGGCCTGCTTCGCCTTGATCGTGCCGCGCCCGGGCGGGTCGCCGGACGCCGCTCGCTGAGGGCCGCTTTCCGGCCCCTATTGCGGATAATCGGACCCCGTGCCGCGCCCATCGACGGCCCCGCCGCCGCCGAACAGCCGGCTCCAGAAGCCCTCGGGCGCCGTCGGGCCGGGAAGGCGCTTGGCCGGCCGGCCCTCATGGGCGGCGATCATGACCTCTTTCCACAGCCGGGCGGGCAGCCCGCCGCCGGTGACCTTTTTCATGGGCCGCCCGTCGTCATTGCCCATCCAGACGGCGGTCACGAAGTCGGCGGAATAGCCGATAAACCAAGCGTCCCGGTAGCCCTGGGTGGTGCCCGTCTTGGCCCCGGCGGGGCGGCCGAGGCGGGCCTTACGGCCGGTGCCGCGGCTGAGCACCGCCGCCATCATGCGGTTGAGTTGCGCGAG
>SMXQ01000142.1 GCA_004356985.1 Alphaproteobacteria bacterium | reverse complement strand
GTCGGCAGGATCACCGCCATGACCGCGTCGTAGCGTTCCAGCACCTTCATCTTGACGTCGTCGAAGCGGCCCGATTTATAACATTCGGTGGCAGAGACGAATTCGTAATCGAAGCCGAAGGTGTCGAGGAAGGCCCGCAGCCGCGCGTTGTTGTGCGCCCCAAAGCTGTCGTATTCCCCGAACGGGTCGGGGATGGCGGTCAGCGGCAGGTCCAGGTATTTCGCCACCATGTCCCGGTTGGGGATGTTTTCGGGGACGCGGCGAAGCCCGTCCATGTCGTCGGAAAAGGCGATCAGCTTGGTGGGAATGTCGGAAAGTACCTCGAAGGCCCGGCGCACCATGGTGGTCCGCGCCACCTCGCCGAAGGTGCCGATATGGGGCAGCCCCGACGGCCCGTAGCCGGTTTCAAACAGCACGTATCCCTGGTCCGGCGCCTGGCCGCCCAGCCTTTTCAGGACCTTGCGCGCCTCGGCGAAGGGCCAGGCGTTGGACTCCATGGCGACGCTGCGCATCCCGCTCACCGTTGCGATCCCGAATTTGTTGCACGTTTGGGCGCGCCCTGGCGCCGTGGCCGGACGGTAAGTAAACCCGCCCTGTACGTCAATGCCCGGTTCGTCAATGGGCGGGGTGCGGCGGGCCCGCCAGGACAAGCGCCTTGGATTAATCAAGGTCTTGCTCGGGAGCCAAATCCTCTAGGTGCGGCCCGGCGGCATCCAGCCCCTGGCCCCACCGGCGGCGCCATTGCCGGGTTTTCCGTTCCAGCCTCTCCGATAAAGCGCAAGCCGTCCCCTTAGGGCTTAGGGCCGGCCCGCGCTCCCCATTTCCCGCCTGGTGCCGGGCTCCCCGGTCGCGAAGCGGCCGTGACGCCGCTCGCCGTCCACTTCCCACACGTCGATATCCACTTCCCAGCCCTTGGCCTGGCTGAGGTCGAATTTGTTGCCCTCGGGATCGACCAGCCGGTATTCGGCGAACGGCCGGTTGGCCGGCCGTGCCACCACCTCGATCTCCTTGGAAAGGGTTTCCAGCTTGTGGTCGATGTCGTTCACCAGGAAGCCGAAATGGTTGACGCCGAAGCGGGCCTCGTGGCCCTCTGTGTCATGGTAGTAGGGATGAATGGCGAGGTTGGTCACGCCGTCCCCGGCGAATCGGTTCGCCCGGCCGCGGCCGCGGAAATTGACGCTGTTGGTCAATTCGCGGAACCCGAAGACCGATGAATAAAACGCCAGGGTGCGTTGGGGAATCAGCGCGTTGAAGGCGATATGGGCGATGTGGGGGACCCGGGATTGACGCTTGGCGGGCGCGCCGAAACTGCCTTCGGACACCGATACGGGCATGCATTCGGGATCGAAGAAACGCTGATCGCCGAAATGAATCCCGCCCGGTTCCGCCACCACCACATCGCCGTAGGTGGTGCGGCGGTACGCATCCATCACCCTGGCCATGTCGTCGACCTGGAGGCCGACATGGTGGAGCCCTAAATCCATGTGCGGTTCGTTGAGGTCCGCGCGGCGGCGCAGGAAGGTCATGTTGTAAAAGCCGTCGGTCAACGACACGTCGCCCTGATTGGAGCGCCCCAGTTCATCGAGGGCGAAATGGCGCGCGTAAAAATCGGCCAGGGAGGCCGGGTCGTCGCTCAGGAAGGCGAGATAACGAAGCTGGCTTGGGGGCATGTCGGTTCCTCTCAATCCGTTCGGCGCGGGCCGCGTCAGTCGAACCCGTAGAGCGCCCGGGCGTTGGCATCGAGGATCTTGTCCACCACCCGGGCGGGCAGGGTTCCGTCATCGCGCAGCTTACCGATGGCGTCGATCTCGGTGGCCTGGTCATGGTGGCCGTAATCGGTGCCGATCACCAGGTTATCCTCGCCCACCTTGGAGATGATATAGGGCAGGTCGTCGGTCACCTGGCAGGCGACGTAGATGTTGTTGTCCTTGAGGATGTCGGCGGAGCGCCAATCGGGATCGTTGCGGTTCTTCCAATAGCTCAGCTCGGTGTAATTGATGGCGTAGGGCAGCCACGAGGCGCTGAATTCGACGAAACCCCAGCGCATGGCGGGAAACCGCGACGGAATATCGCGCATGATCAGGGCATGGAAGGCGCCGACCCCGGGCGAACGGTTGGACATGAAGCGGGTGGAGGAATTCTTGAACAGGGCCATGAAGGTGTTGGAATGGTTGCCCGAATGGATGCAGGCGGCGAGGTCGAGCTGCTGGGCGGCTTCCCAAAGCGGGTAGAAATAGGGATCGTCCAGTTCCTTGCCGTCCTCGATGCCCACCAAGAAGATGCCGCAAGCGCCATTGTCCTTGCAGAACTTCAGCTCGTCGGCGACCTGGTCCATGCGCCGAAGCGGCGGGATCGCGGCCCACCGCAGGCGATTGTCGCTTTGGCTCCAGATGTCGGCGAGCCAGCGGTTGTAGCTGCGCGAAAGCGCCCAATCCCAGTCGGGGTCCTCGGTCTTGCCGCTCAGGAAGAACGACGGATAGAGCACCTGGACGTCGACCCCCATCTCGTCCATGTGACGGAGCCGGCCTTGGATGTCAGTCATCTCGCGCTGTCCGGCGGTGGTCTGGTCGTAGTCCTGGTTGCGGGTGCCGGTCCAAACCGCGCCGTCGACCAGCCAGTATTCCTTGGTGCGGTCGCCGGTCTGGGTCTCGATCACGTCCCCCGCCGAAGGCGTCATGGGGACCGGGCGGTAGCGCTGTTCGTGCTCGCGCAGATAGGAAAAAGTTTGCGCCGTCTCGATGACATGGGTATCGGCGTCGACGATCCTGAGGCTCATTGATTGCTTCCTTAAGTCTAACCTGGCCTTGGTTCGAAGCCGGGCTTCGTGCGAGCCGAAACGGCCCCTGCCGGCGCTTATTTTACCCCCAAGCCGGCCCCCTACAAACCGTAAAGGGCGCGTGGATTGGTCTCGGTGATCTTCTTCACCACCGCCTCGCCGATGTCGTTGCGTTGGCCGAACAGGGTGAAGGCATCGATCTGGCTGGTTTGATCGTTATGGCCGTAATCGGTGCCCAGCATGAGGTTGTCCTCGCCGGCATAGCGCAGGATATAGGCCACATCGTCGGTGACCGAAGAGGCCACGTAGACCCGGTTGGCGGTGAGGAAATTGTCCGGCACGGGTTTCCCCTCGCGGCCGAGCCGCCACACCAGGTCATTGTGGATGAAGGGCAGCCATTGGGCGCCGAGCTCGACAAAGCCCCAGCGCAGGTCGGGAAACTTGGCGGGAACGCCCCTGGCGAGCAGCGACTGGAAGGCGCCGACGCCGGGCTGCAGGAACTTCGAATACGACGTGTCCTCGATACAGAAATCGTGCTGGGCGATGGAATTGTTGCCGGAATGAACGCAAATCGCCAGGTCCAATTCGCCGGCGATCTCGTAGAGCGGATAGAAATAGGGATCGGCGATGTGGCGGTCCCATTCCAGGCCGCGCATGAAGATTCCGCAAGCGCCATTGTCCTTGGCCCGGGCGAGCTCGTCGCCAATGGTCTCGAGGGACAGCAGCGCCGGCATCACCACCCAGCGCAAGCGGCCCGAGCCCTGGCGCCAGATCTCGGCGAGCCACCGGTTATAGGCCCGGGTGAGCGCCAGTTCGGCCGCCGCGGTGCGCACCGCGGGGCGCAGGAACACGGTGGGATAAAGCACCTGGATGTCGATGCCGAGTTCGTCCATGTGGGCGAGCCGCGCGCCCACGTCGCGCATTTCCCGGGATTCGGGCGGGGTTTCGGGGCCCACGTTGCGGTCCTTGGCATGGATGCGGTTGTCCATGAGCCAATATTCCGACGTCGGGCGGCCCTCGGCCACCACCCGGTTTCCCGAGGTCTGGGTGACCACCAGGGGGGTGTGCATTCGGTCGCCCTCGGCGAGATGGGCCCAGGTCTCCTCGGTTTCGATGACGTGTGCGTCGGCATCCACATAACCCATGGGTCATTCCTTCTTCAACGAGAGCCTTCTTCAACCAGGGCCTTCCGGCCCGCACCGCCCCAAGCGGCGCCGCCGCCACGGCACAAAGTCTAGCACGTCTGGACCTCCGCCGGGCCCACCCCCCGGCGCCGCCGCGACCATGCAAACCGTGGCCCCATGGCGGGCCCGGCCCGTTATACTTGGGCCATGTCCGACGGCCCCTCCCCGCCACCCACATGTGCCCCCGCCGCCGCCGTGCTGATCGCCGGCCCGGGGTCAGCATTGGTGCGCGAGATCGACGGCGCCATGACCGGCCTTACCCTGCGCCAGGCCGGCGCCCGGGCCCGGGCCGAGGCGATGATCGTCTGCCACGCCCCGGCGGTGGCGCGCCGGCTTTCGGCGGCCAATTTCAAGGCGCTGGATATCCTGGAGTTGTTCGCCTTCGTGCGCCCGGCGCGCTTTTGCCTGCCGACGCCGCGCGGCGTCGCCCGGGTGCTGGGCATTGATGCCGCGCCGGGGCACCGGGGCGAGGCCGAGGCGCTGGGCCGGGCCGCCTCCATGCTGCTGGCCGAATTGGCGGTGGGAGACCCGGACGATCCCCGGGCCGGCGAGAGCGACCTGGGAGAACTGGCGCGGTTGATGGCGGCGGGCGGCTGGCCCTGGGGGCCAATGGTGCTAGGCGCGCTGGGCATCGAGGCCGGCGCGGCCCTGGGCGGCACCGCTGCCCTGGCCGGCTGGCGGGAGCTGCCGGAATGGGCCGAGGTGGCGCCCGAGCCCGCCCCGGGCCACCACGGCGTCACCACCGAGGCGACGCGCGCGCGCCTGGCCCAACTGGTCGGCGGCAGCGGCGAAGCGCGGCCCGAGCAGGCGAGCTACGCGGTCGCGCTGACCCATGCCTTCCAACCCCGCACCGAGCCCGGGCGGCCCAACATGATCCTGGCCGAGGCCGAGACCGGCACCGGCAAGACGCTCGGCTACATCGCGCCGGCCAGCCTGTGGGCCGAGGCCAATGGCGGCACCGTCTGGATTTCGACCTTCACCCGCAACCTGCAGCGCCAGATTGACCAAGAGCTCGACCGGCTCTATCCCGACCCTTCGGTCAAGGCGGTCAAGGCGGTGGTGCGCAAGGGGCGGGAAAACTACCTGTGCCTGTTGAACTTCGAGGACGCGGTCGCCGCCGCCGGCCTCGACCCGCGCGAGGCCGCCGCCCTTGGCCTGATGGCGCGCTGGGTAGGCGCGACCCGCGACGGCGACATGGTGGGCGGCGATTTCCCGGCCTGGCTGAGCGAGCTTCTGGGCTGGTCCCGAACCCTCGGCCTGGCCGACCGGCGCGGCGAATGCGTCTATGCCGCCTGCGCGCACTACCACAAATGCTTCATCGAACGCACCGTGCGGCGGGCGCGGCGGGCCGATCTGGTGATCGCCAACCACGCCCTGGTGCTGGCCCAGGCGGCGCTGTCGGGGCTCGACGATTCCTTCGTCCCGCAACGCTACGTCTTCGACGAAGGCCATCACCTGTTCGCCGCCGCCGATTCCGCCTTCGCCGCCGCGCTCACCGGGCTCGAGGCGGCCGAACTGCGCCGCTGGCTGGCCGGCGCCGAGGACCGCCGGCGGTCCCGCGCGCGCGGCCTCGACCGCCGCATCGGCGACGTCGCGGCCATGGACGAATCGGCCAGGGCGGCGCTCGACGAGGTCCTGCGCGCGGCCCAGCACCTGCCCGGCGCGGGCTGGATGCAACGGCTGGTCGACGGCGCCCCCAAGGGCCCGGCCGAGGCCTTCCTGGCCGCCGCCCGGGCCCAGGTGCTGGCCCGCGCCGAGGGCGCCGAGGGCGATCAGGGATACGGGCTCGAGACCGAGACCCGGCCGCTGGCCGCCGGCGTGCTCGATGCCGCGGCGCGGCTGGAGGCGGCGCTGGGTGAGATCATGGAGCCCCTGGCGCGGCTGACGGCGCGCCTGGCCCGGATGCTGGATACCGAGGCCGAACGGCTCGATGCCGCGACCCGGCTGCGCATCGAGGGCGCCTTGCGCGCCATGGAGCGCCGCGCCACCCAGCCCATCGCCGCCTGGCGGGCCATGCTGGCGTCGCTACCTGAGGAAACGCCCGCCGATTTCGTCGACTGGTTCGCCATCGACCGCGCCCAGGGCCGCGAGACCGATACCGGCCTGCACCGCCATTGGGTCGACCCCACCTTGCCCCTGGCCGCCTCGGTGCTGGGCCAGGCCCATGGGGTGGTGGTGACCTCGGCGACCCTGACCGATTCCACCGGCGACACCGAGGCCGACTGGCGGGCGGCGGAGAACCGCACCGGGGCGGCGCACATCAACGCGCTGGGCGGCGGCGGCGAGGACGCAGCCCCCGCCGTTCAGCGCGCGCGCTATCCCTCGCCCTTCGATTTCGCCGCCCAGGCCCGGGTCATGGTGGTCACCGACGTCAACCGCAACGACGCCGACGCGGTGGCGGCGGCCTTGCGCACCCTGTTCCTCGCCGCCGGCGGCGGCGGGCTCGGCCTGTTCACCTCGATCAATCGGCTGCGCGACGTCCAGGCACGCATCGCCGCCCCCCTGGACGCCGCCGGCATCCCGCTTTACGCCCAGCACGTGGACGCCATCGACACGCCGACCCTGATCGACATCTTCCGCGAAGAGGAGACAAGCTGCCTGCTGGGCACCGACGCCGTGCGCGACGGCATCGACGTGCCGGGGCCGAGCCTGCGCCTGATCGTCTTCGACCGGGTGCCCTGGCCGCGTCCCGATATCCTGCACAAGGCGCGGCGCGCGGCCTTCGGCGGCCGGGCCTACGACGAGATGCTGACCCGGGCGCGCCTGAAGCAGGCCTTCGGCCGCCTGATCCGCCGCGACACCGATAAGGGCTGCTTCGTCATGCTCGACCGCTCCTTGCCGTCGCGCTTCCATGCCGCCTTCCCCCAAGGCGTGAGCATCGCGCGCATGGGCCTGGCCGACGCGGCGGCGGCGGTGGGCGAATTCGTGGGAACCCCCCGATGACGCGCCTGATCGCCTCGGCCGATTTCAGGTTGCCGGCATCCCGGAGCCCAGCCAGGTTCCCGGCCCGGCCGTAAGGCGCCCGCCTTTACCCGAGATTCGCCGTCCACCATCTCGATTTTCCGTTGAATCGATAGTTAATTATTTTTCGGGCTCGGAAGACAGATGCCTTGCCCTATCGATTCTTGCAGGTTGGGGCGGCCTCGGGATTGGTCACAATGTCGGTGATCTCGCAGAAATCGAAGATCTTCTTCTCCGACGGGTAGCTAAAAACTTTGTCGGGCAGCAATTCGATTTTGCTGCCTGTCAATGCATTGAAGATGACCCGCCAATTGTTGACCGGCGTCGTCAATTTTGGGCGGCCCCGTCTTAGGGCCTTGGGCAGCAAGAGGGCGTTGATGATTCCGAACTTCATTCGGACTTCCTGCCGAGAAAATCGGGAGTGGTGATATTGATTCATGGCGTCCCGCATGGATTTGGGATACGGGCCTTCATCGGACTGGATGACGAACAACAGCTTTCTCCCGGTCTCTCCCCGGCGCTTCAACTGTTCGTCGATGGTCCGTAGAATGGCGGAATTGAAGTACTTCAGGTATTCGATATACCCGGCCTTGAACGCGTCCCAGTGTGCCGTTTTGATTCTCGACTTGTTCAAGGTTGATGTATGCTTGTTATGGTAAAATATCGGTTTGTCGAGACATTGACCCGCGGCATTCATGACGATGGGGTCATGCGGAACCATTAAATGGGCCAGAACGAAGACCGGCTGTGGCTGATTGCCGACCTCGCGGATGCGGCGGAGCTTGCGTTTGATCCGCCTGCATTCCCTTTTGTCTTCGGCATCGGTAAACAACCGGACAATCTTCATGGTCGGGGTTTTTCGCAACAAAGCGCGTTCGAATTCCGAGAGATTCCGCAGCGAATCCGGGGGTAGCCTTGATAATTCACGGACGCCCACCGGTTGATGCGCGTGGGCTCCCACCAATTGCCGTAATTGTGGAACCGGTAGCCGAGCCTGCGTAGGCGATCCTGGACGATATTGGCTTCCAATTTCTCATGAACAGGACGTTGGTCGGAGCTATCCGCACCGTAGGTTTTCGTGAAATCCTGGAGATAGCCGCTGTTGAGGGTCGAGGCCATGGACTGGAAGGTCCTGGGATAGTTGGCCCAGGAATTTTCGGCAACGAAAAATCCCCGTTTCCGGAGCTCCGCATAGAAGGCCGTGTTATCGAACCCGAACTCGTCCAGAAGCGTCGCCCGGCTGGCGTATCTGTCGGGGATAACGTAGATGATATCGGGCAGGTCCGATGCCCCGCCTTTATGGGCCTTGACGGCGGCCAGTGTTGCTTTTTCGAAGTACGCGTCAATCTTGGGTGGCGGGTCGTAGAATAACGATGGCGCGATCACGAGAATAGTAACCGATGCCATCGAGCCCGTAATGACGAATGTATAGAGAGACGCCTTCAGCCCGTCGACATGACGCAGCACAACATATAGCGCCAAAAGGCAACAGGGATACAGCGCCAAAACGAAAATGGTAAGAAGCTGAATGGGCACAACGTCTTTGAAACCAAACACAAATTTGTTGATCTCGTAGAAATAAAAATACAGAAAAATCGCCACCGGAAAGATACGTGCTAGTGGACGATGAATGGCCATCAGCAGCGCGGTCGCCAAGACGAAAACGGGCAGCAGTACCGCCACCGGCCGTGCCACGTCACGCAGGTGGACACTGCCGAGATTGTCTTGCATGAGCCCAAAAATAGCGCCCAGCACCACCAACAGCGATGCCCCCGCCCAGAACAGGGCTTCGGTGATGTTTTTCTTCACCGCCGGGGGGTCCTTTGGAACCAGAATATTTCCCGGCCGGTTTTCGAAACCTGTTGGCGGCGGATGATCCGGGCGTGCCGTTCAAGGGCGGCGGCGAAGTTCTCCAGACTGTAATCAGCGAAGATGTCGTCGCGCAGGGCCAGCATCTTCCTTATGGTGGGGTCGTCCTTGTGGACGAATTCGATAAGCCCCTGGGGCGCCAGCCCGACGATCCAGCCCACCACTTCCGGCAACGGAATGTTGCGGCCGATGGCGAGATGGTGTGCCAAGGCCAGGGCGATGACGGCATCCAGGCCGCGACAGCGTTGGGCAAGGCTTTTGCGCTCTTTCGCGTTCCACCCCTGTCCCGGGCTTGGATTGGCCGAATCCTGGTAGAGCGGCAGGAAATCGAGTCCCTCGGCGGTCGCACGATCGAAGGCTTGTTCCAGGGCGCCGTGGTCCGCGTCCAGGCCGATGACCGATTTCGCGCCCGATTCCAGCGCCAGGGCGGAATAATCACCGGTGTTACAGCCAAGATCCAAGAGCTGCCTGGGAGCAACCGCTTGGACGAATTCGGCCACTATGGCGCGTTTTTGCCGGGCATCTTGCTGGTCGTAGGTGTTGTCGCCGG
>SMXQ01000141.1 GCA_004356985.1 Alphaproteobacteria bacterium | reverse complement strand
TGGTTCTCCCTTTATCCTGTCTCCCAGAGACAAAAATTTGTTGGTTTCATCATGGTTTTTCTAGGATTGCGAAGTGAAACACATCTGCCCCCCCGCGACAACCCATGGCGCGGCGTGAAGCCCCGGGTTTCAGGCATGAAGCGGGCCCCCGCGGGGGCCCGCTTGAAAGTTCGGCGGCGCGCCGGTCAGCCGCTGCAATCGACCTTCTTCGCCTCGGTATTGACCTTGGGCCAGGTGAAGGTGCAGATCATGCCGACCTTGACGGCCTTGCGCTTGCCTTCCTTGCCGTTGATGAACACCGTGGTGCGCGAGCCCGAAACCTTGGCCGTGACCTCTTTTCCCTTGAAGCCGATGGTGATACGCCGGCCGCCGCGCTTGGTCGCCGTCACCTTGCCGGAACTCTTGATCATCGGCACCTTGACCTTGGAAAGCGCGGTCAGCATGTTGACGATCTGCGGCGGCTGGTTGAGCATGTCGAGCACCAGCTTGGTGGTGTCTTCGCCGTTGGCCGCCTCGATCACGCGATGGGAGATCTTGCCCTCCTCGATCAGCGCCGGGCTGTTGGCCGCCTCCATGAATACCGCGCGAAGGGTCTTCAGCCGGTCGGGATTCATGTTCGGCGGTCCCGCGATGATGCGCGACAGCTGGCCGTAAAGGGTCAGCATCTCAGACAGCCTCTTCTGTTGCGGGGTCTTGGAAAGGGCGACCCCATCAGGCACCTTGCTCATCATCTTGGCGAACTGCGCGCTCTTGCCGAACCGCAGGATGACCTTGGTTTGTCCGGCGCGGACGTAGTTCATGCCCGAGCTGAGCCCGCCGACCAGGGCATGGGTTTCGCCGCGCAGCATGCCGAGCGCCGCTTCCGGCCCCTGATAGCCGGGGATAATCCGGTAGGGGATGCCGAAGGCCTCGCTGATCAGGAAGGCGTCGTTCCATGCCCCCGAACCGATACCCCCAGCCGACCATATGACCTTGCTCTTGGCCTTGAGGATGTCGTCCCAGGTCTACTATTTGGAATCATGCGCCACCGACACGACGCGGATGTCGGACGCTCCCTTGCCGATCCACGACATCTTGGCGAGGTCGAAGCGCATGCCCTTCAGGTTCATGATCTGAGCATAGATCAGCCCGGTGGTGAAGTTGCCGATGGTCAGGCCGTTGGGCTTGGCGGCGTAAATCAGGTTGGCGCCGATGCGGTGCCCGGCGCCGGGCCGGTTGATGGTCACGAAGGTCGAGCCCGGCAAGGCCTTTTCCATATGCCGGGAGAACAACCGGGCATAATAGTCATGGCCGCCGCCGGTCCCGGTGGCGATGATCCATTTCACCGTCTTGTCCTTGTAGAACGCCTTGCCGGTGGCCGCGTCCGCGGGCCCGGTGAAAGCCAGGGCGGCGCCCATGGCGGTGCCCAAGGCGAGCATTTTGGTGGAATATCTCACGATGCATTCTCCCTTGATCCTGTCTCTCAGAGACGAATTATTATTGCTTTCATCATGTTTTTCTATTGCCGCGAAGTGAAACACATCACCGTTCCAACCTCAACCCGGACCGCCCGCCATTTTTGGCCAAGGCGATGATCCCCTTGGTTTCCATCGGGTTTCAATAAGGCGTCGCGTGCATCTTGCCGGCCGCATCGACCAGCACCTTTTCCGAGACGCAAGGCTTGGCGTCGACCCTGTCCCTAAGCCAGTCGTAGACCAGGGAATCGCGGCTTTCGCCGAGTTCGGCCGATGACGCCTGGGCGAGGCTGTGGTTGGCATCCTCGTACAGCACCAGGCGCTTGGGCGCGGTGATCATGTCGAACAGGGCGAGCGTGTGGCGGATCGGCGAGAGTTGGTCGGAATCGCCGGCCACGATCATGTAGGGCGCGGTGATAGCGGCGGCCACCTTGCGCAGGTCGAATTCCTTGCAGAATTCGTCGAAGGCATCCTCGTCCTGGTAGCCCGCCATGAACATGAAGCGCACCTTGAAGGTGGGCGAGGCGGTATTGAAGATGGTCGCGCAGCCGGGTTCCTGGCAGACGCCGGTGCCGCAATAGCCGACGATGCGGTCGCCCAGCCCGGCGGCGGCGACGGTGCCGTAATAGGTGCCGAAGCTGGATCCCCGGATGACGATGCGCCCGGCGTCGATCTCCGGCCGGGCGGCCAGCCAGGCGACGCAGGTTTCCGCCGCGGCGGCGAAGTTGTCGGCGGAAATGGTGACGCCGCGGTTGCGGGTTTCGCCCTGGCCCGGACCGTCGAGCGCCAGCACGCCCAGGCCGCGGCTCAGCGCGGCGTCGCCGTATCCCGACACCATGTTTTCCTTGGATCCGTCCATGCCGCCGATATGCAGCACGCAGGGAAGCCGCTCGCCGTCGGCCGGCGCATGGGGCAGGTGCAGGAAGGCCGACAGCGCCGTGTCGCGGAACGGAATGTCCACGCGTTCCACCGGATGGCCGGCATATTCGATGTATTTGTCATAGCTCTCGATCATCCGGCGTTCCCATTCGAGGCATTCCTCGTTGATCTCGAAATAGGGCCATTGGGCCGAGGCATAGAGCAGCGAGGCGATCAGGTAGCTGTCCCGCGCCGAGACCAGGCGGCCCTGGTCCTCGAAGCCCTTGGCGATGTCCTCGCGCCTAAGCCCCGCCTTGCCGAACTGGGGGCCGATATCGTTGAACTTCCGCATGCGGGCGCCGGCCCGGCGGAAATCGGCAAGCCCCTGGGGACCGCCGCGGCCGCCCTTGGACTGAATCCGCGCCTGGTCCCATTCCGGGCCCATGGTCTTGATCACCGAATCCAACAGCCAGCGTTGTTCACGCCAGCGCCGGGTGCGCTTTTCGACTTCCAGGCTTCTTTGCACCGGGGGCCTCCCCTTGGCCGTGACATTGGGGCCATCGGATTTGCGATCGCCCCGCCAAACGTGGTACTTGTCGGGCAAATGTGACGGGCCGAAGAACGGGTGTCAATCGCCCCTGCGCGGCACTTAAGGCTGGTCGGGGGTCTAGGCCCAAGCCCAGGTCCAAGCCCAGGCCCAAGATAGCAACAGGGAGTACCCTATGCAGCGAATCCCAAAATTCTCTATTTTCGCGCCCGCCCTCGCGGCGGCCGCCATCGCCCTGCCCCAGGCCGGCGCCCAGGCCGCCGAAGCCGATTAATTCAAGGGTAAGACGGTAACCTATATCGTCGCCACGGGGGCCGGCGGCGGCTTTGATTTCTACGGCCGCCTGGTCGCCCAGCACATGCAGAAAAACCTCCCGGGCTCGACCTTCATCGTCCGCAACCTGCCCGGCGCCGGGCACATGGTCGGCACCAACCATATCTATAATTCCAAACCCAACGGCCTGACCCTGGGGACCTTCAACACCGCCATGTTCCTGAACCAGATCCTCGGCAAGAAGGGCGTCAAGTTCGACATGGCCAAGATGTATTATCTCGGCAAGCTGGCCAGCTCCTACCAGATTCTGATGATCAACACCATGCAGCCCTACCGCTCCATGGCCGACCTCCAGAAGTCGGGCAAGGTGCTCAAGATGGCGACCGGCGGCCCCGGTTCGGGGCGTTGGATCTTCTCCAAGATCTCCGAACGCGCCTTCGGCATCAAGTTCCAGTTGATCCCCGGCTATGACGGGCCCGATGCCAAGCTCGCCATGATGCGGGGCGAAATCGACATCATGACCGGCTCCATCGAAAGCAATGTCGACTTGGTCAAGCGCGGCGGCGGGCATTTCCTGACCATCTTCGCGCCGCGCCGGGAAAAAGCCTATCCCGACATGCCCACCGTCGACGAACTGATCACCGACGCCGACAACAAGGCGCTGGCCCGGATCGTCGCCGCCATCGGCGGCGCCTGGCGCATCACCGGCGTGCCGCCGGGGCTGCCCGCGGGCCGGCTGGCGGTCATGCGTGCCGCCTATAAGAAGGGTGTCATGGACCCCGCCTTCAAGATGGCGGTCAAGAATGCGTCGCGCGACATCGACCCCGCCTTCGGCGCCGACGTGGACGCCATCGTCCGTGCGGCGATCAACCTCTCGCCCCGGGTGGCCAAGCTCCTGCGGGAGACGGTATTGGTCAAGGTGAAGGTGTCCTACCTGCGCCATACCGGCAAGGTGACCAAGACCAAGCGCGGCGGCCGGCGCATCTTCATCATGTACAAGGGCAAGGAAATCAAGGCCAAGATTTCCGGCTCGCGCACCAAGGTCAAGATCAACGGCAAGTCGGACCGGCGCAAGAACGTCAAGCCGGGCATGACCTGCACCTTCGTCTATCTGCGCCTGGGCGGGGAAGCGAAGCAGTTGATCTGCAAGAACTGATCGGCCCCCCATGGGCGCCACTGGGCGCCACGCCATTGGCCGCCGAGGATAGTGACGTTAGGGGAGGGCCCTCGCCCTCCCCTTGCCTATTCGGCCGAGGCGCCACGCACCGCGGCGGGATCAGGCGCCGTCCAGCACCGCGGTGAATTCGATCTGGACGTGGTAGCGCGGGTTGATGTTCACGGCCTGGGTATGGCGGGCCGGGCGGTCGTCTTCATCGGGGAACATGTCGAGCCAGGCGTCGTTGACGAATTTCCGGGTCTCGTCGTCGCGGATGGAGACCGACATCTTGGCGATGTCGCCGGTGGTGCCGCCGGCCACCTCGACCAGCAGGCGGATGTTGCGGAAGGTGTTCCAGGCCTGGGTTTCGGCGTCTTCGGGAAGCTCCCCGGTCTCGGCGTCGGCGCCGCTGATCGCCGATGAGAACACCATGTTGCCGATCTTCACACCCTGGGGGATGGGATTTTGGTGATGGGGAATCCCCGGCACCGTCAAAACCTGTCTCTTCGCCATGTCGCGCCTCCTCTGCCTGTCAAACCCGTGATGTCCCCAGTGGACGCTCCGTTCACCAAGACACTCGCCGGCCGATGCTCCCGGCAACGGCATCCCAGCGTAGCACGGGGCGAAGGGGCGGTCAGGCGGGCGCCGATCCCCCCCATCCACCAGCACCTGCCACCCCGCCGCGAGCCGCCATCCCCCGACACTGCCCCTGGCGGCGGCATCCGCCATGGGCTATGCTCGGCGGAATCCCGCGCGAAGCGGTACGCACAGATTTGGCGAACGCCGAAGGAGGAAACCATGGCCCTGATCAGCCGCGTGTACGATATCCTTGACGACGAAGTCAAACGCCCCAGGGAGCGCAAGCTTCTCTCCGCCCAGGAAGACCTGATCATCGCGTGCAACGTCTACCAGCCGGGCGCGCGCAACGAATTCCACTATCACAAGGGAACGTCGCAATCGTTCCTGGTGATGAAGGGCACGCTGACGCTCCGCACCATGAGCGAGGAAGGCGGCGAGGTGGAGGAATACCAGCTCGAGGAAGGCCAATGCGCGCTCATCCCCGGCGGGCAGTATTACCAGCTCCACAACGAAACCGACGATGTTTGCCTGCTCTATCAGGTGAAGAAACCGGGCGACCAGATCGTTATCCTCGGCAAGGGGCAATTGACCAACAAGGATTACTTCACCGAGAAACGCCAGCAGGAACACGTGCTCTAGCAGGCCGCTGAAAAACCGTTTGAAGCAGTTGCCCATCCTTCGAGACAGGCCCCTCCAGGGCCTTCCTCAGGGTAAGGAATGAAATATTTCCATAACGTACCCTCGTGCTGAGGAACGCGCGTAGCGCGTGTCTCGAAGCATCCGGCCACAAAGCAGAGTATTTCAGCAGCCCGCTCAGTCGAGCGGGATCGCCTCGAGGTCGCTGACATTCTCCGCGCCGCTCTCGGCGCCGCCCTGCGCCGCGAACCCGCGATCGTTCTCGGCGCGCGCCAGGGCGGCGGACCAATCGGCGCGCACCAGGCCCAAGTCGGCGAAGGCGGCGCCGTCTCCGCCCACCAGGGTTATGCCGATTTCGGCCTCCGCCGGGCCATCATCGAAGACCGCCTGCCGGACCACCGGCATAGGCGCAAGGGAGAACGCCGGGGAGGCCGCCAGGCTTGCCGGGCCAGGCGCCAGCGCCGGCAGCCGGGCGCCAAGCCCGGTGAAGGCGGCGATCAACAGGGCCGCCGCCAGGCGCGCGAACAGGGCGGCGCGCGGCGCGGTCCGGCCGGCCGGCGACGGCGCGCCCGCCCGCCCGCCATCGCCATCCGTCGCCATGGCGTTGTCGAGCCGCG
>SMXQ01000140.1 GCA_004356985.1 Alphaproteobacteria bacterium | reverse complement strand
GGGAAGCGTCCCCTCCGCCTTCAAACTAATGCGATGATGCAAGACCCAGTGAACCATTGAGACCATGGCTGGAAAATTGAAAATCGGCTTGGCCCAGATCGATCCCACCGTCGGCGACGTCGCGGGCAACCTGGAATTGATCCGGCGGTGCCACGCCAAAGGGGCAGATGCGGGTTGCGATCTGGTGGTGTTCTCCGAACTGGTGGTGTCGGGATACCCGCCCGAAGACTTGGTTTTGAAGCCAATCTTCCTTGACGCGGTGGAGGACGCGGTCATGCTTCTCGCCGCCGAAACCTTGGGCCAACCGGCGCTTTTGGTGGGCGCGCCGTGGCGCGTCGATGGCGCCGGCCGCAACGCGGCCCTGGTGCTGGCCGATGGCAAGCTGGCCGCGGTGGTGTCCAAGCACCATCTTCCCAATTACGGGGTTTTCGATGAACTGAGGGTTTTTGCGCCCGGGCCCCTGCCGGAGCCGGTTGAATTGATGGGCGTGAAATTGGGCATCATGGTCTGTGAGGATATGTGGCGCCAGGGGCCGGCGGGTGCGCTTAAAGACAAGGGTGCGGAACTCCTGGTGGTCATAAACGGATCGCCCTTCGAGGCCGAAAAACCCGAAGAGAGAATGGGCCTTGCCCGCGAACGGGTGGCGGAAACCGGGCTCGGGTTGATCTACCTCAACCAGGTGGGCGGCCAGGATGAACTGGTGTTCGACGGCGCGAGTTTCGTTCTCGGCCCCGAAGGTGAATTGCGGACACGGCTCGCCCCCTTCGCCGAGGACTTCAGGGCCGTTGAATTCTCCGGCACGAAGGGTGTTTTGGACTGTCCGCCGGGTCCCCTGGCGGAAGCCGGAGACGGCCTTGCCGCCATCTATAAGGCCATGGTGCTGGGCCTGCGGGATTACGTGAACAAGAACTCCTTCCCCGGCGTTCTCATCGGGCTTTCAGGCGGCATCGATTCGGCGCTATCGGCCCTGGTTGCGGTCGATGCGTTGGGGGCCGGGCGGGTTCATTGCGTGATGATGCCGTCGCCCTATACCTCGCGCGACAGCCTGGAGGATGCCGCCGCGCTGGCCCGGGCGCTGGGAATCCGCCTGGATTCGGTGGCCATCGATCCCGCCATGGCGGCGTTCGACGGGATGCTCAAGGATGCCTTTGCCGGCCACGAACCCGACACCACCGAGGAGAACATCCAGGCGCGCGCGCGCGGCATCATCTTGATGGCGCTGTCCAACAAGTTCGGCTCCATGGTACTGTCGACCGGCAACAAATCGGAAATGTCGGTCGGCTATGCGACGCTCTATGGCGACATGTGCGGCGGATATTCGGTTCTCAAGGATGTCTATAAGACGACCGTCACCGCGCTGTCGCGCTGGCGCAATGAAGAAAAGCCCGAAGGCGCCCTGGGGCCGGACGGCGCCGTGATGCCCGAGCGCATCATCACCAAGCCGCCGTCTGCGGAACTCAAACCCGATCAGACCGACCAGGACAGCCTGCCGCCTTACGACGTGCTCGATGACATTCTCCATTGCCTGATCGAAGGCGATATGGCGATCGCCGAAATCGTCGCCCGGGGCCATGACCGGGACCTGGTGATGCGGGTTTGGCGTATGGTCAATATCGCCGAATACAAGCGCCGCCAATCACCACCGGGGGTCAAGATCACGCGCCGCTCGTTTGGCCGCGACCGCCGTTACCCGATCACCAATTCCTTTACCGGCGCTGCGGTGGGGATGGTGGGATCGAGGGAAGACGACTAGCGGCCGCTGCGCGCCGTGGACCCGGGGGGCGCGATTTGTTAATCGTTACGGCGCAAACCTACAGGCGAGCGCAGGAAAGGAATTCGACCCAGTGCCGCTTAGGCTCCACAACACCTTGACACGCTCGAAGGAGGACTTCGTCCCCCTCGATGACGGCCATGTGCGCATGTACGTCTGCGGGCCCACGGTCTATGACCGGGCCCATATCGGCAATGCGCGGCCCGTGGTGGTGTTCGACGTGCTTTACCGGCTGCTTCGGGCGGCCTATCCGCGGGTCACCTATTGCCGCAACATCACCGATGTGGACGACAAGATCATCGCCGCGGCGGCCGAGAAGGATATCCCCATCGACCGGCTGACCCATGAGACCACCAAGTCCTTTCACGAGGACATGGCGGCGCTGGGGGCGCTGAGCCCCGATGTCGAGCCGCGGGCGACTGATCACATTCCCCAGATGATCGCCATGATCCAGTGCCTCATGGAACACGGCAACGCCTATGAGGCCGAGGGCCATGTGTTGTTCGCCGTGTCCACCATGGCGGACTACGGGCGGCTCGCCAACCGGGACCGGCGGGAGATGATCGCCGGCGCCCGGGTCGAGGTCGCGCCCTACAAGAAAGATCCCGCCGATTTCGTGTTGTGGAAACCGTCCCATGGCGATCAGCCGGGCTGGGACAGCCCCTGGGGCCGGGGCCGGCCGGGCTGGCATATCGAATGTTCCGCCATGTCCAGGGCGCATCTGGGCGAATCGTTTGACATCCATGGCGGCGGTCTCGACCTGGTCTTTCCCCACCACGAAAATGAAATCGCCCAATCCACCTGCGCCCATGGCGCCCCCTTCGTGCGCTACTGGGTCCATAACGGATACCTGACCGTCAACGGCGAAAAGATGTCGAAGTCCGCGGGCAATTTCTTCACCGTGCCCGACCTCTTGGACAAGGCCCCCGGCGAGGCGATCCGCTTGTACCTACTCAAGACACATTACCGGGCCCCAATGGATTTCACTGAAAATGGCTTGAAGGAGGCCAAGACCAATTTGGACAGGTGGTACCGGGCCCTCAAGCAAGCCGACGAGAAATTGGGCCTGACGCCCGAACAAATCGCAACATCGCTTCAGAACACCAGCCCCTCACCCGACATCCTCGATGCATTGAATGACGATCTCAACACGCCTCTTGCCGTCGCGCGCTTGAACATGGATGCTGATGCGGTCTTCGAGGCGGATAGTTCGGGAGATTTGACTGAGCTACGAAATAGGGCGGATTGGCTGCGTGCGGGCGGGGAAATCCTTGGTCTCTTACAGGGCAACCCGGAAGAATGGTTTAAATGGGCGGCCGATACCGGCAGCGGCGGCGGGATTGCCGAGTCGGAGATCGAAGACTTGATCGCGCAGCGCGCCCAGGCGAGGGCGAACAAGGATTTTGCCGAAGCCGACCGCATCCGCGATGCCCTGGTCGACCGGGGGGTCCTTCTCGAAGACAAGGCCGAAGGCACCATTTGGAGGCGCGCGGGATGACCGATAAAAAAACCGATAAACGCGTCTATCTCTACGATTGCACCCTGCGTGACGGCGCCCAGACCCAGGGCGTGGATTTCAACGTCAGCGACAAGATCGCCATCGCCCAGGTGCTGGACGAGCTCGGCATCGATTACGTCGAGGGCGGCTGGCCGGGGGCCAATCCCACCGATGACGCGTTCTTCGCCGAGGTGCCGAAATTGGCCAAGGCCAAGCTGGCGGCCTTCGGCATGACGCGGCGCGCCGGCAGGAGCGCCGAAAACGATCCCGGACTGACCGCGCTGTTCGCCACCTCGGCCAGGGTCGTGACCATGGTCGGCAAGACTTGGGATTTCCAGGTCGACGTCGTGCTAGGCATCGAAAATGCGGAAAACCTCGCCATGATCGTGGACAGCATCACCCTGGGCGCTGCCAAGATGGACGAGGTGATGTTCGACGCCGAGCACTTCTTCGACGGCTATAAATCCAACCCCGACTACGCCCTTGAATGCGTGAAAGCGGCCCATGAGGCCGGCGCGCGCTGGGTGGTTCTCTGTGACACCAACGGCGGCACCCTGCCCCATGAGATCGAGGAGATCGTCGGCGCCGTGGTCAAGGAGATCCCCGGCCCAAGCCTCGGCATCCACTGCCACAACGATACCGAAAACGCGGTCGCCAATTCCCTGGCCGCCGTGCGCGCCGGCGTGCGCCAGATCCAGGGCACGCTCAACGGGTTGGGCGAACGCTGCGGCAACGCCAATCTCGTCTCGCTGTTGCCGACCCTGATGCTCAAGATGAATTATCAAACGGGCATGGATCAGGGCCATCTCACGCGTCTTACCCACGCCTCGCGGGTTCTCGACGAACGGCTCAATCGGGCACCCAACCGCCATGCCGCCTATGTCGGCGAATCCGCCTTCGCCCATAAGGGGGGGCTGCATGTCTCGGCGGTGGAGAAAGATCCGCGCTGTTACGAACACATCCCCCCCGAATCGGTGGGCAATAGCCGCCGCATCGTGGTGTCCGACCAGGCCGGGCGTTCCAATATCCTCGCCCGCCTACGCGAAGTGGAGATCGAAGTCGCCGCCGATGATCCCGCCGTGGCTAAGCTGGTCGAGGAGGTGAAGGCGCGGGAATACGAAGGCTATTCTTACGACGGCGCCGAGGCGAGCTTCGAACTCCTGGCCCGCCGCGCCCTGCATACCGTGCCCGAATATTTTCGCCTGACCTCGTTCAGGGTGCTGGACGAGCGGCGCTGGAATGCGCGCGGGCAGCTGATCACGCTTTCCGAAGCCACCATCAAGGTCGACGTCAAGGACGATCACACCATGACCGTGGCCGAGGGCAATGGGCCGGTCAACGCGCTGGATAATGCGCTTCGCAAGGCCTTGCTGCCGTATTACACAGAGCTTAAGGACATGCGGCTGGTGGATTACAAGGTGCGGATTCTCACCCCCGGGGCCGGGACCAAGGCGATGACCCGCGTGGTCATCGAAAGCGTCGATGGCGAGGGCAACCGCTGGTCGACCGTGGGGGTGTCCACCAACGTGATCGACGCGTCCTTCAACGCGTTGTACGACGCCATCACCTACAAGCTGTTTGCCGAGGGCGCCGGGGCCTGATCCCGTGGCAACCGGGACCGATCCGAAGGATCCCGGCGGGACGGCCGGCAAGGACGCCGCGGCGCCCGGGCCCGAAATCATCCTGGTCCAGCCGCAGATCGGCGAAAACATCGGCACGGCGGCCCGGGCCATGCTCAATTGCGGGCTGGTGAACCTGCGGTTGGTGAACCCCCGCGAAGCCTGGCCCAACGAAAAGGCAATCACGTCTTCATCGGGGGCGAAGGTGGTGCTCGACGGCGCCCGTCTCTATGAGACGACCAATGAGGCGGTGGCCGATCTTCATCGCCTCTATGCGGCCACGGCCCGGCCGCGCGACATGGTGAAGC
>SMXQ01000139.1 GCA_004356985.1 Alphaproteobacteria bacterium | reverse complement strand
TCGCCCATGGCGCGCTCGGCATCGTCGTCCTCGGCATCACCGCCTCGTCCGCCTGGCAGACCGAACGCATCCTCATCATGGCGCCCGGCGAAAGCACCGAGATCGCCGGATACACGATCACCTTCGAAAAGATGGCCCGGGTTCCCGGCGCCAATTACATGGCCGACCGCGCGACCCTGGTGGTCACCCGGGGGGGTAAGCCCGTCACCACGCTGTACCCGGAAAAGCGGCGTTTTTCCGACCCGCCCCAGGTCACCACCGAGGCCGCCATCCACACCACCTTGCTGGCCGATCTTTACGTCGTCATCGGCGACCGGCAGACCGCCGCCGAGGGCAAGGGAAAAACCGGCTGGACCGTGCGCATCTATCACAACCCGTTGGTGCCGTGGATCTGGATCGGCGCCCTGATCATGGTGCTGGGCGGCCTGATTTCGCTGACCGACCGCCGCCACCGGGTGGGCGCGCCGCGCACGGCGCGGGCGCCGCCCCAGGCGAGCCCCGCGTGAGGCGACCTTGGTTCGGCTGATCACCTTCCTTCCCCTGGCCGTGGCGGCGGTGCTCGCCGCGGTCTTCGCCTGGGCGCTCTATTTCGGGGGCGACCCATCGGTGGTGCCCTCTCCGTTGATCGGCAAGCCGGTGCCGGCGTTCCGGTTGCCGTCTCTCATGGGCGGCGCCGACATTACCGACGCGGAGTTCAAGGGGCGGGTCACGGTGCTCAACGTGTTCGCCTCCTGGTGCCTGCCCTGCCGCGCCGAACATCCGGCGTTGATGGCCTTGGCGGGCGACGGCAAGGCGCGGATCGTCGGCCTCAATTTCAAGGACAAGCCCGAGGACGCCAAAGCCTGGCTCAAGGAGCTCGGCAATCCCTACGCCCGGATCGCCGTCGACCGTGCCGGCCGGGTGGCCATCGAATGGGGGGTTTACGGTGTCCCCGAAACCTTTCTCATCGACAAGTTAGGGCGCATCCGCCACAAACTGGTGGGGCCGATCACCGCCGAGCGGCTCAGGGTGATGCGCCGCAAGATCGGGCAATTGGCCAAGTGACGGGACCGGCACACAAGCGCGGCATCAAGTTTCGCGGTAGCGCCGCCGCGGCCCTGGCCCTGGTGGCGGCCCTGGCGTGCGGCATCCTGGCGCCTTCCGTGGCCGAAGCCGTCCTGCCCGACGAAATCCTCGCTGATGCCGGCCTCGAGGCCCGGGCCCGGGCGCTGTCGAAAGGCTTGCGCTGCCTGGTTTGCCAGAACCAGTCGATCGACGATTCCGACGCCGAACTGGCGCGCGACCTGCGTATCCTGGTGCGCGAAAGGCTGACGGCCGGGGAAAGCGATCAACAGATCTTGGCCTTCCTGGTCGCGCGCTACGGCGATTTCGTCCTCTTGAAGCCGCCGGTCAAGCCCACCACCTGGCTGCTTTGGTTCGGGCCCCTTGCGGTGTTCGCACTCGCCGGGCTCGGCATTCTGATCACCGTCGGCCGGAGAAAAACCATGCCCGTGGTGGCGCCGGTACCGCTGAGTCAGGCGGAACGCGCGGCCCTGGCCCGTATCCTCGGGCCCGGCCAGGCCGGGGATAGCGGCGACGGCGCGGCGGATTCCAGTGGCCAGGGGCCCGCCACCGGGCGGCCTGGCGAGGGGATGAAGTGAACCTGGCGCTGGTCCTCGGCGCCATGGCGTTGGCGGCGGCGGCGCTCCTGGTGGTGCCGCTTTTGCGCAAGGGGGCGGCGGGCCGGGTTCGAACCCGCGCCGCCTTCGACCGGGCCGTCTTCGCCGACCAATTGCGCGAGCTCGAGCGCGACCTGGAGCGCGGCGTCATCGGCGCGGTGGAAGCCCGCGCCGCGCGCACCGAGATCGAGCGCCGCATCCTGTCGACCGCGCCCGGCCCCGGCGATGGTGGGGCGCAAGCCCCCCCGGCCCCCGGCCCTAATCGGCGTTCCCGCGCGCTCATCTTGGCGATGGTCGCCCTGGCGCCGGTGACGGCGGGGGGCCTTTATCTGGTTCTCGGCGCGCCCGGGCTGCCCGGGTTGCCCTTCGCCGAGAGGGTTCCGCCGGGCGCGGCGGCCAAGGGGCCGACCACGGCGCGGATCAAGGCCATGGTGGCCATGGTCGAACGGAGCCTCGACGAAGCGCCCGGGGAGATCGAGGGCTGGACCGTATTGACCACCGCGTACCTGCGCCTGGGCCGCGCAGCGGACGCCGAGGCGGCCTTGGCCCGGGCCCTGGATCTCGCCGCCGGCGACAAGCCCCGGGCCGCGGCGATCGCCGCCAATTACGGCGAAGCCCTGGTCGCCATGAACGGCGGCCGGGTGGTGCCGCGCGCCAAGGCGGCGTTCGCCCGCGCTCTGGCGCTGGTGCCCGGGCAGCCGGCGGCCGGGTATTACCTGGGGTTGGCCCGGCTTCAGGCCGGCGATGGGGAAGGCGCGCGCGCCATCTGGCGCCGGCTGGTGGCCGCCGCGCCCGCCGACGCGCCCTGGTTGGCCGCCCTGAAGGAACGAATCGCTAAGATCGCATCGGGAAGCGGGCTCGACGCGGGCGACCCCGGGCGTTAGGTCTCGTCACCACCTCCACCGTCGCTGGCCCCGCCGCCGCTGGTCCCGCCTTCACCACCTCCACTGCCGCTGGCCCCGCCGCCAAGGGCGCCAAGACCGCTAAGGCCGCGGAAGAAGTCCATGGGGAGGGGAAAGACGATGGTGTTGGTGCGTTCGCCGGCGATTTCCTGGACCGCCGAAAGGTAGCGCAGCTGCATGGCTTCGGCGCACTGGCTGAGGACCTGCGCGGCCTGCAGCATTTTGTGCGAAGCCTGCAACTCGCCCTCGGCGTTGATCACCTTGGCCCGCCGTGCGCGTTCGGCCTCGGCCTGCTTGGCGATGGCCCGGATCATGCTTTCATCGAGGTCCACGTGCTTCAGTTCGACGTTGGACACCTTGATGCCCCAGGCATCGGTTTCCTCGTCGAGGATGCGCTGGATATCGGCATTGAGAGCCTCGCGTTCGGACAGCATCTCGTCCAATTCATGCTGGCCCAGGATCGAACGCAAGGTGGTCTGGGCGAGCTGGGAAGTGGCGAACTCGTAATCCTCGACCTCAATGATGGCCCGTTGGGGATCCATCACCCGGTAATAGACCACCGCGTTGACCTTGACCGACACGTTGTCCTTTGAAATCACATCCTGTTCGGGAACATCGAGCACGTTGGTCCTGAGACCCACCCGGACCATCTGTTGAATGAAGGGAATGACGATGATCAACCCCGGCCCCTTGACCTTCTGAAACCGGCCCAGCAGGAAAATAACGCCACGATCATATTCCCTGAGGATGCGGATGGAAGAACCCAGGATCACCAAAATAAAAACCCCGATGCCGATGTAAACCATAACCGTCCAATCCATCGCCCTATCCTTTCGTTGTCTCCGCCGGACCAACTTGCAGGACCAAACCGTCCATGGTGGTGACCCGGACCTCTTCGCCGGCGGCAAAGGTTGAATTGGCGCGGGCCAGCCAAACCTCTCCCCGGACCCGCACGTGGCCATCGGTTCCGTCCCAATCAAGGACCCTAGCCGGCGCCCCGATCATCGCCTCCTGCCCGCTCACCACCGGCAGTTTCCACGCCCGCGCCGCCATCGCCAAGACCGTAAACGAGATCACCGCGCTGGTCGCCACCACCGAACCGATCACCGTCCAGGAGATTCCGAAACCGGGCGCCTCGGTGTCGATCAGGATGACCGAGCCGATGGCAAGGGCGACGATGCCGCCGAATCCGAGCGCCCCGAACGACGGAATCATCATCTCCGCGGCCATGAACGCGACACCGAGGATGATCAGCGCGACGCCGGCGTAATTGACCGGCAGCACGTTGAGGGCATAGAACGCCAGCACCAGGCAAATCGCGCCGAGCACGCCGGAAAATATGTTGGGATTGTAGAATTCGAAGAAGATGCCGTAGATTCCCGCCAACAGCAGGATATAGGCGATGTTGGGGTTGGTGATGACGGCCAGCAGTTTGGCGCGCCAATCGGGGGGAATGTCGCGCAGGATGGCGCCCTTGGTCGTGACCTTGGTCTCTCCCGTCGGCAGCTTGACCACCCGCCCGTCCGCCTTGATCAGCAAATCGGCCATATTATCAGCGATGAGGTCGATGACATTGGCCTTGAGAGCCTCCTCCGAGGATAGGCTGGCGGCCTCGCTCACCGCCTTTTCCGCCCATTCGACATTGCGCCCGCGCATCTGGGCGAGGGAGCGGATATAGGCGCGCGCGTCGTTGATGGCCTTGCGGCTGGAGGCATCCTTGGCCGCCGGTGCCGATGCCTCGTCCTTGTCCTTCTTGCCGTCCTTCTCGTCCTTGTCCTTGTCCTTCTTGGCGTCCTTTTTGTCCGCCTTGGCGTCCTTCTTGTCTTTGTCCTTCTTGTCCTTCTTGGGCGCCCCACCGCCCCCGGGCAGGGGCGACTTCAGCGGCACCGGCGTGGCCGCACCGAGATTGGTGCCCGGCGCCATGGCCGCCACGTGGCTGGCATAAAGGATGTAGGTCCCGGCGCTCGCCGCCCGGGCGCCGCCCGGGGTCACGTAGGTGATGACCGGCGCCGGCGCGGTGATGATGTCCTGGATGATCGACCGCATGGCCGTGGACAGCCCGCCGGGCGTATCCATGCGCACGATGATCGCCGAGGCCCCCATGGCCCGCGCCTTTTCCATGGCGCGTGAGAAATAGTCGCTGGTCGCCGGGCCGATGGCGCCCTTGATGTCGATGACCGCCACCAGGCGCGACGGTTTTTCCTCGGCCGCCCGCATGCCTTGGGGCGGCCCCAATACTGTGAAGCCGGCAAGCATAAGCGCCGCCATGACAAAGGCGCGCCGAAGAATTCGCGCAATGGCCATACCACAACCTTAGCATCGATGACCGGTTGTGCCTAAGTCCATGATGCGGTCCTTGGCGCCAACGTGACATGATGGCCGCGCTTCGCCGGCGGGCCCGGCAGTTTCGGCAAGACCGCGGCCGGTCTCGCCCTGGAAAACGGTCAAGCCGCCCTCGGCGAATTCCTAAGAAGCGCCGGGATGGGCCGTCCCTGACGGGCGCGCCGCCGCCCGCGGCACCGCGCGCCGTTGGCAAAGATGGTGTAGAGTGCGGCAACGGCCTTGCTGGGAGGAATATGAAATGGCAATAGAAATCACCGATGTGATCGGCCTCGCCCATGAGCGCAAGAAGCGCAAGATCATCATGGACACCCGCAAGATGCACGTCTGGATGCATTATTACCCCAACCCCGGCGACTATGACGACATGCACTGCCACCCCGGCGACCAGACCTTTTTGTTGCTGGAAGGCGAATGCACCATGAGCTTTCCCGACGGCGGCGAATCGGCCCTCAAACCGGGCATGGTGGCGTTGATTGAAGGGGGATCGTTCTATCAACTGCGCAACACCGGCGACGGCCCGATGATCCTGATGGGTACCCGCACCGGCCCCCATAGCGCCAACCAACACATCAATTATGAGACCCGGAAGGATATGACCGGAATCCGGCCGACCCGCGGTGGATCCTATGGCGCCCACGTGGCGAAAGAGGGCGAGGAACTGCCCACCGGCGCGGAAGAATGAACCCGCCGCGGTGACGCACCATGACAAAAGGCCGCCCGCCAGGGGCGGCCTTTTGTCATGGTGGCAAGGGGTGTCGGCGGCCGGCTAGCAGGCTGGCGAGTTGCCCATCCTTCGAGACAGGCCCCTTCAGGGCCTTCCTCAGGATAAGGAATGATATTCACCCTCGTGCCGGGGAACGAGCGCAGCGCCTGCCAACTTCTCCTCATGCTGAGGAACGAGCGCAGCGCGTGTCTCGAAGCATCCGGCCGCAGGGCAGAGTTTTTCAGCAGCCGGCTAGGTCCCGGCGAAGAAGGCGCCGATGCGGGCGCGGAACCGCCGGTCGTTTTCCTCGAACCTGTGGCGCGCGGCCTGCCCCATCTTCGCCTTGGCGTCGGCCGCCATGGCCAGCACCTGTTCGATACGGCGCTCGAGTTCTCGGCCATCAACGAAATAGCATTGGCCGAGATGCCGCGATTCCTGGCGCTCGAAGGGCACCAATATGCCGATGGAATCGTCGATGATCTCGTTCATGGGCGGCGCGTCGGTGGTGACCACCACGGCGCCGCAGGACATCGCCTCGCTGATGGTATGGCCCCACCCCTCGGAACGTGACGGGCAAAGGTGAATCCCACAGGCGTTCTGCAACCGGTGAAGTTCGTCGGCATCCATGTAGGTTCTCAACAAGGTGATATTGCCGGGCACCTCGGGCCGGGGCATGGAGGGGTCCTGGACGATGACCAGTTCCGGCCAATCGGCATGGCCCGCCCAAGCGGCGAT
>SMXQ01000138.1 GCA_004356985.1 Alphaproteobacteria bacterium | reverse complement strand
TGGGCATTGTGGGACTCCCGCCCCAAACTTGACTGGCTCTCCCCTGCGTCCCATCTGAAAAAATTGTGATTCCTACCGGACGACAATTGGCCGGGGAGGTCGTTAACTTAATGTCCTGTGTGGATGGCTCCCTATTTGCAAGGATTAATTCGAAGTTGATGCCAAGTGGTCGGGTTCAGTCTTGTGTCCGGCCTGTTCGCGCGGTGTCTTGAACCGCTGGCCCTGATGGTTCCCTTGGGATGGGGTCCCATTCTGCTTATGGCTATAAGCGGACATAAGGTTAACGGCATCAAGGAACCTCGGCTCGTCCCAAAAAGAAGGGGGCCGAAGCCCCCGAAGTTCAAGCCGGCGCGGACTTATTCAGCCAGCGCGGTCAGACCGCCAGCCAGTCATTGGCCCGCTCCGGCGCTTCTGATGGCCCCCATGCACTCCGGGGCTCCCAAGGCATCGGCCCATTCGCTTATCCACTTTTCCAGGTGGTCTCCCCTTGGCTCCGATCCGCCCAGGATCGTTCGCGTAAAATAGAGACCCTTGGCGAACCTTTCCCGGTGCCGTTAGCCCCCACCCGGGCCGGCCTCCAGCCGAAACGGTTAGCTGGCGTTGGCGGTTACCAGCGCAGCTGAAATGGTGTTGAAGGTTTTTTCCAACTCGGTGCCGACAAGGGTGACGGCGACGATGATGACCACCGCGATCAGGGCGGCAATGAGGCCATACTCGATGGCCGTGACGCCTTCGTCCTTCTTGATGAAGGACTTCAGCCAAATTAACGCATAAGTATACATTTCAGATCCTCCTCCAGTGAGGCAATTTGTTGCTATCGGAGATTTAGGTATCACAATAAAAAGGTGGTGAAAATAAGTAAAATTTATTCAAGTTCTAATTCCTACACTATATCTTCAAAATTTATTAACATTAATGATTAACCGGCCCCAAAGTTTCAATTTACCCCGCCGGTGCCGGTTGGTGCCCCCCCCTGGCAACAGCGCAACAGTTTCACCGAAAAACTGGCGGTAATGGGCGCTTTTCCCTGGTGATCGTGTGATTCCCGGCGGTCTTCGCTAGCGGGTGGAATCCGGCCCATAGGGATGTTCGGGGCGCCATGACAACAAGTCCCCCGGTCACCGGGAACCGGCTAAATTAATTCATAAAATTGTACAGAAAATGTTCACAAGCCGTTGCAAAATACACTTTTTACATATAACTTAAAATGTAATTATCTGCCGGGAAATGTGAATTTCAAAGCCATCCATGCGTATATCATATCATATTGTCGGCGCGTTTCTGCTCGTCACCCTGTCGTTCGGCGCGGCCTATACCCTGGTTTCCCATGAAAGGGATTCCGCCGTCCTGGATGCGGAACACCGCGCCAAAAGGCTGGTGACGTTTTTCCAGACCCATGTCGCAAGCACCTTTCGTTACGCCGACGACTACATCAAGATGATCCGCCTTGAGTTTCGTCGGACCGGTTCCCTGGATGGGGTCCGCAAGCTCATGAGGCAGGTGCCGCCCGACAACAACATCCTTTCCCATGTCACCATCATGAACGCTGACGCCGTGCCGGTATTGCTCTCGACGGGCCGCCAGGAGCGCCGGATCAAACCAGGCATCCATGCGCGGGACCGCGATTACTTTAACTTCCAGAAGGCCAGCGCCAAGGATCAGGTCTTCATATCCATGGCGCGAAAAGGCCGCAACACGGGGCTGGTCACCGTGCGCCTGGTCCGGCGCATAGCCGATGGCGAGGGTAACTTCCAGGGTGTTATCTTCGCCGCCGTCAAGGCCGAGCAACTTCTTGCCTTTTTCAAGACAACGCGAATGGGCCCCAACAGTTCGGCGACGCTGGTCGGTCTCGACAAGGTGATCCGGCTGCGGGTCACCGATAAATTGGAGGGCGTCGGACGCAAGATCGAGGCATCGCTGCTTTGGCAGAAATTGAAGGAAAGCCCGGTCGGCGTTTACCATCAAACCAGTATCGTCGACGGAACGCCGCGCATTTGGGCCTATCGAAAGCTTGACACCATCCCGGTGGTCGCGGTTATCGGCGCCGCGATCCCCGACGCGTTGGCGGCGATCGGCGTGCACGAGGTCTATATTTACGCCATCGCCGGTCTGATCAGCCTAATCGTCTGCGCCCTTCTTTTCCTATCCATCCGTGAAAAAGTGGCGGCCGACAAGTCGGAGATTTTACAAGCGACCTTCGAAAACATGAACCAGGGAATCGCCGTTTTTGACGCGCGTCACAGGCTGGCGGCGTTCAACGGGAAGTTCGCGGAAATCACCGAGCTTCCCGACGATTTCCTGCGTATCGGTCTGACCCGCGAGGAGGTCCTGCGCTTTCGCGCCAGTCAAAAGGCCTTCGGCGACGAGGATGTGGAAACCATCATCAGCGATAAATCGGCCCAATCAAGGCGTTCATTGCGCCACGAACGGACCCTGCCCAACGGCCGCATCTATGTTTATGAGCGCGCCATATTACCCGACGGCGGCTACATTTCGACGGTAACGGACGTGACCGCCGACCGCGAGGCCAAACATCGATTGGAGCAGGCCCAGAAGATGGAGGCGGTTGGCCAACTCACCGGCGGCGTGGCCCACGACTTCAACAACCTGTTGGCGGTGATCATGGGCAACGCCGAGTTGCTCGCCGCGGGGCCCGAAAATGCCGCCGCCCTAATCGACAATATTTCACGTTCCGCCAAACGCGGCGCCGAGCTGACCCAGCGCCTTCTGGCCTTTTCGCGGAACCAGCCGCTGCATCCGCAACCGGTGGATATGTCGGAGCTCATCGCCAACATGCGGGCTCTGCTGGAAAGAACCCTGGGGGAGACCATCGAAATCTCATGGGATATGGCGTCCGGCCTGTGGCAGGCCAGCGCCGATCCCGGGCAGGTGGAAAATGCCTTGTTGAACCTGGCGCTGAACGCGCGCGATGCCATGCCCGGGGGCGGTAAGCTCGCCGTCGCATGCGCCAACACCCATCTCGACGGCGACGGTCCGGGAGAGAACTTCGAGATCGCCGCCGGCGATTACGTGGTGCTTGCGGTCGCCGATACCGGGACCGGCATGACGGACGAGGTTTTGAACCATGCCTTCGAGCCGTTCTACACCACCAAGGAAGTGGGCCAGGGCAGCGGGCTTGGCCTTTCCATGGTCTATGGCTTCGCCAAGCAATCCGGCGGGCACGTCACCATCGACAGCGAAGTAGGCAAGGGCACCACCGTACGGCTGTACCTGCCGCGCGCCTTGGCCGGCGTCTCCACCGAGGCCGACAGCGGGGGCGAAAAGGTTCCCATGGGCCGGGGTGAAACCGTTCTCGTGGTCGAGGATGATGTGGACGTGCGCGACCTCGTTGAAGCGATGATCGACAGCCTGGGCTACCGCGTGATCACGGCATCGACGGCGGCCGAGGCGCAAACCGCCCTGGAATGCCAAGAAATAGATCTGGTGCTTTCCGACGTCATTCTCCCCGGCGGCGTCAACGGCCCTGCCTTTGTCAAAGAGGCCCGCCACCGGCATCCCGGGCTCAGGGTGGTCTTCATGTCGGGATACCCCGCCGATGCGGCCAACCAGGACGGCGCCTTGGGTCGAAACGACGAGTTGCTCAACAAGCCCTTCCGAAAGAAGGCGATCGCCGAAGCGTTGCACGAGGCCCTGAACTAGAGCACTTTCCGGCCAAATTGAATCCATTTGGCCGGGATGATTTCACCCCAAGGCTAGACGCATGTCATGTCCCATGGCGATGGGAAGCACCGCTGGACCATGGCACAACCAAGTCGACATCAGCCGGCCGCGGGCCTCAGGGGCACGGCGCGCCCAGGGAGGTCATGCCACCGCATTCACGGCGCCGTGGTGCTGACATTGTGGTGAATTTCCTGGGGTGACGGTGATCGGGCCGACTTTATGGCCCTGGGCCAAGCCGGGCGCGGCCGCGCGCGACACGCCGGTGATCGGTTCCGCGCCATGACGTTTACGGCTCGTTCAAATCTCCTTCCACAAGGTCGGAATGGGCCAAATCCGCTCTTTAATTCCGGACTACATTTAAGGGTGCAGGACAGCGCCTAGGGAATTTAAGGTCTGCCCGAAAGGTTCAGTTTTAGATTTAATTGCCATGGAGTTTCGAGTATAACTCGCCACTGCAATTCAATTCATGGAGAAAAGTAATGTCGTTAAAGGTAACAAGTTTCAAGAAACCCGGGAAAAAATCTGGGGCATCCGCCAAGCAAACACCTGTCGAGGCATTCCTGGCTGCTTGTGATATTCAATTACGCGTTGTTGATGGGGCAACCGTTCTGCATAAGGTAACCAAAAAACCCATCCAGTCTTGGGTCAGGGATGTTTATGGGCAGAAAGCGATCGTCCCCAAGGTCGGCACTTTTTTGTTGTTGAGTAAGGGCAAGGGCTACGCCATTGACGATGAGATGACGGCGAAAAAAATTATTGCCGAGCTGAAGAAGGAAGTGACGGCGGGAAAACACGTTAGGACCATTAATAAAATAGCCCGCAGCGTTAGGGGACGGCCTAAAAAGGGCTGATCAGCCACGGTGCCGCCGTCTTTGAAGCTAAATTTACGAACCGTGGCGATCGGGCCCCGAGGGTGGCGTCTGAGGTTCTTATGTGATCTCTGCTGCTTGATGCCACGGTTGTGGGCCGGCCATGACGACACCAAGCCACAAACCAGGCCCATGCAAGCGCGCTTCATAATCACCACGAATTGGCGTTTCGGGCGGTCGTTTTAAGAACCTCGGATTAGCGCCTATCGGCCTCCCGTATGCTTCATATCGGATTGGAATGATCGCCTTGCTCTCCGGTGCGCGCAGTGTTCCGAATTTCGTCACTTCGCGGTTTGTTTTGGTGGCCACCGCGGCCCATGAGCTTCGGCATCATCCCAACGATAGGGTCACCGGGAGCGCGGGCGCCCCTGATCATGCGTGGTCGGTCAAGATAACCAAGCCAGGCGACAGTTGAATGCACCGTGTTCCTGAAAACGCCCGGGTCTACGCCGTGGGAGACATCCACGGACGCGCCGACCTGCTTGGGCGGCTCCACGACCTGATCAGGGCGGATGCGGCGCCCTTCCACGATCGCCGCTTGGCCATGGTTTATCTTGGCGACTATATCGACCGCGGCCCTTCGTCCCGGGAGGTGTTGGACATCCTCGTCACCTCTTCCCTCCCGGGGTTTGAAACGATCCATCTCAAAGGCAACCACGAGGACCTGGCCCTGGGTTTCCTCGATGATGCGCAAATCGGACTCGACTGGACCCTGATGGGGGGCGATGCGACCCTCATGAGCTACGGCGCCGCCGATGGACGGCGCTTGCGGGGATCGGTGGATTTCGCGACCATCCAGGAAAAATTCCATGGGAAATTGCCAACGGCCCACTTGGAATTCCTCCGCAATCTCGGTTCCTTTCACGTGGAGGGCGACTACCTGTTCGTCCACGCCGGGGTGCGGCCTGGCCGGCCCATGGAAGACCAGGACGAAATGGATCTGATATGGATCCGGGGCGATTTCCTCCAATCCACCGAGGATCACGGCCGCATGGTCGTCCATGGCCATTCGATCACCCATGAACCCGAAATCAGGCCCAACCGGATCGGCATCGACACTGGCGCCTACGCCACCGGCCGGCTCACCTGCCTTGTGCTCGACGGCGACGGGCGGTCTTTCCTCAGCACCTGAATGGGGACACCTACCCCCGGCTGGAGCGTTGGCGTCAGCAGCGGCCTCGCGCTTCGCACCGCGCCTACCCTGGATGCCGTCGTGCGCGCACGCTTCGCATGACGAGCACCCATCAAATTGATGCAATTTGGTCGGAAAGTGACCTAGGCTAAGACAATGGCAGAGGTAAAGAAAACAAAAGCCCCGATGACCTCCGCCTTTGATATTTACCGCTCGGCCAAACTCCTCATCGACCAGCACGGCGTCGCGGCGGCGGACCACGCGGCCATGAACGCGGACAAGTGCCTTGCCCGGAATGACTTCGACGGCAAGGCGGTGTGGATGAGGGTAATCGTGGCGGTCAACGAACTGCAGGACCAAGACTGGCCTCAGGAGGACCACGACTGGCCTCAGGAGGAGTAATGACCAGGACGAATAGGTTAGCCACCTTGCCGACAAGGGGACAGGCGCGCCAACTTTTGCGGCAAAAAGGCGCGGTTTGACAAGGTTCCCCGACATCCTGGGGGATGTTCCCACGCTTGATTCATTTAATAGAGAGCCAATTCAAGAAAATTGGCGACCCCAGGGGGATTCGAACCCCCGTTGCCGGCGTGAAAGGCCGGTGTCCTAGGCCTCTAGACGATGGGGTCGCCGGGAACCGGGGGCCTTCGCGTGCACCGGCTCTGGGCGCATGACTTAAGGCGCTTGGGCGACAAAATCAAGCCGAAACGCCCGCCCCCCTCAGCGATCCTTGGCCAGCCCGAAAAGCGGGCGCAGATGAATGCCAGTCCAGGTGCCGGCCAGGGCGGCAATGAGCCAAACCCAGCCGTGCAGGCTTTGCGAGGCGATGCCGGAAAACAAGGCGCCGATATTGCAGCCATAGGCGAGCCGCGCACCGTAACCCAGCAATAGGCCGCCGACCAGCGATGCCAGAAGGGCGCCGGGCGCGGCCGTGAAACTGGCCCTGAGGCGGCCGGCCAGGGAAGCCGCCAGGCCGGCGCCCAAGATGATGGCGGCGTTCATCACCGAAGTGGTGTCGCGCCAGAGCGGAAGGGCGAGCGCCCGGGCGGGAAATCCGTCGGCCCAGAAGGCGCTGGTCTCGGGCGCCCAGCCCAAGGCTTGCGCCGCTTTCGCCGCCCACAGGGTCAACCCCCAGGTGATCGACCAAGGGTGGCCGGCGACCGCCAGGGTCGCGAAATTGAGCAATGCCAGGGCCGCCGCCGCCCAAAGCAGCGGCCAGGGCCCGCGCAACGCCGCCGCCCCACGCGCCGCGGTCCCGCCGCCGAGCGGCGCCTGGGCCCCCCGGGCCAAACGGCCGAGCGCCCACCACAGAACCGCCAGAACCCCAAGCGACAAAGCCAAGGCGCCGCCCCAACCCAATTCCCGGTTGAACGCCACCGTGCCGAGCCCGGGCAGGGTGTTCCAAAACGCCAGATCGAAGGTCGCCCAGAAGCCGCCGGCGCAAAATGCCGCCAGGGTAAGGACCATGCGCAGGGACCCGCCGCCGAGCGCGAACATGGTGCCCGAGGCGCAGCCGCCGGCGATCTGCATGCCCAGGCCGAACAGGAAGGCGCCGGCGACGACGCGGCCGTCGGCCGGCGCCAGCGCCCCATTGATGCCAACCCCCAGCGCCCGGCCCTCGGCCAGCAGCGGCGCGAACAGCACCATGGCCAGGGCGAGCATGACGACGTGCGCCCGCACCGCGCCCATGTCGCGGGCCATGAAGGCCCGGCGGTAGGCCGCGGTGAAGCCGAAGGAACCATGGTAGAGCACCAGCCCGAGAAAGCCGCCGATGACCGCCAGCACGCCGAGCCGCCAGTCCGCCGCCCCCACCCATAGCGCGCCGGCGGCCATGGGCGCGGCGAACAGGGCCAGGGGCCCGGACTGGATCACCCGATGAACGGGCGCGGTTGGCCGCGGCGGCACGGCCGCGCTCACCGCCGCGCCTCAGGCGACGGGTGCGGCATCGTCGATGAGGAATTCGACATCGTGGCGGCCCTGCCAGTTATCCATGCGAAGCCTGCCCGCCAGGTGCACCGGCGCGCGCCCGGTTTGCAGCAGGGCCACCCCCAGCGGCTGGTCGGCGGCGCGGAACGCCATCGCCTTGATGCGCCCGCCGCCAGGGCCGCGGACGAACAGGCGCAGGTGATTTTCCCCGACAATTTGGGCCTTGGCCACGGTGACCGCGGGCAGCACGAATCGGGGCTCCGAATTTCCCGAACCGAAGGGCGCCAGCGCCTTGATGCGCTCCACCAGCTCGGTGGTGGCGCCGGCCACCGAAACCGCGCCGTCATGAAACAAGGTCCGCCCCACCTCTTCGCCGCGGGCGGTGTGCTGGGCGGCGATTCGCACGCCGAGAAATTCCTCCAGCGCCCCCAAACGGTCGCGCGCCACGGTAAAACCCGCGGCCATGGCGTGGCCGCCGCCATTGATCAATAGCCCAACCTGGCGCGCCGCGATCACCGTGGCCCCAAGGTCGATGCCGGCGATCGAGCGGCCCGAGCCCTTGGCCACCTCGCCATCGATGGCGACGACGCAGACCGGCCGGCGCATCCTTTCGCCGATGCGGCTGGCGACGATGCCGATGACACCGGGATGCCATCCCTCCCCGGCGACGAACACCAGATCGCCGTCGCCGCCGCCCACGCCCTCCGCCTGGGCCATGGCGTCGGCCAGCACCAAGGCCTCGATCTCGCGGCGCTCTTGGTTGAAGGCGTCGAGCTCTTGCGCCATGGCCTTGGCCGCGGCCGGATCATCGCAGGCGAGCAAGCCGGCGCCGAGGCCGGGCCGCCCCACCCGTCCGCCGGCATTGATGCGCGGGCCGAGCATGAATCCCAGGTGCCAGGCCTCGGGCCGGGCCTCCAGCCCGGCCACGTCGGCCAGCGCCACCAGTCCCGGATTGGCCCGCTTAGCCAACACCTTCAGCCCCTGGGCCACCAACGCCCGGTTGACTCCGGTCAGCGGCACCTGATCGCAAACCGTACCCAGCGCCACCAGGTCGAGCCACCCCATGAGGTCGGGCTCGGGCCGCGACGCATAAAAGCCCCTTTTCCTGAGCACGCGGTTGACCGCCACCACTAAAAGGAAGGCGACCCCCACCGCCGCCAATTGGCCGTGCGGGCTGTCGTCGTCCAGGCGGTTGGGATTGATCACGGCAAGGGCCTCGGGCAACCGCGCTTCGGCCACGTGATGGTCCACCACGACGACGTCGATACCGGCGTCGCGCGCCGCGGCGAGCGGCTCGAACGCGCTCACCCCGCAATCCACGGTGATGATCACCTTGGCGCCGCGCCGACCGAGCGCCAGCAGGGCGGCGCGGTTCGGCCCATAACCTTCCTTGATGCGATCGGGGATATAGGTTTCGATGGTCGTCCCCAGCGCCCGGCAGAACCGCGCCAGCAACGCCGAGGACGTCGCCCCATCGACATCGTAATCGCCGAATACGGCGATCCCCTCGCCGCCCTCGATGGCATCGGCGATTCGCTCGGCCGCCAGTTCCATGTCCTTGAGATGCCCCGGATCGGGAAGCTGAACCCGGAGCGCCGGATTGAGGAACAACTCCGCGTCTTCAGGCCCGATGCCCCTAGCCGCCAGGGCGCGGCCGACGATCTCGGGCAGGTCGAACCTTTGCGCCAGCGCCAGGGCCGCGCGGTCGTCATCAAGCCGCGGCCGCCAGTTGAGGCCGCTGAATGAGCGTTCTACTCTCAAGGAATCGGCACCCGCCATGCCCGTGTTCCTAGAGCATTATCCGGCCAAATGGAATCAATTTGGTTGGAAAGTGCTCTAGCTATCCATGGGCACGAAACCGGATTTGATGGCGAAGTTGTGATGGGTCTCGATGTGCCGCACGGTCCCGCTCTTGGAGCGCATGACGATGGAATAGGTGGTCGCCCGGTCTGCGAAGCGGCGCACCCCATTCATCATGGCGCCGTCGGTGACGCCGGTGGCCGCGAACATCACGTTGCCCGACGCGATATCCAGGAGATCGTATTTCCGGTCCAGGTCATCGATCTTCCAGCGGGCGGCGCGGCGGCGCTCGTCGTCGTTGCGGAACAACAGCCTTCCTTGGAAGAAACCGCCGATACAGCGCAGTGCCGCGGCCGCCAACACGCCCTCGGGCGCGCCGCCGGAACCGATATAGATATCGACACCGCTATTGGGCTCCGACGTGGCGATGACGCCGGACACGTCGCCATCGGAAATCAGCATGATCCGGGCGCCGGCGGCGCGGACCGCCTTGATCAACTCCTCGTGGCGCGGCCGGTCGAGAATGCAGACCAATAAATCCGACACGTCTTTCTTGAGCGCCTTGGAAAGCTGCTCGAGGTTCTGGGCCGGGGTTTGGTCGAGATCCACCACGTCATCAGGCAGGCCGGCGCCCACGGCGATCTTGTCCATGTAGACATCGGGCGCGTTGAGGAAGCCCCCCTCTTCGGCCATGGCGATGACGGCGAGCGCGTTGTTGCCGCCCTTGGCGGTGATGGTGGTGCCTTCCAGGGGATCCAGGGCAATGTCGATCTTGGGCCCGCCCTTGCCGACCTTTTCGCCGATAAAGAGCATCGGCGCCTCGTCACGTTCGCCCTCGCCGATCACCACCGTGCCTTCGATTTCCAGGCTGTTGAGGGCGTTGCGCATGGCATCGACCGCCGCCTGGTCCGCCGCCATCTCATCGCCGCGGCCCATCAACCGCGAGGCGCTCAACGCCGCCGCCTCGGTGACCCGAACCGCTTCCAACGCCAAATTTCGATCCATTACGTCATCCATGCCACCCTCCCCTTCCGGACATCCGGCGCACCGCCGATACCGGGTTATGGACCACTTGATTATAGAGGGTTTTGAACCCCACCGCTAAAGGGTCTCGATCCTGATCATGCGCGGCGGCGCGATCATGGTGTCGAGGCCGCTGATCAGCGCCAGGGCCCGGCCCATGGCCGCCTCTTCGGTCTCGTGGGTGGTCAGCACCACCGGCACCGGTTCGCCCGGGGCGCGTCCCCGCTGGAGCATGGACTCAAGCGATATCGCTTCGTCCCGGAAGATCGCCGTGATCTCCGCCATGACGCCGGGCTCGTCGCGAACGGTCATGCAGATATAGAACGGCCCGTTATGGCGTTCCATGGAAACCGGCTTGGACGGCGCGAGATCGCCTGCGGGAATGGCGAATGTCGGCACAAAGTCGCCCCGGGCGACGTCCATGATATCGGCGACCACGGCCGAAGCGGTGGGCCCGCCGCCGGCGCCTTTGCCCTGGTAGACGGTGGTTTCCGCGTAATCGCCGTCCGCCACCACCGCGTTATAGACGCCTTCGACATGGGCGACGGGCGTGGTGCGCGCCACCAGGCAGGGATGAACCCGCTGTTCGATGCCATGGCCGGTGCGCCGGGCGATGCCCAGCAGCTTGACGCGATAGCCCAACTCCTCGGCGAAGCGGATGTCGTCGGCGGTCACGCCGCGAATGCCCTCGATATGGATGGCATCGAAATCGACCTCGGTGCCGAAGGCAAGGGCGGTCAGGATGGCCAGCTTGTGGGCCGTATCCACGCCGTCGACGTCGAAACTGGGATCGGCTTCGGCATATCCCAACGCCTGGGCCTCGGCCAGCACGTCGTCGAATTCGCGGCCGCTTTCACGCATGGTGGTGAGGATATAATTACAGGTGCCGTTGAGAATTCCGTAAATGCGATCCACCGCGTTGCCGGCCAAGCCTTCGCGCAGCGCCTTGACGATGGGAATGCCGCCGGCCACCGCGGCCTCGTAACGCAGCGAACCCCCATTCCCTTCGGCCAGGCGGGCGAGCGCCGTGCCGTGATGGGCCAGCAACGCCTTGTTGGCGGTCACCACGTGGCGGCCGGCCGCCAGGGCCGTCTCCACCAGTTCCCTGGCGATGCCGTCGGACCCGCCGATCAATTCCACCACCGCGTCGATCCCGGGCCGGCGCGCCAGCTCCAAGGGATCGTCCACCCATTGGATGTCCCCGAGCTCAAAGCCCCGGTCGCGGCCGCGGTCCCTGGCCGAAACCGCGGAGATCACGATATCCCGGCCGCACCGCTGGGCGTGCAGCGCGCGGTGATCCCGCAACAGCCGCACGGTGGCGGCGCCGACCGTGCCAAGCCCGGCGATGGCGATGTTGAGGGGCTGGTTCAAGAGGCGGCGGCCTGCTTGTCCCCACCGTCGGCGACGACCCCGGCGGAGCGGAAGAATTGCTTGATATTGCGGACCGCCTGGCGAATGCGCTGGGTATTTTCCACCAGCGCGATGCGGACATGGCCGTCGCCGTATTCACCGAAGCCGATGCCCGGCGAAACCGCGACCTTGGCCTCGCGCAAAAGCAGCTTGGAAAATTCCAGGGACCCCAGTTCCGCGAAATGCGCGGGCAAGGGCGCCCAGGCGAACATGGTCGCCGGCGGCGGCGGAATATCCCAGCCGGCCTCGGCCAACCCCTTGACCAAAACGTCGCGGCGTTCGCGGTAAAGCGCGCGAATCCCGTCGACACAATCCTGGGGTCCGTTCAGCGCGTGGGCGGCGGCGGCCTGAATCGGCGTGAAGGCGCCGTAATCGAGGTAGGATTTGATGCGGGTCAAGGCATGAATGAGCCTCTTGTTGCCCGCCGCGAAGCCGATGCGCCAGCCGGGCATGTTGTAGGTCTTGGAGACCGAGGTGAATTCGATGGCGATTTCCTTGGCCCCGGGAATCTGCAGGATCGAGGGCGGCGGATCGTCGAAATAAATCTCGGCGTAGGCCAGGTCGGAAAGCACGTAAATGCCGTGGTGGCGGCAGAAATCGATGACCTGGCCGTAGAAGTCGAGATCCACCACCTGGGCCGTGGGATTGGCCGGGAAGTTGAGGATCAGCGCCTTGGGGGTGGGCACCGCCTGTTTGACGCCGCGTTCCAGGCCGGCCAGGAAATCGAACCCGGGACCGATGGGAATGTGATGGACATTGGCGCCGGCGATGATGAAGCCGTAGGGATGGATGGGATAGCTCGGATTGGGCGCCAGCACCATGTCGCCGGGCATGGTGATGGCCTGGGCGAGATTGGCCAGGCCCTCCTTGGAACCGAGGGTGACGATGTTTTCCGATTCCGGATCGATTTGGACGTTGAATCGCCGTTCGTAATAAGCCGCATGGGCCCGGCGCAGGCCAGGTATGCCGCGCGAATTCGAATACCTGTGGGTGCGCCCATCGCGCGCCACCTCCACCAGTTTTTCGACGATATGCGCCGGCGTCGGCTGGTCCGGATTGCCCATGCCGAAATCGATGATGTCCTCCCCCGCCGCCCGGGCGGCCGCCTTCATGGCGTTGACTTCGGCGAACACGTAGGGCGGGAGACGCTTTATCCTATGAAATTCTTCTTCCATGTGAACGATCCGGGCCGGATCCTGCCCCGGCATTGAGGCGGCACCATGGCGGCGATGGTTTACCCCCTAAAAGGTTAATAATCGAGGTAAATTTCCGCCCGCCGGTTGCCGGCTTCGCCCAAGGGCATGAACTCGTGATAGACCGGCTGGTTGTCGGCCACGCCCGAGAGCGCGACGCTGCCGGGCGGCGTCCCATGGCGCTCCAACAGGCGGGCGACCGCCTTTGCCCGGGCCAGGGAGATGCGGAAGTTGGCGAGCTGATGGCCAAGCGGCTTGGTGTCCCGGGTCCGGCTCGAGGCATGGCCGATCACCCGCAGGGTCCCGCCCCTTTGCTTCTGCATGGTCACGATGGCGCGCAAGGTCTTGATGTATTTACCGGGAACCTTCGCCGATCCATTGGCGAAATAAATCGTGCCGACCGGAACCGAACGCACGGTCGGGCCGATGGGGCCGGCCACGGGCCGGGGCGGCGTCGCCATCCTGAGCTGGCCGCCGCGGGGCACTGATGCGCGCGGCGGAATCAAGGTGACCGTGCCCCGGGGGGACGGCGGCATGGCCGTGGTATTGCGCCGGATCGGGCCCAGGGATCGCCGCGTCGCGGCCCCGGCCGCCGACTGCTGGGCGATGGCCCTCTGGAAGGACGGGTTGCCGGTGACCGGCGCAGCGGCAGCGATCTTTGGCGCAGCGGCAACGATCTTTGGCGCAACGGCCGCGGTCTTGGGCGCCGCCAGCACGGGCCGGGCGGGCGCACCGGGGACCGATCGCGGGCTCGGCTTCGGATCATCGCCCGGGCCCAAGGCCGCGTGCCGTGCCCGGTCGCGGTCGGCGATGAGGCCGCTTTCCACCTGTCGGCGGCGCTGGTCACGGTTGGCGATCCCCTGGGGCCGCGCCGGAACCGTCGACAGGGACGGGAACGGCTTATCGGCATCGGGCGGGGCGTATTCCGGACTCCGGGCCGCCCTTCGCGCGGCGATGGTCTGTTCATCTTCGCCACTGATCCATTCGGCGGTGCCCTTGTACCATTGCACCGGATTGGCCCAGTCGGGAACCGACGAACAGGCGCCCAAGGCGAGGGAAAAAACCACCACGGCGGCCGCCCGTCCTAAGGCTCGCCCGAGTCCGATTTTGTTATTTTGCATAGGTTTCCTCCGCCGGTCCCTGGTTGCACGCGGGGGTCAGTGGACTTCCCGAAAATTGGCCCGCTTCTCACCGATTGGCGGACAGGCACCGCCGTCTCCGATCCCCATCGCCCCACCAACGGGATCGGCAAGCCCGTTGGGATACGGCAATGCCATGGAAGTATTAGATTAATTCGGGAATTTGGTAAAGGCGTCTCGGTTCCGAAATCGATTCACCGCTTGGCAAACCCCAGGCCATTGATCCGGGCTCGCTTGTCGGATACGAAATTCACGTGCTAAATGTAAGGCAATAATAAAGCCCGAGGGCAAGGAGCACCCATCATGATTCCCGCCCAGTTGTTCTGCTGGCACTTCTTGGCCTACCCGTATCTTCCGGCGGATTTCGACGAAAAATACGATACCGGCTGGGTCACGGTGCCCAACGCGCTCTGGGATTCGGAGAAATCAAAGGGCCTTTACCAGGTTTACATCGACCAGATGGCGCTGGCCGATCGCCTCGGCTTCGATGGGCTGGTGCTGAACGAGCATCACCAGAATGTCTACGGCCTGGCGCCTTCACCCAATCTGATCGCCGCCGCCCTGACCCAGGTCACCAGCCACGCCAAGATCGTGGTGCTGGGCAATCTCCTGCCGCTGCACATGAATCCGCTCCGCGTGGCCGAGGAATACGCCATGCTCGACATGATGTCCAATGGGCGGATCATCGCCGGTTTCGCGCCAGGAGGGGGGCCCGAGACCTTCAATTACGACGTTCCCTCGGCGCCGTCGCGGGAAAAGTTCTGGGAGGCGCTGGACCTCATCGTCCGCGCCTGGACCGAGGACGGGCCCTTCATCCATGAAGGCCGGCATTTCCCCTTGCGCTACGTCAATCCCTGGCCCCAACCCCTGCAGAAGCCCCATCCGCCGATCTGGGTGCCCGGCTCGCGCAGCCCCAGCACCCTGGTCGAATGCGCCAAGCGCGGCTATTGCTATTTCCTGTCCTCGCGCAGCCACGGCAGCGCCACCGGACAGGCCAAGGATCAATTCGCCAAGGTCCTGGCCGACCACGGCCGCAAGTATCATCCCTTCCGCATGGGCATCTTGCTGTCCGCCTATGTCGGCGAGGACGACCGAACGGCGCGCCAAGAATGCGAGGAAGGGGTTTGGTATTTCCTCAAGAACCTGCTCAAGGGCCATCTCCGGACGGAAGGCCGCCAGCTCACCTTCGGGCCCGGCGTGCCCTACATGCCGGCCAAGGCCTGGCGGGAATATTTGGAAAACTCGAAGCCCGGACGCAAGCTGCTGGGCGACGCCGAGGACTGGGAAGAACTGGACCGTTCCAATTCCATCATCGTCGGCGGCCCGGACACGGTCTATGAACGGCTCAAGAACCTGATCGACAAATCCGAGGTAGGCAATCTTTTGATCCAGTTCCACCTCGGCAACATGCCCGACGGCCTCACATGCGCGTCCATGGAACGGTTCGCCACCCAGGTGGCGCCGCGCCTGCGTGAATATTCGGCCAAGGTCTTCGCCCAACGTTTCCCCCATACGGAAGACGAAATGGAAGGCGAGCTCGCCCGCTCCGGGGCCCCACGATGACCGCCCGGGTGATCGAAGCCGGGGGCCGCGACGTGGCTGTTTTCGAGGCCGGCGACGGCGCGCCCCTGGTGTATCTGCACGGCTTCGCCGACCTTCACGGGGTTGGGGCCGATCCCTTCCCCTTCCACCAGGCGCTGGCCCGCGCCCGCCGCTTGGTCGCGCCCGCCCATCCCGGTTGCGCCGAGAGCGCGGAATACCAGGACCTGTCGACCGTCGAAGACGCGGTCTACCACACCCTCGAGGTCTTGGACGCCCTCGAGATCCACCGCTTCGACCTGGTCGGCCATTGCATGGGCGGTTGGATCGCCGCCGAGCTCGCCGTCCGCCACCCCGAGCGCGTGGGCTCGCTCACCCTGATCGGGGCTTGCGGCCTGTTCGTGGCCGGCGCGCCCATCGGCGACGTCTTCATGATGGCCCAGCCCGAACGCGGGGTCGATCATGCCGGGCTCCGGCGGATGCTGTTCGCGGCCGGCGACACAAAGCTCGGCAACCAACTGTTTCCCGACGGGCGCGGCGAGATCGACGACGAAATGCGGCGCTACCAGATGCTGCGATTCGCCTCCTTCATCGGCTTCAGGCCGCCGTATTTCTACAACCGCAGCCTAGTCAACCGGCTGCACCGGGTAACCTGCCCGGCCTTGGTGATCTGGGGCGCCGAAGACGCCATGGTGCCGCTGGCCCATGGCCACGCCTATGCAGCCGGGCTGGCGGGGTCGAACGGGCTTGAAATCGTCAGCGGCGCCGGCCACGCGGCACACCTGGAAGAGCCCGATCGGGTCGCCGGGCTGGTCACGGAATTCCTGCCCTAGCAGGCTGCTGAAAACCGTTTGAAGCAGTTGCCCATCCTTCGAGACAGGCCCCCCAGGGCCTTCCTCAGGATCGAGACAGGCCCCCCCAGGGCCTTCCTCAGGATAAGGAATGAGTTATTTCCATAACTCACCCTCATGCCGGGGAGCGCAGCGCGTGTCAACTTACCCTCATGCCGGGGAACGCGCGCAGCGCGTGTCAAACTCTCCTCATGCTGAGGAAGGCGCGTAGCGCGTGTCTCGAAGCATCGGGCCACAAGGCAGGAATTTTCAGCGGCCTGCTAGTACTTCCCCGAAATTTCCATGTAATGCGCGGTCACCAGGTCGAAATAATCCTTTTCGTCCTGGCGCAGGTCGCGCATGTAGCGCGCCGGCGTGCCGCCCCAAAGCTGGCCCGAGAGCACCCGCTTGCCCGGCGTCACCAGGGCGGCAGCGGCCACCATGGCGCCGGATTCCACCACCGCCCCGTCGAGCACCGTCGCCGACATGCCGACGAAGGAATGATCCTCCAGGGTGCAGGCATGGAGCATCGCCCGGTGCCCCACGGTGACATTGTCGCCGATCAGGGTCGGCAAGCCGTTCCAATGTTCCCCCTCGGAATCCACGTGGATCACGGTGCCGTCCTGAATATTGGTATTGGCGCCGATGCGGATGTAATTCATGTCGCCGCGGATCACCACGCCGAACCAGACCGACGAATTGGCGCCGATCTCGACGCGGCCGATGATGTCGGCGGACTCGGCGATGAAGGCGGTCTCGTGGATCTTGGGGCTGATGCCGTTGAACTCTCTGATCATGCCGGTCTTGGTCCTCACGGGAAGAGGGGAACTTGTTCCAGCGCTAAGCTCTCATCCAAGCCGGACACCAGGTTGAAGTTCTGCACCGCCTGGCCCGAGGCGCCCTTGACCAGGTTGTCGATGGCGGAGATGAGAATGGCGCGGCCTTCCACGCGGTCGGCGAAGACGCCGATCAGGCAGTGGTTGGAGCCGCGCACGTGCCGGGTCGCCGGGGCGACCCCTTGGGGGGTCACCCGCACGAACGGTTCTCCCCCGTAACGCGCCTGGAGTTCGGCCCGGAGATCGCCAACCCCGGCGCCGTCGTTGAGGCGCACGTAAATGGTGGCCAGTATGCCCCGGTTCATGGGCACCAAATGGGGCGTGAAACTGACCATGACGTCCCTGCCGGCGGCTTCGCTCAGGGCTTGTTCGATCTCCGGGGCGTGGCGGTGGTCGGCGATCCCGTAGGCATGGATGCCTTCCGACACCTCGGCGAACAGGCTGGCCTCGCGCTCGGCCCGCCCGGCGCCCGATACGCCGGACTTGGCGTCGATGATGATGTCGTCGGTGGCGATCAGTCCGGCTTCGACCAAGGGCACCAACGGCAGCAGCGATGCCGTGGGATAGCAGCCCGGATTGGCGATGATCCGCGCCCCGGCGATGGCCTCGCGGTTCAATTCGGTGAGACCGTAAACCGCGTTGGCCTGGAGCTTGGGCGCGCGGTGCGGATGGCCGTACCACTGGGCGTAGGCGGCGGTATCATGGAACCTGAAATCGGCGGAAAGATCGATCACCCGGAGATGCCCCGGCAGGCCCTTCACCACCTCCTGGGTGGTGCCGTGGGGCAGCCCTAAGAAGACCGTTTCCAGGGCCGAGAAATCGGCATCCTCCAAGCGCGAGAGCGCCGGCAAGCCGACCCCGGCGAGGTGGGGATAGACGTCCCCCATCTCCTCGCCCGCCCGCCTATCGGCGGTCACTAATTGGACATCGGCGTTGGGATGGCGGGCGAGCAGGCGCACCAGTTCCGCACCGGTATAGCCCGACGCGCCAAGGATGCCGACGGGGATGGTGTTTACGCTGGCGTTCATTGTCTTTCCCTCAAGCCGTCTAGCCCTTCATGGCCCGACCAATACATGAACGGTTCGGCAATTGACCGCAACCCCCAAAGAGAGAGGGCGCCCCTTGGGGACGCCCTTCTCCGAAAAGCGATCCGCCAGGCTCAGCGCTTGGAGAACTGGTGGCTTTTGCGCGCCTTGTGGCGGCCGTATTTCTTGCGTTCCACGACGCGGGAATCGCGGGTGAGAAACCCGCCCGACTTGAGCGGCTTGCGCAGCGCCGGCTCGTACAGGGTCAGCGCCTTGGAAATACCATGGCGCACGGCGCCGGCCTGGCCCGAAAGCCCGCCGCCCTTGACCGTGCAGGTCACGTCGTATTGATCGACGCGCGCCGCCGCGGCGAAGGGCTGGCCGATGATCATGCGCAAAACCGGCCGGGCGAAATAGGTTTCCAAGGGCCGGGTGTTGACGATGATCCGCCCCGTGCCGGGCTTGATCCAGACCCGGGCGACGGCGTCCTTGCGCTTGCCGGTCGCGTACGACCTGCCGTGGTCGTCGATCTTGGGCTCGGGCAGCGCCTCGTGTTCCGCCGCTTTGGTGCCGCCGGCGGCGGTGCCGAGATCGGCGAGATCGGTGATGGTCCGGCCCTCTCCGTCCTCTTGGGCCGGGGCCGGCGCCGCTTCGGCTTCGGGCTCGGCGGGCGCCTCGGTCACTTCCCCTTTCGCCGCCTCGGGGGCCTTGGTCTCCGGCTCTTTCGCCGCCTTGGGGGCCTTGGAAGCCTTGGCCTTGGGCTTAGCCTTGGGCTTGGCCTTGGCCTTGGCCTTTGGATTGGCCTTGGCCTTGGCCTTAGGCTTAGCCGCTTTCTCCTTGGCGGCCTCGGCCTTGGGCTCCTTCGCGGCCTCGGCCTCGTTCTCGGTGACCTTGTCGTCTTCGGCCATCCTAGTTGCTCCTCTTGTTCTTCGGGTTCATCGCCGCGACGTCGAGCACTTCGGGGCTCTGGGCCTCGTGGGGATGGGCCGCGCCGGCATAAACGCGCAGGTGGCGAAGCTGGGCCCGGCCCAGCGGCCCCTTCGGGATCATGCGGTCGATCGCCTTCTCAACCACCCGTTCGGGATGCTTGGACGCGAAGATCCTCTCGGGCGTGGTTTCCTTGATGCCGCCCGGATAGCCGGTATGCCGGTAATATTTCTTGTCGGTCAGCTTCTTGCCGGTCAGGTGCACCTTTTCGGCATTGATGATGATGACGTTGTCGCCGCAATCCATGTGCGGCGTGTAGGTGGGCTTGTGCTTGCCGCGCAATCGGCTCGCCACCACCGCGGCCAAGCGGCCGAGAACCAGCCCATCGGCATCAATCAGAATCCACTTCTTTTCGATGTCCTTGGGCGTCGCTGTGTAGGTCTTCATCGCCCTTTTCCTTGGAATGGGGCACTAGGCCCAGCGGGTTTGCCAGCGGCCCGGCTCTCTGATACCGTCCCGCCTTCATCACGGCGGCGGAGTATGCCAGAGCTTGCACGCAAGTCAACCGGAATATCCGTTTGTTTTTCGGTGCTTAGAGAGACTGTAATATATTACTACAACGGCGTGCCCCAGCCGTTTCCAGGACCACCGGCAGATGCCAGACCGCACCCTTGATCCCATGAAAATCACCGGTGATCCCTTGAAAGATAGCGGCCTTTCGACCCGGGCCGTGCACGCCGGCACCGCGCCCGACCCGGCCACAGGCGCGCGCATCACGCCGATCTATCAGACGGCATCCTACGTCTTCGAAGATACCGATCATGCCGCCCGGCTGTTCAACCTCGATGAAATCGGCCAGACCTATTCGCGCATCACCAATCCCACGGTCCAGGCCCTTGAAGGAAAGATGGCGGCGCTCGACGGCGGCGCCGGGGCCATCGCCACGGCATCGGGCCAGGCCGCCCAGTTCCTCGCCTTCCTGCCCTTGTTGGAACCGGGCGATCATTTCGTCGCGTCGCGAAACCTCTATGGCGGCTCGGTCACCCAATTCAGCCAAAGCTTCGCCCGCCTGGGTTGGCGGGTCACCTTCATCGATCCCACCATTGCGGACAACTTCGGCGCCGCGATCACCCCCCGCACCAAGGCGATCTTCTGCGAAACCCTGTCCAACCCCGGCGGGCTGGTGGTGGATCTCGAAGCCGTCGCCGCCATCGCCGGCGATGCCAAGGTCCCGCTGATGGTCGACAACACCCTGGCGACGCCGGCCCTGTGCCGGCCGCTCGACTGGGGCGCCGATATCACCGTGTACTCCACCACCAAGTTCATCGGCGGGCACGGCAACGCCATCGGCGGCATGATCGTCGATTCTGGGCGATTTAACTGGGACGGGCGCTATCCGGCGCTGACCGAAGCCAACCAAGCCTATCACGGCATGCGCTTCGCGGAAAAATTCGGGGCCCTGGCCTATACCGTGTACGGCCACGCCGTGGGCCTGCGCGATTTCGGGCCGGCCATGGCGCCCATGACCGCCTTTCTCACCCTGACCGGGGCGGAGACGCTGATGCTCCGCATGGCGCGCCATTGTGAAAACGCCCTCCAAGTGGCCCGCCATCTCGAAACCAAGCCGGGCGTGGCCTGGGTGTCCTACGCCGGCCTGGGCTCGAGCCCGAGCTTCGATCTCGCGGCCAAATACCTGCCCGACGGCGCCGGAGCGGTTCTCACCTTCGGGCTCGTGGGCGGCTACGGCGCGGCCGTCAAAATGGTCGAGGCCTGCCGCTTGTTTTCCCATCTCGCCAATGTCGGCGACACCCGCTCCCTGATCATCCACCCCGCCTCGACCACCCATCGCGCGCTTAGCGCCGAGGCGCGCGCGGCGGCCGGCGCCGGGCCCGACGTGGTGCGCCTGTCGGTGGGGATCGAGGACGCGGCGGACCTCATCGCCGATCTCGACCAGGCCCTGGCGGCGGCGACGGGTTAGAACACTTCCGGGCCCGGGATCTTCTTATTCGGCGACGCCGGCTATCGCCTGCCGGGTGATCGCTTTGTCATCCCCCGGCAACCGAAGGATGGCGATGACCCCCAGCAATCCCGCTCCGCCGAGCAGCGTGAAAAGCCAGAAGAAGCCGCCCGTGGCGCCCTGGATCCAGGACACCAGCTGCACCGCCACCGGGGTCACGCCGAGCGACAGCACGAACTTGGCGCCGAACGCCGAGCCGCGCCAACGCACCGGCGTGTACCGCGCCAGCAGGCTGTTCTCGGCCGGCAGGGAACCGACGTTGAGGACCACCATCACCACCACCGCCACCACGAACGGCACGCCGGTGAGCGCCGCGGCGGCAAACAGGAAGGGCACCTGGAACAGGTAAGTCCACAGGTACACCCATTTCAGGGGGTAACGGTCGGCCAGCCAACCGCCCACCAATTGCATTGTCCCGCCGGTCAAGTAGATCGCCGTGAACAGCATGCCGATGGCCAGCAGGCCGCCGTCTTCGAGCCCGGGCAGCCTCAAGGTCAGCGCCTTGGGCAGGGCGACTTGGGTGCTCTGGTAGATCAGCCCGCCGAAAAACACCGTCGCCGAAAGGGACAAGAAGGTGCGCAACATGTCGGCCCGGCTGGCCTCTTCCTGGGGGGCGCGGTCGCGGCCCTCGTCGCCCACCAGCCCCGCGGCGATACAGCCCACCAGCACCAGCCCGGTCGCCAGGGAGACCGCGCCCGGCACCACGAACGCCGCGCGCCAGCTGATGCCATCCATCAAGACCGCGGCCATGATGCCCGCGCCGGCGACGCCAAGGTTGCCGAACACCCCGAACACGCCCAGCGCCATGCCCCTGTTGAGGGAAACACGCACCAGCCAAGCCATGCCCACGGGATGAAGGATCGAGGCGAACAGGCCAAGCGCGCCAAGGGCGAAGCCAAGGGCCAAGGGCCCGTCGGCCAGGCCGCAGGCCATGGCCGCCCCACCGGAGCCGAGAAAGAAGATCGCCATCATCCCCGGTGTCGACCACCTATCGCCCAGATACCCCGCCAAAGGCGCCAACAGCCCCACCAACAGCGCACCGACGGTCCAAACGCCGATCAGATCCGCGTAGGGCCGTTCCCAGATGCGCTCCAGGCCGAGCACGATGGTGAGGAACAGCGCCACCAGAAGATGCATATAGGCGTGGCCGAGAAGGCAAAATCCTTGCGAGATGCGGGCGGAGAGGGCTGTCATGAGGGGCCCTGGTCTGATCGGTCGGGATCGCTGGGGGCGCAGCGCCGCCGGGCCTTCATACACCGCACCCGGATCGAACCGAAGGCTTATTTGTCAAGGCCGCGGAAAAGCCGCAAGAATCGACCGTTTCCGGTCGGCATATCATTGATATATTACCTGATTAAGACTCTCAAAGACATTGAAATATCACAATTTAACCACACTTATGCCCAGGCGGCGCCCCATTGGGCGACTAGCTTATCAGGGGGCGGGGAAGATTGCCAAGAGCGCACCGGGGCGGCGCGTCACGAGGTCGCCGAAAAGGTGGACGAAGCAATGAATGCCCAAGGTGCCATGGCCATGACCAAGGACCCCGCCAAGCCGGTGGGCAAACCCGCCATCCCCGCGCCCGGGCCCATCGACCTCGACCGGGTGGTGTTCGACCCCGAATACCGGGACCGCGTCCGCGACGCCCTCAACCGCGCCGGGCGGGCACCGCGCCCGCGGCCCGGCCGGGCGGCCAGGCGAAAGGGCCGCGCCGGCACCTAATCGGGCGGCGCCTCCCCTGGGCCGGTCTCGCTCTCGATCCATCGGAGAAAGTCTGCGTTGCCGCCGATCAGCGGCAGCACCACCACGCAGGGCAGATCATAGCCGTGCAAGGCCTTGATCCGTGCCGTCGCCGCCTCGGCGCGGGACTCGATGGTCTTGGCGATCAGCACCGCCTCGCCTTCGTCGCGCACGGTTCCTTCCCAGCGGTAGATGGAACGCACGCCGGGGATCACGTTGGCACAGGCCACCAGCCGTTCTTCCACCAGCGCCCGGCCGATGCGCGCCGCCTCATCGGCATCCCCGGCGGTCACGTAAAGCAGCACGCATGCCATGGCCCGATCACGCCTCCGTTGCCCATCGATGTCCCTGTCATGGCCGGCGCGCCACCGCGCCCGCCCGTGACAGCAGAATGGAAATACCGTAGCATATAAGCACCTTGCAACATCCGGCCGACGGGAGGCCCGGGACACCGGGAACGGCATGGACGCAGCAAATACCAATATCCGGCCCCGCGAGACCGAGGCGGCGGCCCGGCCCACGGGCGCGCAACTGGCATGGCTCAGGCGCGGCCTCCATCAGCCGGGCGGCAAGCTGCCGCTGTTCGACGAGGACGGTCAGCGCATCTCGCCCCGCACCGTGCGCGTCTGCCTCGACCACGGCTGGGCCCAGCCGTGGTTCTGGAACGCCATCAAGCCCGACTGGCTGGTCTGCAAGCTGACCGGCAAGGGCCATTCCCTCGCCACCGGGGATTGACGGGCCCGCCGGCCGTCTTCCCTTCCCGGCGCGTCCGCCCGTTCATCGACCGAGGGCCCGCGAAGGGACGGCGCGGCGCATGTCGCCGCCGGGCCGTTACCTGCTCGACCCGTGCATCGAGCCCGGGGACGCCGAGTGACGGCACTAACAAGCCGCTGAAAAACTCTGCTTCGTGGCCCGATGCTTCGAGACACGCGCTACGCGCGTTCCTCAGCATGAGGAGAAGTTGACACGCGCTGCGCGCGTTCCCCGGCATGAGGGTAAGTTATGAAAATAACGCATTCCTTATCCTGAGGAAGGCCCCGGGGGGGGCCTGTCTCGATCCTGAGGAAGGCCCTGGGGGGCCTGTCTCGATCCTGAGGAAGGCCCTGGGGGGCCTGTCTCGATCCTGAGGAAGGCCCTGAAGGGGCCTGTCTCGATCCTGAGGAGGGCCCTGGGGGGGCCTATCTCGAAGGATGGGCAACCGCTTCAAACGGTTTTTCGCCAGCCTGCTGGAGCTTAGGCGTCCGGCGCGTAATTGGCCCGGAGCCTGAGTTCCTCGAATCCCGCTTTCTGGATATTGCCGTAGGAATGCTGGGGGTCGCCGGCCACCGCCTCGCCGGTTTCGGTGAACAAGTTCTCGCAACCGAGCTCGGCCGCCAGGGCGATGCGCGCCGCCATGATCGCCCCCTGGCTGCCGCGGCGCCGGAACGCTTCATCGGTGGCGCCCCACTCGAGCCACCCCTGGCCGTCCTCCACGAACAGCCCGCCGGCCCCCGCCGGCTCCTCGCCGTGGTAACTGACAAACAGGTGCCAGCGCGGGTCGTCAACGATGCCGGCCATCATGGGAATGGCCAGGTCCGGCATGCCGAAGGCCGCGCACACGATGGCCCCGAAGTGTTGGGCCGCCTCCTGGCCGGTCGCCGGCTCGATCCGCAGATCGGTTTCTATCTCACGCGGGGGGCCGGAGTCGCGGCGGAACTTCATCCAT